>NZ_JBEZMM010000059.1:0-41181 GCF_040652715.1 Streptomyces sp. NPDC048196 | reverse complement strand
GCCGGTGTTTGGGACTGCTGGCGCTTTACGTCCCAAACACCGGCCCCTCCGGCCCGTCCCCTCCCGTTGGGGGAAGGGTGCGGGTGGGTGGGGGTGCAGGTAACCACCACCCGCGGCGCCGCGGACGGGTATGGGGGAGGGAACAATGGGCGCATGTCCAGTCCGCGTCGTGCGTGCCCCGTGTGTACTCGAGAGATCGCCGTTGTCGGCGGCCGCTTTGCCCGGCATGACCCGCCGGGGCGGCGGACGGGGCTGGAGCTGATCTCCTGTCCGGGGTCACGGCGGATCGCCCCGCTGATGGCCCCCGCCGAGCGGCTCTTCGACCCCGAGGAGCCCCCGTTCCCGGGCCAGCAGCCGCTGTTCTGACGCGCACCCCCACCGGCCTTTTCCCTATCCCCCAACGGGAGGGGCCGGACCGGAGGACGGAGTCTGGAGGGCCGGCACCGCACCCGACAACCACCAGCCCGCCGCAGGCGCCACGGCGGGACGGCCCGCGGCGGGACAGACGGGTACGTGCGGGGGCGCCGCAAAGCGCCACGGCGGGACGACCCGCGGCGGGGCAGACGGGTACGTGGGAGGGCCCAACTACGGCGCCAGGACGTCCAGTTCGGCCATCGCCCCGGTGGTGATCTCGCGGGTCAGCCGCTCCGCGGCCCCCGCGTCGCCCGTGCGGACCGCCTCTGCGACCTGGACGTGGAGGGTGACCGCGGCCGGGTCGGGGTCGGTGAACATGACGTGGTGGTGGGTGCGGCCGGTCAGGACGGCCGCGACGACGTCCGCGAGGCGGGCGAACATCTCGTTGCCGGAGGCGGCGAGGATCACGCGGTGGAAGGCCACGTCGTGGACCAGGTACGCGTCGAGCTGCTGGCCGCGTGAGGTGGCGACCATGCCCATGGCGTGTTCGGTGAGTTCGGCGCACTGGGCGGGCGTGGCGTGCTGGGCGGCGAGTCCGGCGGCGACCGGTTCGACGGCCGAGCGCAGGACGGTCAGTGAGCGCAGCTGGCGGGGGCGGTCCCGGCCGGTCAGCCGCCAGCCGATGACCCGCGGGTCGTAGACGTTCCACTCCTCGGTGGGGCGGACGGTCACCCCGACCCGGCGCCGGGAGGCGACCAGCTGCATGGATTCCAGGACCCGGATCGCCTCGCGGATGACCGTGCGCGAGACGTCGAAGCGCTGCGCCAGCTCGTCGGTGCGCAGGACCGTGCCCGGAGGGTGGTCGCCCGCGGTGATCTCGGGCCCGAGGGCCTCCAGCACGCGGCCGTGCAGGCCCTTCCCCTCGTTCTCCATGGAGTAAGCGTACGTTCCCGCCTCCCGGGCAATTAAGTATGACGTTTGCATCACAGACTCTTGAATACGTCGTATGTAATCGGCTTCAGTGGGGGTGCACGGGGTCAAGGAAGACAGCGAGGTAACCCGGGATGAGCACTCCCGACGCCGCCCCAGACGTCATCGTCGTGATGGGCGTGGCCGGCACCGGCAAGACCACCATCGGCCCGCTGGTGGCCGCCGAACTGGGCGTCCCGTACGCCGAGGGCGACGACTTCCATCCCCCGGCCAACATCGCCAAGATGACGGCCGGTGTCCCGCTGGACGACGCCGACCGCGGCCCCTGGCTGGATGCGATCGGCGCCTGGGCGCACGGCCGGGCCGGGCGGGGCGGCGTGGTCAGCAGCTCGGCGCTGAAGCGGGCCTACCGGGACCGGCTGCGGGCCGCCGCCCCGGGCCTGGTCTTCCTGCATCTGACCGGTGACCGCGCGCTGATCCAGGCGCGGATGGCCGAGCGTCAGGGCCACTTCATGCCGACCACGCTGCTGGACTCGCAGTTCGCCACGCTCGAACCCCTCGGGCCGGACGAGGCGGGCGTCGCGGTCGACGTCGCCGGCACCCCGCAGCAGATCGCCGGGCGGGCGGTGGCCGCACTGCGTGCGCAGGCCGCATCCGCCGGGTAACCCCCTCCCCCTCCCGTCCAACCAAGGGAAGCGCCGTGACACATCTCAGCGTCGAGATGCTCGCAGCGGACGCGACCGTGCCGATCACCTCGGCCGGTCACGCCCAGCTGGGCATCGCCGTCCTGGCCGGCATCGCCGTCATCGTCCTGCTCATCACCAAGTTCAAGCTGCACGCCTTCCTGTCGCTGATCATCGGCTCGCTGGTGCTCGGGGCGGTGGCCGGGGCACCGCTCGACAAGGTCATCGTCAGCTTCTCGACGGGGCTGGGGACCACGGTCGCCGGGACCGGGGTGCTGATCGCGCTGGGTGCGATCCTCGGCCGGCTGCTCGCCGACTCCGGCGGCGCGGATCAGATCGTCGACACGATCCTTGCGCGGTCGAGCAGGCGGGCGATGCCGTGGGCGATGGTGCTGATCGCCGGGATCGTCGGGCTGCCGATCTTCTTCGAGGTCGGCATCGTGCTGCTGATCCCGGTGGTCCTGCTGGTCGCCAAGCGCGGCAACTTCTCGCTGATGCGGATCGGCATCCCGGCGCTGGCCGGACTGTCCGTCATGCACGGGCTGATCCCGCCGCACCCCGGCCCGCTGGTGGCGATCGACGCGGTCGGCGCGAACCTCGGCGTCACCCTGGCGCTCGGCGTGGTCGTGGCCGTGCCGACCGCGATCATCGCGGGCCCGGTCTTCTCGCGTTACGCGGCCCGCTGGGTGGACGTCCGCCCGCCGGAGAAGATGATCCCGCAACGCGCCTCGGAGGAGCTGGAGAAGCGGCCCGGGTTCGGGATCACCGTCGCCACCGTGCTGCTGCCGGTCGTGATGATGCTGGCCAAGGCGCTGGTGGACGTCGTCGTCGACGATCCGAAGGCCGGTGTGCAGCGGGTTTTTGACGTGGTCGGATCGCCGCTGATCGCGCTGCTGACCGCGGTGATCGTCGCGATGTTCACGCTCGGCCGGGCGGCCGGTTTCAGCCGCGGGCGGACCGCGGCCACCGTGGAGAAGTCGCTCGCCCCGATCGCCGGCGTGGTGCTGATCGTCGGCGCGGGCGGCGGCTTCAAGCAGACGCTGGTGGACTGCGGCGTGGGTCAGATGATCCTGGACGTCTCCAAGGGCTGGCACCTCTCCACGCTGCTGCTGGCCTGGCTGATCGCGGTCGCCATCCGGCTCGCGACCGGCTCGGCGACGGTGGCCACCATCTCGGCCGCCGGTCTGGTGGCCCCGCTCGCCGCGGACATGAGCACCACTCATGTGGCGCTGCTGGTACTGGCGATCGGCTGCGGCTCGCTGTTCTTCAGCCATGTCAACGACGCCGGCTTCTGGCTGGTCAAGGAGTACTTCGGGTTGACCGTCGGCCAGACGCTGAAGACCTGGTCGGTGATGGAGACGCTGATCTCGGTGGTCGGCATCGGGTGCGTGCTGTTGCTCTCCCTGGTCGTGTAGCCCCGGTTCATGGTCCTTCAGGGCGGACCCCTGCCGCCCCGGGCGCCGCACCCCCCTTAAGGTGCCCGTTCCCGGCGCGAGGCCGTACGGCGGAGTTTCCGCTCGTACGGCCTCGCGCGCTTGTGGAACCGCAGGTCAGACGGCCGGCTGCGGGGCGGGCGCGCCGATGTACGCGGCCAGGGCCTCGGCCACCGCGGTGGTGGCGCCGGTGGCCGGGGCGGCGAGGGCGAGGTAGCCGTCCGGGCGGACGAGGAGGACGGCGGGACCGTCGCCGTAGGCGGCGCGGAGGTGGCCGTCGGTGTCGATCAGGTCGGGGTCCGAGCCGCCGGCGCGGACGATCCGCAGCAGGGCCGGGTCGGCGGGCAGCGCGGCGGCGTCGAGGTCGGTCTCGCCGAGGACGAGCAGGGTGAAGTGCGGGCCCCGGTAGGCGTCGAAGAGCCGGACGGCCTTGCCGTCGGGGGTGTGGCAGGGGGCGTCGGGCGCCCGGTCGCCGGCCCGCAGCGCGTCCTCGGGCAGACCGGTGCGCAGCTCCCGGGTCAGCGGGCTGTCCGGGTAGCCGATGTCGAGCTGGTGCAGGTCGCGGCCGCGGCGCAGCGAGCGCGAGCGGTGCAGCCGGGTGCTGGTGTCGAGGATGCGCTCGGCTATCGGGCGGCGTTCGGCCTCGTAGGTGTCGAGCAGGGTGTCGGGTGCGCCGTGCCGCAGGACCAGGCCGAGCTTCCAGCCGAGGTTGTAGCCGTCCTGGACGCTGGTGTTCAGGCCCTGGCCGCCGGCCGGTGAGTGGATGTGCGCGGCGTCGCCGGCGAGGAAGACCCGGCCGGTGCGGAAGGTGTCGGCCAGGCCCGCCTTGGGCCGGAAGACGGAGGTCCAGACGACGTCGGTGACCTGCTCGGCGGTGAGGTGGGTGTGCGCCGCGATCGCCGCGCGGACCATCTCGGGAGAGGCGTCCGGCCCCTCGGTGGAAGCCACGATCATGCCCTGGAAGAGATCGGTGCCGGCCAGCGGCAGCAGGGCGACGAAACCGCCCTCGGTCGATTCCCAGCGGTGCCAGTGGTCGCGGTCCAGGCCGCTGATCCGGACGTCCGCGAGCAGCGCGGCGCCCGGCCCCATTTCCAGGGCCCCCGGCCCGCTCATCCCGGTGCCGAGTGCCCGGCGGACCGTGCTGCGCCCGCCGTCGGCGGCGACCAGATAGGCGGCGCGCACGGAGTGCGGCGTGCCGCCGGCGGTGACGAGACGGGCCGTCACCCCGTCCGCGTCCTGGGTGAAGTCGGTGAGTTCGGTGGAGAACAGGACGCTGCCGCCGAGCTCGGTGAGCCGTTCGTGGAGCAGCTCCAGGTTGCGGAACTGCGGCACCATCATCGCGTTCGCGTGCGGCGCGGCGGGCGTCGGCTCGACCCGCTCGATCATCACCTCGGTGCCGATGATCCGGCCGTCCTGCCAGCGGGCGGTGACCGGGTAGTCGCCGCCGGCCGCGCGGATGGCGTCCAGCACCCCGAGGTCTTCGTAGACCTCCTGGGTGCGCGGCTGCAGGCCGTTGCCGCGCGCGCCGGGGGAGAGGCGGTCCTGGCGCTCGACGATCAGGGCGCGCACGCCGCGGCGGGCCAGGTCGATGCCCAGCGCGAGGCCGGTCGGGCCCGCTCCCGCGATCAGTACGTCGACGGCCGCGGGGAGGGTGTCCGGCTGACCGCTCATGTCCTTAACGCTGTTAAGTTCCATGCTTCCGAGCATGGCCTTAACGGTGTTAAGTTGTCAACATGGTTTCGCGCATCGACCGGAAACAAGTGGTCACCACCGCACTGCGGCTGCTGAACGAGGTCGGCCTGGACGGCCTGACCCTGCGCCGGATCGCCACGGAGCTGGACGTCAAGGCCCCCGCGCTCTACTGGCACTTCAAGAACAAGCAGGAACTGCTCGACGAGATGGCCACCGAGATGTTCCGGCGGATGGCCGTGCCGCTCACCGGGCAGGGGCCGGACGGGTCGGCCTTCGACGGGACCTGGCAGGAGCTGCTGCTCACCGCCTGCCGGGGACTGCGCCGGGCACTGCTCGGCTACCGCGACGGCGGGAAGGTCTTCAGCGGCACGCGGATGACCGACAGCAGCTTCGCCGCGCCGCTGGACGGCTTCCTGCGCCGGCTCACCACGGCCGGCTTCACGCTGGGCGAGGCGGTGCACGCCTGGTGGACCGCGTACAACTTCACCATCGGGCTGGTGATCGAGGAGCAGTCGGTGCACCCGGAGCCGGGCCGTCCGGAGACCCGGGACCCGGCCTATGACTTCGACCGGCGCGAGGCGGATCTGGGCGACCGCTATCCCCTCGCGGCACGCGGCGGCCGGGAGATGTTCGGCGACCTCGACCGCAGCTTCGAGGCCGGGCTGCGGATCATCCTCGCGGGCATCGAGGCGACGGCCGGTCCGGGAGCCCGGGCCGGCCGCTGATCAGCGCCGCGGGTCCAGTGCCCGCTTCAGGCGGGGGGTCAGCGGACGCTCCACACAGCGGTACAGCACCCACGCCAGCAGCAGCATCAGCCCGGTCGTCAGGACCAGCGTCAGGGCGGATGGCACGCCGAGGGTGCGGTGCAGGGCGCGCACCACGACCCAGCCCAGGTGCTCGTGGACCAGGTAGAAGGGGTAGGTGAGCGCACCGGCGACGGTCAGCCAGCGCCAGTCCGCCCACCGCAGCGCGCCCAGGGCGACCGCCCCGACCAGTACGAAACCGAGGGTGACGACGGCGATGATGCCGGCCGTCGAACGGTAGGAGAAGGCGTGCACCGACGCGGCGTGCCAGAGGCCGGCGACCGCGTAGTGCTGCCCGATGAGCCAGCTGACCAGGACGATCGCCCAGGCGACCGGATCCCGGGGGCCGTAGCGGTGCAGCAGGTACAGCCCGATGCCGCCGATGAAGAACGGCGCGTACTCCGGCATCAGGACGACGTCCAGCAGCGGCTGGTGCGCGGCCTGGGCCAGCGCCGCGGCCAGCGTCCAGCCGGCGCAGAAGAGGACCACCCGGCCGCGGGTCGCGCCCGGCAGGACCACGCAGAGCGCGAAGAGCGCGTAGAAGCGCATCTCCGCCCAGAGGGTCCAGCAGACGCCGAGGACGCGGTGCACGCCGAGCGGCTGCTGGAGCATGGTGAGGTTCGTCAGGACCTCGCTGGGCGCGAGCGCCTTGTAGGCGACGAAGGGGAGCGCGAAGACCGCGGTGACGAGCAGGATCGCGGCCCAGTAGGCGGGATAGAGGCGGGAGATGCGGGAGGCGACGAAGGCCCGCAGGGTCCGGCCCCAGCCGGACAGGCAGATCACGAACCCGCTGATCACGAAGAAGATCTGGACGCCCAGGCAGCCGTAGGCGAACAGCGGTGCCAGGGTGGGGAATTGATGGGACGGGGAGTCGCCCCAGGCCCCGGCTATCTCGCCGCCGCGCCCGCCGTAGTGGTACGCGGCGACCATCAGGGCGGCCAGCAGCCGCAGCCCGTCGAGGGCGCGCAGCCGGGACGGTGCTCCGTCGCGGCTGCGCCGCCGTATCAGGCGCTGCGGGGCGGGGGTGACGAGGTCCGGCGCGACGGGTGGCGCGCCGGTCGCCAGCGGCGGGGTCGTCGTCATCCGAAGACGGCCCGCTTCTTCAGCCGCCGCTGCACCGCCCGGGCCCGGCGGGCGACCCGGCGGACCGTGGCGTTGCGCGGGATGAAGGACAGCTGGGAGGGGATCGCGCCGGGCAGCGCCAGCGCGGTCAGCCGGCGGCGCTTGAAGTAGCGCCAGGTCCGCGCGTCGAGGTGGGCCGCGAGATAGCGTTCGGCGGCCGGCCGCAGCTCCGGGTAGATCTGGTGCTGCATCGCATAGCCGACCGCGGCGACCAGCCCCTCGACGGACGCCGCGGTGGCGCTCGTACGCGGCCGCTCGCCGGTGTCCTCCAGGTCCGGGACCAGGGCGTCCACCAGCGTCACCGGGATGCGGTTGCTGTTCTGATACGGCGTCAGCCGCTCCAGCAGCAGATCGGTTCCGGTGCGGGCGACCGGCAGGCCGTAGAAGGTGGCCGCGGTCAGCAGGGCGGTGGAGAAGCAGCCGACGACCAGCGCGGGCCGCATCCGCTGGTAGACCACCTCGGCCAGCACCGGACTGTCGAGCACCGTCAGTGCCACGTCCAGCTTCTCCGCCTCCCGCTCCAGCAGCCGCGACCAGCGGGCCGGCGCGGACGGGTGCGGCTTGAAGACGATCTCGCGGTGCCCGCGCCCGGCGGCGCCGCGCACCATCCGCACATGCAGCTCCTCCTCCTCTTCCGGGGTGAGGATGCCCAGCGCGGAGAGGTACTGCCCGAGGAGCAGCGCGCCGCCCTCCGGGAGGTCCAACGGGCCGCTGACGTCGGCGAGTTCGGACAGCACCTTGGTGAAGGCGTCGGTCGGGACGGTCTCGGCCGGCACGTCGAACTCGGTGAGCAGCAGCGGCGACAGGTCCGGCACCAGGTCCAGGTGCAGCAGCCGGCCGATCCGGGTGCCGACCAGCGGGTCGAGCTTGTTGCGGGTCGGGCCGTAGCTCATCAGCCCGTCCGCGTAGACCTCGATCGGCGCGTCCGGGAAGAGCTGGGCGATCGCCAGCGCCGGGTTGACCTGGATGGACTCCACGACCAGCTCGACCTGGTCGTCACCCAGGCCCCACAGCAGCCGCAGGTGGCGCTCCCACAGCGGGACGTCGTCCGCGCGCGGGGACCAGCCGCCCGGGTGGAAGGGGCTGATCGTCTCGTTCCACGACAGCACCCGGTCGAAGCGGCCGCGCAGCCGCTCGAAGCCGGGCATGGTGTCCAGCGACGCGGTGGTCTCCGGGGTCGTCGCGTTGTTGCTGAGCAGCAGCAGCCGGCGGCCGGCCGGCGCGAACCGGTCGGCGTCCAGCGCCGCGGCGAGCGTCGCCGCGCCGTACAGCGTGGACGCCACGAAGATCTGGGTGCGGGCTCGGGTGGGCATCAGGCGGCCACCTCGGCAGGGACAGGGCGACGGCGCAGCCGCCGCAGCCGGGACGCGCGCTGCACATCCATCGAATCCAGTGCTTCCTTCAGTACGTCCTGCGGCATGCGCTTCATGGCCGCGGCACTCATCGAACGCAATTTACGGGCCACCTGCGGTTCGAAACGTTCGATCGAACCGAGGTGGTGGGAAATGATCGCGCAATAGGTCCGGACCGCTTTCGGAAGCAGTCGGTCCGCATCGCGGTCCTGTGCGGTTTCCTCGATCACCTGGTCGAATGCCCGGATGAAATCCAATTGCCGCACATCACCGATCTGGGTGAGCGACGAGGCCACTCCGCGCCGGTAGAAAACACCGAGCAGACCGACCACCGCCATGGACTTCGCCTCGCGGTGCAGCCGCCAGATCCACGGCCGGTCCTCGGCGGTGCGCAGCCCGTCCTTGAAACGCAGCACCCCGTCGTCCAGCAGCCGGCGGTGGTACATCCCGGCCCAGGCGTAGGCGTAGTCGACCGAGGTGGAGCGGTCCGCGGGCAGGATCACCGCGCGCGGATCCAGCACCACCCCGCGCCGGCCGTGCGGCACGCGGTGCACGGTGCGCGCCCGGGCGGTGCACTGGACGTGGTCGGTGCGGACGAAGTCACACCCCAACTCCTCGATGGCCGAGAGGAGTTCGGTGAAGTAGCCGGGTGCCAGCCAGTCGTCGCCGTCGAGGAAGGTGAGGTACTCCCCGCGGGCCTGGTCCAGGCCGGTGTTGCGGGCGGTGGCCAGGCCGCCGTTCCGTTCGTGCCGCAGCACTCTGGCGCCCGGCAGCTCACGCTCGGCACGCGCGAGGATCTCCGGGGTCTCGTCGCGCGAACAGTCGTCGACGAGCAGGAATTCAAAGTCGTCGCGGGCGTTGGCCGCGAGGCTTTTCAGGGTGTCGGGCGCGTATGTCTGCACGTTGTAGAACGGCACGATGACGGAGAGCTTAACCACCCGGGTGACGTTAGGTGTCGGTCCGGCATTCGTCTTTACGCGGTGTGGACACCGGGGTGAACGAAGAATGGCGGGATGGTTAACCGGGCCGGTAATCGGGCCGGTTCGTCATTCGTCGACCCGCTGTTAACCCTTTGTTGCGACCCAGTTGGCCCGCCAAACGGAATGCCTTCCTAGCGTCTTCGACGTGCCATCACGTACCGCTTCCCCGCCGCGAGTCGCCGTGCTCGCCGACTCGGATACCCGCTGGAAATGGGGCGCTTTGACAGCGTACCGAATCCAATCGGACATCCGGCTCGACGGATATCTGCTCCGCGGCCGCGCCACTCCCACGGTCCGCCAGCTCGACGAGGTCGGCGCCCGGGCGGACGCGCTGCGCGAGATCCGGGGCGTCGACTTCGTGCGCACCATCGACCGCACCCGCTACGACGTCGTCGTGCTGGCCTGCGTCGGCGGCGCGGTACAGGCCATGCTGCACGGCCTCGCCCGCGCCTGGGAGGGCGCCGATCAGCGCCCCGTGGTCGTCACCGGCTACGTCGGAGTGGTCTACGAGAAGCTCGCCGACGGATTGCTGCTGCGGCACGGCGCGGACGTCGTCCTCGCCAACTCCCGGCACGACGCAGAGCGGTTCCGCGCCGTCTACCGCGGGGTCGGCGCCGACGACGGCAGCGTCGTCGAATGCGCCCTGCCGTTCCTCGGCGGCGACCGCTACACCGCCGAACACGCCCCCTACACCGTGGTGTTCGCCGCCCAGCCCTCCGTCCCGGAGAACCGCGCCGACCGGACGTACCTGCTGCGCCGGGCCGTTGAGCACGCCCGTAAGCACCCCGGCCGCGAGGTGCTGATCAAGCTCCGCAGCAAGCCCGGCGAACACACCACGCACATCGAGGAACTGCCGTACCAGAAGCTCGCCGCCAAGATCCCCGGCGGACTGCCCGCCAACTGCCGCCTGGTGTATGGCAACATGGGCGAGGTCCTGGACCGCACCGACCTGCTGGTGACGGTCAGCTCCACCGCCGCCCTGGAATCCCTGCACCGCGGCATCCCCACCGCCGTCCTCACCGACCTCGGCATCCGCGAGGTCCTCGGCAACCACCACTTCCTCGGCTCCGGCTGCCTGGCCTCCTGGGACGAGCTGGACGCCGGCCACCGCCCGGAACCCGACCCGGGCTGGCTGGCCCGCCAGGGAGTCGCCGCCGAGGGCGAATACGAGAGCGCCTTCGACGCGGCCCGTGCCCGGGTCACCGCACTCCGCGAGGCCGCGACCCTGCCGCCGCTCACCCCGTACTACACACCGCGCACCGCCCCCGGCTACCTGCCCGGCATCCTCGCGCGGCACGGCCTGGACCCGCAGGGCGCCCCGCTCCCCGGCCACACCGACGCCCCCGAGGAGACCGGCGGACTGCGCCGGATCGCCCGCGAGACCGTCCGCGAGGCCGCCCGCGGCGCCTATCGCCACGGCGTCCAGCGCGTCGCCCCCGCCATCCGCCGCTGGGGCCAGCTGTGACCTCCCCAGCCTCCGCCCCCGGCCCGACCAAGGAGCCCGCAATGCCACCCACCGTGGTTGCCGTCATCCCCGCCCGCGGCGGATCCAAGGGCGTGCCCGCCAAGAACCTCGCCGCCGTCGGGGGCGTGCCCCTGGTGGCCCGCGCGGTCCGCGAATGCCGCGCCGCCCGCCTGGTCACCGACGTGGTGGTCTCCACCGACGACGCCGGGATCGCGGCCGCCGCGCGCAGCGCCGGAGCCGTCGTCGTCCGGCGCCCCGGCGACATCGCGGGCGACACCGCCACCAGCGAGGCCGCCGTCCTGCACGCCATGGACGCGTACGAGGCCGAGCAGGGCACCACGGTCGACGCGGTGCTGCTGGTCCAGTGCACCAGCCCGTTCCTGGTCCGCGAGGACGTCGACGGGGTGGCCGCCGCGGTCGTCGAGGGCGGCGCCGACAGCGCGCTGACCGTGGCGCCCTTCCACGGCTTCGTCTGGCGCGACGCCGAGCCCGCGGTGGGCGGCGCGACCGCCGGCGACGGTGGCCACGGCGTCAACCACGACAAGTCCTTCCGGCCGCGCCGCCAGGACCGGCCCCAGGACCTGCTGGAGACCGGCGCCGCCTACGCCATGGACGCGGCCGGCTTCCGCACCAGCGGCCACCGCTTCTTCGGCCGCACCGAACTCGTCCGCACCGACCCGGCCCGGGTGCTGGAGGTCGACGACCCGCACGACCTCGCCCGCGCCCGCGCGCTCGCGCCGCTGCTGGACGCTGCCCGCCCCGGCGCCCTGCCGACCCGCGACGACATCGACGCGGTCGTCCTCGACTTCGACGGCACCCAGACCGACGACCGGGTGCTGATCGACGCCGACGGCCGGGAGATCGTCGCGGTCCACCGCGGCGACGGCCTCGGCATCGCCGCCCTGCGCCGGGCCGAGCTGAAGCTGCTGATCCTGTCCACCGAGACCAACCCGGTCGTCGCCGCCCGGGCCCGCAAGCTGCGGGTGCCCGTCCTGCACGGCATCGACCGCAAGGACCTCGCCCTCAAGCAGTGGTGCGAGGAGGCCGGAGTCGCGCCCGAGCGCGTGCTCTACGTCGGCAACGACGTCAACGACCTCCCGTGCTTCGACCTCGTCGGCTGGCCGGTGGCGGTCGCCGGGGCACACGACGTGGTGCGCGGCGCGGCCCGCGCCGTCACCGCCACGCCCGGAGGCAGCGGCGCGATCCGCGAGATCGCCGGCTGGCTGCTGGGCCCCTCCCTGTAACCCACCCCCTGCTCCCCTGTTCCCCCAGCACACCCCCGTATCCACACGAAGGAATCTCCCCATGAGCACCAACTCCCGCCTCCGCAAGCTCGGTACCCGCGAGGCCGGCCCCGGCCGCCCCGTCTACGTCACCGGCGAGATCGGCATCAACCACAACGGCGACCTGGAGAACGCCTTCGCGCTGATCGACGCCGCCGCCGACGCCGGCTGTGACGCGGTGAAGTTCCAGAAGCGGACCCCGGAGGTCTGCACCCCCCGCGACCAGTGGGACATCGAGCGCGACACCCCCTGGGGCCGGATGACCTACATCGACTACCGCCACCGCGTGGAGTTCGACGAGGACGGCTACCGCGCCATCGACGAGTACTGCAAGAAGCGCGGCATCGCGTGGTTCGCCTCCCCGTGGGACGTGGAGTCCGTCGCCTTCCTGGAGAAGTTCGACGTGCCCTGCTACAAGGTCGCCTCCGCCTCCCTCACCGACGACGAGCTGCTGCGCGCCATGCGCGCCACCGGCCGCACCGTCATCCTCTCCACCGGCATGTCCACCCCCAAGCAGATCCGGCACGCCGTCGAGGTCCTGGGCAGCGACAACATCCTGCTCTGCCACGCCACCAGCACCTACCCGGCCAAGGCCGAGGAGCTCAACCTGCGGATGATCAACACCCTGCAGGACGAGTACCCCAACGTCCCGATCGGCTACAGCGGCCACGAGACCGGTCTGCAGACCACCCTCGCCGCGGTCGCCCTCGGCGCCACCTTCATCGAGCGGCACATCACCCTCGACCGCGCCATGTGGGGCTCCGACCAGGCCGCCTCCGTCGAGCCCGGCGGCCTCTCCCGCCTCGTGCGCGACATCCGCACCATCGAGGAGTCCCTCGGCGACGGCGTCAAGAAGGTCTACGAGTCCGAGCTCGGCCCGATGAAGAAGCTGCGCCGGGTCGCCGGCGTGGTCGCCGAGACGGAGGCCGCCGAGGCCCAGCCCGCGGCAGTCTGACACCGGCCACCAGCCGACGGGAGACAAGGTGAGCTCACCTGAGGGGATCCGCGCCGCGCCGTTCACGCGAGGTGCCGAGGTCCCGCCCCAGGGGACGACGGGTACTCCCGCCCGTCGTCTCCTGGGGGTGCCCCGGCAGCGCCACCGCCCCCGCACCGCAGCCGCCGGTGCCACCGCCCGCTCCGCCGCCCGCGGCACCGGCACCCTCGCCTTCGTCGAGAGCCCGGTGCAACTGCTCAACGTCCTGGAATGGGCGCACGCGGCACTGCCGGAGGCCGATACAGCGGAGGCCGGCGCAGCGGAGGCCGACGCCTCGGACGGTGCCGCCCCCGACGGTGGCGGTCCCGACGGGGCGGCCACCGAGGTCACCATCGTCGTGCTCTCCCCGCACGACCCGATGACCCGCGGCCAGCTGCGCCGAATGGCCGAACTCGCCCGCGACGAAGGACACACCGTGCGCTGGGAGGAGGCCCGCGGCGGCCCCACCGCGCCGCTGCGCACCATCGGCGGCCTCACCCCGCTGCTGCGCCGGGCCCGCCGGATCGTCATCGGCGACCCGTTCTCCCGCTACGTCCAGCTGCTGCTCGCCCTCACCGGCGCCCCCGACCTGGTCGTGGTCGACGACGGCACCGCCACCATGGAGTTCATCTCCCAACTCGCCCGCGGCGAACGGCTGGTGCGCTGGCACCGCAGCGGCGGCGGACGCGGCGCCCGGGACCTGGTCTTCGCCCCGTTCTCGGCCACCGCGCGCCGCCGGCTCACCCCGCCGCCCGAGGGCGGCCGGCGCACCGTCGGCGTGTTCAGCTCGATGCCGGTCGAGGCCCCGCCCGGTGTGCACCTCGCCCGTAACGACTTCGCCTGGACCCGGGCGCGGTTCGGTCCGCCCCGGGTGATGGGCGCCGCCGACATCGTCGGCACCTCGCTGGTGGAGACCGGGGTCGTCGACGCCGACCGCTATCTGGCGGCGGTCGGCACCCTGGCCCGTACGCACGGCGCCAGCCGCTACTTCGCCCACCGCCGCGAGAGCACCGAGAAGCTGCACCGCCTCGCCGCCGCGACCGGCCTGGAGATCGTCCGCCCGGATCTGCCGCTCGAACTGATCGCCCGCCGCGGCCCCGTCGGGCGGCTGATCGTCAGCTTCCCCTCGACCGTCGTGCACACCCTGCCGCTCGCCCTGGCCGGTACGCAGGTCCGGGTCGCGGTCTGCGACATCGACCCGGAGTGGCTGACGGCCCACGCTTCACCGCGCGCACAGGGCTTCCTCGACGGGGTCACCGGAACCGCCCGCGACGTGCAACGACTTCCGTTCGGGGAGCGGATGGCCACCGGTTGAGCGGAGCGGGGCATGGCGACGGCCGTCGCGGGAAGCCGTACTTCATACCCCTCCCATAAACGGTCCATGCGCCGAGCGGCCTAGATTTTCTTCCCCTAAGGGGCTGAACTTTTGTTGATCGAGGGACAGTTGCCCCATCGGTGGGCCTAATCTTCAACAGGTGAACCAACTGATGTCCCGCGATTCCGACGACGCCGACGCCCCCGCCGACACCGCTGCCGGGGCCCCGCTCCCCGGCACGCTGCCCGAGGCGCTCGGTGCCGAACTCATCGACTTCCGCCGCGACTTGCACCGCCACCCCGAGCTCGGCAACCAGGAGTTCCGGACCACCGCGGCGATCAAGGAGCGGCTGGAGCAGGCCGGACTGCGCCCCCGGGTACTCGCCACCGGCACCGGTCTGATGTGCGACATCGGCACGGACACCGCGTACGGCGACGGAACCGCCCCGCTGCTCGCCCTGCGCGCGGACATCGACGCCCTTCCCATCCCGGACACCAAGACCGTGGAGTACGCCTCCGTGGTCCCCGGCCGGGCGCACGCCTGCGGCCACGACGTGCACACCACCGTCGTGCTCGGCGCCGGCCTGGTGCTGGCCGCGCTGGCCCGCAACGGCGCGCTGCCCCGCCCGGTGCGGCTGATCTTCCAGCCCGCCGAGGAGGTGCTGCCGGGCGGCGCCGCGGACGCCATCGAGTCCGGGGTGCTGGACGGCGTCGGCCGGATCCTCGCCGTGCACTGCGACCCGCGCGTCGACGCCGGCCGGATCGGCCTGCGGACCGGCGCGATCACCTCCGCCTGCGACCGGCTGGAGGTCGAGCTGGACGGCCCCGGCGGGCACACCGCCCGCCCGCACCTGACCACCGACATGGTCACCGCCGCGGCCCGGGTCGCCCTCGACGTGCCGGCGCTGATCGCCCGCCGGGTCGACGCCCGGGCCGGGCTCGCCGTGACCTGGGGCCGGCTGTCGTCCGGGCACATCTGCAACGTCATCCCGCAGCGCGCCGAGCTGTCCGGCACGGTCCGGTGTCTGGATCTCGACGCCTGGCGCAAGGCCCCGGACATGGTGCACGCCGCCATCGACGAGGTCGCGACGCTGCACGGCGCGAAGTCGCAGATCAACTACGTGCGCGGGGTGCCGCCGGTGGTCAACGAGGCCGACAGCGTGACGCTGCTCAAGGACGCGATGACCGCCCGGCGCGGCGTGCACAGCGTGGAGGACACCGAGCAGTCCCTGGGCGGCGAGGACTTCTCCTGGTACCTGGAGGAGGTCCCCGGCGCCATGGCCCGCCTCGGCGTCCGCCGCCCCGGCGAGCTGGGCCGGTACGACCTGCACCGCGGCGACTTCGACGTCGACGAGCAGGCGATCAAGGTCGGGGTCGAACTCTTCACCGCGGCGGCGCTGCTCTCCGCGGAACTTCTCCCGTAGGGGGACGCGGGGGCCCGGGCCCGCGGGCGGCTCGCCCCCGGCGCGAGCGCCCGCGAGCCTCCGGTGCGATCTTGAACGTCGCACCGGAGGCCGGGGCGCCCCATCGCGATCAAGGCCCTGAGAGACAAATCGATAACGTCCACACAGTGGAGGGTTTTCCGCCAGGTCTACGCGCGTTAATCTCCGACAAGCCAGCGCCAATGGAGGCGCTACGAGTCGAAGGGGCCCTCGTGCACCGGGTATCCAAGATCGTTGCCGCGGGCATTGCCACCGCGGCCCTCACTCTCTCCCTGAGCGCCTGTGGCGAGTCGTCCACCGAGTCCGGCGGCAAGGACAAGGGCGTCGGGCTCGCCTTCGACGTCGGCGGCCGGGACGACCACTCGTTCAACGAGGCGGCGGCTCGTGGCGTGGACAAGGCCGAGAAGGACTTCGGTGTGAAGTCCAAGATGATGACCGCCAAGAACGGCGAGACCGAGGCGGACCGCGAGCAGCGCCTGTCCTCGCTGGCCGAGGCGGGTTACAACCCCGTCATCGGCGTCGGCTTCAACTACGGCAAGTCCGTCAACAAGGTCGCCAAGCAGTTCCCGAAGACCACCTTCGGCGTCGTCGACTCGCCCTCCCAGGCCAAGAACGTCTACGGCATGGTCTTCGCCGAGAACGAGGCCTCCTACCTCGCCGGTGTCGCCGCCACGCTGAAGAGCAAGACCCACAAGGTCGGCTTCATCGGCGGTGTGAACAACGCGCTGATCCAGAAGTTCCAGGCCGGCTTCGAGCAGGGCGTCAAGGACACCGACCCGAAGACGAAGGTCACCTCCGAGTACCTCTACGCCAACGACGACAAGGGCTTCAACGACCCGGCCGCCGCGAAGGGCAAGGCCAAGGGCATGCTCGACGCCGGTATCGACGTGATCTACACCGCGGCCGGCCAGTCCGGTAACGGTTCGATCGAGACGGTCGCCGGCAAGAAGGGCACCTGGGCGATCGGCGTCGACTCCGACCAGTACCTCCAGCCGGGCCTGGCCCAGTACAAGAACTCGATCCTCACGTCGGTCATGAAGAACGTCGACGTGGCGGTGTACGACCTGGTCAAGAGCGTGCACGACAAGAAGCCGCTGACCGGCAACAAGAGCTACACGCTCAAGGACGACGGTGTGCGGCTGTCCACGTCGGGCGGCTTCATCAAGGACATCCAGGCCAAGATCGACGCGGCGAAGAAGAAGATCGCGTCGGGTCAGGTGAAGGTCAGCGAGACCCCCGCCAAGTAGTAGCGTCTCTCCGGTCCGGCGCGGCGGCCACCCGCCGCCGCGCCGGACTTTCGCCGGATCGACCCGGCAGGTATTTCGGCTTTTTTCGGCGTCAACACTACGCGCGTAGCGCGGAGTTGGCGCGATATCTTCACCTCCCCGCTCCTTCGTACCACTCCCTGTCCCCCGAGGAGAGTGCGCCATCAAAGCGTCCAGCAGCCCCCAGGCAGACAGCGCCCCCGCCGCGGCACCGGCGGTGGAACTCCGCGGGATCACCAAGCGGTTCCCGGGAGTCGTCGCCAACCACGACATCGACATCACCATCCACCGCGGCACCGTGCACGCGCTGGTCGGCGAGAACGGCGCGGGCAAGTCCACGCTGATGAAGATCCTCTACGGCATGCAGAAGCCGGACGAGGGCACCATCGGCATCGACGGCGACCAGGTCAGCTTCCACAGCCCGGCCGACGCCATCGCCCGCGGCATCGGCATGGTGCACCAGCACTTCATGCTCGCCGACAACCTCACCGTCCTGGAGAACGTCGTTCTCGGCGGTGAGAAGCTGCACGGCATCGGCGCCAAGGCCCGCGCCGAGATCCTCAAGATCTCCGACCGCTACGGCCTCGGCGTCCGCCCCGACGTCCTCGTCGAGGACCTCGGTGTCGCCGACCGCCAGCGCGTGGAGATCCTCAAGGTCCTCTACCGCGGCGCCCGCACGCTCATCCTCGACGAGCCGACCGCGGTGCTGGTCCCGCAGGAGGTCGACGCGCTCTTCGACAACCTGCGCGAACTCAAGGCCGAGGGCCTGACCGTCATCTTCATCTCCCACAAGCTGGGCGAGGTGCTCTCGGTCGCCGACGACATCACCGTCATCCGGCGCGGCACCACGGTGGCCTCCGTCGTCCCCGGCGAGACCACGCCCAAGCAGCTCGCCGAGCTGATGGTCGGCAGCGAACTGCCCTCGCCGCAGACCCGCGAGTCCACCGTCACGGACGTGGAGATGCTGAAGGTCGAAGGGCTGCGGCTGACCACCGCCGACGCGGAGGGGGTGGAGCGCACCGTCCTGGAGGACGTGTCGCTGACCATCCACAAGGGCGAGGTCCTGGGCATCGCGGGCGTGGAGGGCAACGGCCAGGCCGAACTGGTCGAGGCGATCATGGGGATGCGCGACCCCGACGGCGGCACCATCACGCTGGACGGCACCGACATCAGCCACCTGCCCACCCGCGCCCGGCGCGAGGACGGCATCGGCTACATCCCCGAGGACCGCCACCGGCACGGCCTGCTGCTGGAGGCCCCCCTGTGGGAGAACCGCATCCTGGGCCACGTCACCCAGAAGCCCAACGCCAAGGGCCGGCTGCTCGACCTGAAGGCCGCCCGCGCGGACACCGAGCGGATCGTCGCCGAGTACGACGTCCGCACCCCCGGCATCGAGGTCACCGCGGCCTCGCTCTCCGGCGGCAACCAGCAGAAGCTGATCTTCGGCCGGGAGATGAGCCACCACCCCAAACTGCTGATCGCCGCGCACCCCACCCGGGGCGTGGACGTCGGCGCCCAGGCACAGATCTGGGACCAGATCCGTACCGCCCGCCACGAAGGTCTCGCCGTACTGCTGATCTCCGCCGACCTGGACGAGCTGATCGGCCTGTCCGACGGCCTGCGGGTGATGTACCGCGGCCGGCTCGTCGCGGACGCGGACCCCGCCACCATCACCCCTGAGGAGCTGGGTTCGGCCATGACCGGCGCCGCCAGCGGCCATCTCACGCATTCCGACAACGACTCCTCCGCGGAGCAGGAGCCGCGCTCGTCCCAGGAGGGGGAGTCCGAGTGAAGAAGATCGACAAGAACAAGCTGGTCCTGGGCATCGCCGCCCCCGCCCTGGCGATCGTCGCGGCACTGGCCATCACCTCGGTGATCATCATGGTCACCGGCAAGGACCCGATCCACGCCTACCTGGTGATGGCCGACTTCGGCTCCAAGAGCGACAGCCAGGTCTGGATCATCAACAAGGCGGTCCCCTACTACCTGTCCGCGCTGGCCGTCGCCATCGGCTTCCGGATGAACCTCTTCAACATCGGCGTCGACGGCCAGTACCGCATCGCGGCGTTCTTCGCCGCGGTGGTCGGCGGTGCGCTGACCCTTCCCGGCTTCCTCCAGATCCCGATCATCATCATCGTCGCGATGCTGGTCGGCTCGGTCTGGGCCGGCATCGCGGGTCTGCTGAAGACCACCCGCGGCGTCAGCGAGGTGATCACCACGATCATGCTGAACGCCATCGCGGCCGCGGTCATCGGCTACTTCCTCCAGGACGGCCGGCTCGCGGTCAAGGACGGCAACCTCTTCCACACCCCGAACCTCCCGGCCTCCAGCCACTTCTTCACCCTCCCCACCCAGCCCGCTCCCCTCGACGGCTTCCTCGTGATCGCCGTGGTCGTCGGCTTCGCGTACTGGTTCGTGCTCAACCGCACCCGCTTCGGCTTCGACCTCCGCACCGTCGGCCAGTCCGAGTCCGCGGCCGAGGCGGGCGGCGTCAGCGTCAAGCGGATGATCGTCACCTCCATGCTGCTGTCCGGCGCCGCGGCGGGCCTGATCGGCATGCCGACGCTGCTCGGATCCTCGTACAACTACGGCACCGACTTCCCCATCGGCATCGGCTTCACCGGCATCGCCATCGCGCTGCTGGGCCGCAACCACCCGCTCGGGATGGCCGCCGCCGCGCTGCTGTGGGGCTTCCTCGAACGGACCGGCACCCAGCTCGAATTCGAGGACTACCAGCAGGAGATCGTCGGCGTGATGCAGGGCGTCATCGTGCTGTGCGTCGTCGTCGCCTACGAACTCGTACGGCGCTACGGCCTCAGACTCCAGCAGCGGCAGGTCGGCGCGGAGCTCGCCGCCCAGGCCCGTAAGACCGAGAAGGCGGAGGTGTCCTCGTGAGCGAACGGAGTGAGCGAGCCATCCAGGGGTGCGCGCCGTGCGAATGCGCGGCCGAGCGAAGCGAGGTCTCGGCATGAGCACGAACCTCACGGCTCCGGTCGACCAGAGCCCCCACCACCACAAGCCCAAGGCCCCCCGGGCCAAGCTCAGCTACCCCAAGGTCCTGCTGATCATCTCGGGCAGCCTGATCCTGCTGTCCCTGCTGCGGGTGATCACCGGCGCCAACAACCTGACCGAATCCGGCCAGTACACCGCCGCGCTCAACGCCGCCGTGCCGATCGGCCTGGCCGGCCTCGGCGGTCTGTGGGCCGAGCGCTCCGGCGTCATCAACATCGGCCTCGAAGGCATGATGATGCTCGGCGCCTTCTCCGCGGGCGCGGTCGGCTGGCAGCACGGCCCCTGGGCCGCGGCGGCCGCCGGCATCGTCGGCGGCGCGCTCGGCGGACTGCTGCACGCCGTCGTCACCGTCACCTTCGGCGTCGACCACATCATCTCCGGCGTCGCCATCAACATCATGGCGCTCGGCCTGACCCAGTTCCTCGCCAAGCTGTGGTTCGGCGCGGACGGCAGCGCGGCGGCGGCCGCCGGCGGCAACGACAAGCAGTCGCCACCGATGCCCGACATGCCGACGTTCACCGTCCCCGGTCTGTCCGACTGGCTCTACTCCATCGAGCAGCACCACTGGTTCCTGGTCTCCGACGTGGCCGGCATCCTCGGCTCCCTGGTCACCAACGTCTCCTGGCTGACCCTGCTGACCGCCGTCGTCTTCGGGCTCAGCTTCTTCGTCCTGTGGCGTTCCTCCTTCGGCCTGCGGCTGCGCTCCTGCGGCGAGGGCCCGATCGCGGCCGAGTCGCTGGGCGTCAACGTCTACCGCTACAAGTACGCGGCGGTGATCGTCTCCGGCGCGCTGGCCGGCCTCGGCGGCGCGTTCCTGGCGATCTACGTGCACATCTACCAGGACGGCCAGACCGGCGGCCGCGGCTACATCGGCCTCGCCACCATGATCTTCGGCAACTGGCGGCCGGGCGGCGTCGCCATGGGCGCCGGCCTGTTCGGCTTCATGGACGCGCTCCAGCTGCGCGGCGGCGGCCCCACCGTCCACGCGCTGCTGCTCCTGCTCGCCGTGCTGCTGGTCGGCCTGGCGGTGTGGAAGATGCGCGCCGGGCAGCGCCCCCAGGCCGTGATCAGCCTGGTCGCCGCCGCGCTGCTCACCGTCTGGTACACCACCACCGACACGGTCCCGCTGGAGATCGTCGGGGTCGCCCCGTACATCGCCACGCTGCTGGTGCTCTCGCTGGCCTCGCAACGACTGCGGCCACCGAAGGCCATCGGCAAGATCTACCGGAGAGGCCAAGGCAAGTGAGCACCACTCCCGACTGGGAGTCACTGCGTGCGCAGGCCCGGGACGCGATGTCCCGGGCCTACGCCCCGTACTCCGGCTACCCCGTCGGGGCCGCCGCCCTCGTGGACGACGGCCGCACGGTCACCGGCTGCAACGTCGAGAACGCCTCCTACGGCCTCGCCCTGTGCGCCGAATGCGGCCTCATCTCCGCCCTCTTCGCCACCGGCGGCGGCCGCCTGACCGCCTTCACCTGCGTGGACGGCGCGGGCAACCTACTGGTCCCCTGCGGCCGCTGCCGCCAACTCCTCCACGAACACGGCGGCCCGGACCTCCTGGTGGACACCCCTTCCGGAATCCATCCGCTCTCTTACCTGCTTCCTGAGGCTTTTGGGGCGGGGCATTTGGGGGGCTGAGGGAGGGGCGGGGGCTGAGGGGCGGACCGTCTGAGGGGTGGGCCACCTGAGGGGTGGCGGGCTCGAGCTCGGGCGGGTCCTTGCTGTACGGCCCTAAGGGGTGCCATCGCCCGCTTAGGGCATGGCCCCCGCCACCCACCCCCGCCACCCACCCCCGCCACCCACCCCCGCCACCCACCCCCGAAGCGACCCAGGTCTGCCGGTTCGCCACTACTGTCGCCCCATGACTGACCTTCTTCAGGTATCCACCGCAACGGAGAACCGCGAAGCGGCTGTGAAGCTGGCGCAGTCGGTAGTCCTCGCACGGCTCGCAGCCGGGGCGCAGATCGTCGGGCCTGTCGGGTCCGTGTTCTGGCACCAGGGAGAGTTCGGCTCAGGCGAGGAATGGCAGCTCGTCCTCAAGATTCGCGCCGACCGGTACGACGAGGTCCAGGCGCATCTGCTCAAGCACCACCCCTGGCAGAACCCGGAAGTCTCCGCAGTTCCCGTCGTTGCCGGGACGGATGCGTATCTGCACTGGCTCGAGACGACCACCGCACCGGACTGACCTCAGGTCCATACCAGTTCCAGGGCCTCGGCCACTGCGGGCCGTTCGCGGTGAGAGCAGTGTCTCAACGCTGCGTATCACGGCCGGGGCCAGCCGAGCCGCCGACTGCTCCGTTCACCCTTGGCACTTCGATAGCGGGACCTACCATCGGGGTACAGCCACTGAGCCTGAGCAACCCACCGAGGTGATCGTGAGCAACTGGGCCGACCTTACGACCGGTAAGCGCATCAAGCACCTACGGGGCTCCGATCTCACCCAGCAGGGGCTCGCCGATGCGGCAGGCGTCTCGCTCGCCCTGGTGCAGAAGGCTGAGCAGGATCGCGGCGAACTGTCTGTCGGCTCGCTGCTCAGACTGGCGAACGCGCTCAGGACCGACGTTGCGGTGATCCTCGGCCAACAGGCACCGCGGCGGGGAGCGAGCCGGGACACCCGGGCCGCTCTGCGGCGACTTTCCGACGCAGTACACGACAGCGCCCTCGGGGACTGGAACGGTATCGAAAGGCCAAGCTCGTTCGTCGAACTGTCGACTGCTCACGATCGTGTGTGTGCCGCCTACTGGCGGGGCGATTACGGGGTGTTCAGCGAGCTCATCGCCAAGGTGTTGCTCGAAGGGGGCGTCCGGTACGGGCAGGCGACGGGGTACGAGCGTGAGCAACTGGGCTCGCTCCTCGCCAACACCTACCAGTTCGCGTCCTCGGCCGCGATCCTGCTCGGGCATCGTGATCTTGCGCTCAGCGCGATTACATCAGCGCGCCGACTGGCGAAGGACTCCGGTGACGACGTGCTGGCAGCGCTTCTGGAATCGACGCTGTCATGGATTCATCTGCGGAGTGCGAAGGTTTCCCGAGCAGTTGCTGTTGCGGAGCGCGCGGCCTTGCAAATCGAGCCGTCGTTCAGCAGAGCGTCCCGTCCCCAACTACTCGCTTTCGGCAGGTTGATGACCTCTGCGGCGGTAGCGTCCTCACGTCGAGGAGATGCCGCTTTCGCGGATGACTATTTGGCACAGGCACATGCGGCAGCGGCTCGGCTCGGTCATGACGAGGCCTTGTACGGCACGCATTTCGGTCCTACCGCCGCGAACACCGAAGCGGTGGGAATCGCTGTGGCGCTCGGCAACTACGGAAGGGCACTGCAGCTCGCTGCTCACACCGAACTGCCGTGCTCCATGCCTAAGCTCGCCCGCAACCGCTACAAGCTCGACGTCGCCCTGGCCCAGTGCGAGGCGAAGCTGTACGACCGAGCCGCCGACACCCTCACCGAGGTGGCGCTCGACGCCCCGGAGTGGGTCAAGCACCAAGTGTTGCCCGGCGTCATTGGGAAGCGTCTCGCCAAGGTCTCCACCGCACGCGTGCGGAACATCAGCGAACTGATCGGTGTGCCGCTGATCGCGTAGGTCCTACGGAGCGTACGAGTCGGGGCCGGGCCTTCTCGCCCGGTCCTACGACCCATCTCTTCACCAAGAGTGATCACGCGGGCACGATCGATGCATGGTCAGCATCGAGCACGGAAACAGGCAGGCGCCGACGACTGTCCGCCGAACCGAGGGCGACGTGAGACGGCGACAGGCCCTTGCGGACGCGGCGTCGGGCATGAGCCCCGGCGCGATCGAGTTACCGGCCGAGGCCGCGAAGATCGAGCGGTTCCGCTGTGTGATCTACCTGTGCAGGGTCCCGCACGCGAACATCGCGGAGCTTCGTAAGGAGTGCGCCGAGTACGCCGAGGCGTTCTGCTGGGAGATCACGGCCGTGATCGAGGACCGCGAGGGATCGCTGGCGCCCGAAGGCCGCGACGGGCTCAGGCAGGCGATCGACCTCATCAAGTCCGGCCAGGCCGGCGCAGTCGTCACCGCGTGGCGATCGATGATCTCCCCCGCTGTGCAGGAGTACGACCAGTTCGCTCGCGAAGTCGAGAAGGCCGGCGGCTTCCTGCACGTCAAGGACTCGCCACGTGGTCGGTGCAGCGTCGAGCGAGGCTGACGGCGCCCCTCCGGAAACCCGGCCAGGCCAACTGCAGGACCCCCGCGACCGGGCGAACGGTCCGGGGGCATGGCCATCAACTACCAAGGAGTTGACAACATGACTCACGCTACAACGAGGTTCTTGGTCCGGCTGCTGCGGCTGCTGCTTCCGGCGCGGGGTCGCCACCGGACGGACCGCGCGCTGCCGGAGGCGCGGTGCGCGGACGCGCCGACGCTCGCCCCGCACCGCAGGCCCGTCCGGCAGCCTGGACTGCTGCGTGGCGAGGACTCGGCCCTGGTGCGCCCGTATCTGCTCACGCCCGCAGAGCTGAACCAGCGCCGCTCGCAGCACCAGCGGCGACAGGTGCTGTGGCTGGCCCCACGAGGCATCGACGTCGGGCCGTACGTGATGCACGCCGTGGGGGCGACAGCGTGATCAACCCCATGGACAATGCGCGGCTGCTGCCGTGGTCCAGCCCGGACGGGAAGCCGTGCTACCTGGCAGGCAACGGGAACGGATACGTGTCCCGCCTGGCCGACAACGTGGAGGCGGCGCAGCTCAGCACGGCCGCTGAACTGATCGAGGAAGCCCGCCCCCTCCTCGCCGGACGGACCTGGGCCCCTGATGAAGTCCATCTACTGGCATGCGTGTTGACCGCATCCCTGGCCGATGTGCACCGGGTGGCGGAGAGCAGAGGCGCGCGGCTGCCCGCCCCGGACGGTGACGAACCCGACGGTGATGCCGCTCCGGGCGGCGGCGATGGCGGCGAGTCGCGGCTTCCTGCAGACACGTTCGTCTGATGCACACTCGCCCGCCGGAGCGGCGTCGCCCTCACGGCCGACAGCCCAACCGGTGGGAGCCCGATCCGTGGCGACGGACGGGCAACTCCCGCGCCCGGCCGGGCCGGGACCGACGAGAGAAAGGGGGCGCGGCATGGCCGCGACCGCTGAGATCGAGAGCGCCACATCCGCTACGTACCTCATCAGCACCCGCCCCTGGGGGGCCGGCCGACTCGCGCCGTATCCGGCCACGTTGTGCCGTTCGCACGCCACGGTCACCGTCGACCCTGCCACGCAACTCGGCGTGTTCCGCGACCACGCCGGTCAGGTGGTCGAGATGGGAAAGCACGGCACCAGCTCCGGCACCGAGACCTCCACGACCACGAACTCGGACTCGCAGAACGACCAGGGCCACGACCAGGACAGCCAGCAGGACTGATGCTTGCGACCGAGGAGAGGCCGGTACTGGTGGCCACCGAGACGGACGATGTCACCGCCGACATGGTGATCACGCAACTCAACCGGCGAAAGGTGCCGGTGGTCAGGTTCAACCCCGCCGACATCGGCGGATGCCTGACGGTCTCGGCTCGGTTCGGCACCTGCCCGGCCCCGGTGGCCGGGCAGGTGCGTACCCTGTCGAGAACCGTCGACCTGGATCGCGTGCGAGCGGTGTACTGGCGCCGCCCCGTCTGGCCCGACTTCCCGTACTTGAGCGACGACGATGCGCGGTTCGCCGCCGCGCAGGTTCGCCATGGGCTCGGCGGTACCCTTTACGCCCTCGAAGGCCCACTATGGGTCAATCATCCCCTTCGTAATGCAGCGGCCGACTACAAGCCTGCTCAACTCGCTGTCGCACAGCGGCTTGGCCTCACAGTGCCGTCGACCCTTGTGACCAATGACCCCGAAGAAGCACGGGAGTTCATCGCCGCGCACGGTCAGGTGATCTACAAGACACTGCGGTGGACCTCGTACAAGCGAGGCGGAGTTCCGGTCACAGGGTGGGCAGACCCGGTCACCGCCGCGGAGATCGATGACAGCGTGCGCGTGACACCGCACCTGTTCCAGGCCCGCGTGGACAAGGTTGCCGACGTGCGAGTGCTGGTGGTCGGCGGGCGGGCGTTCCCCGTGCGGATCGACTCTGACCTCCTGGACTGGCGCAAGGACTACTCCGCCCTCTCCTACAGCGTGGTAGACCTGCCTGATCACGTGGAGAAGGCGCTCTGTGCCTACCTGGACCGCTTCGGGCTGGTGTCCGGGAGCTTCGACCTCGCCGTTGACCGGGCGGGTGACTACTGGTGGTTGGAGCTGAATCCGAACGGCCAATGGGGGTGGCTGGAAGAGAAGACCGGCCTGGAAATGTCCGCCACATTCGCCGACCTGCTGACCCGAGGAGAGCCCGCCCCATGACTGAACCCGCATCCGAGCGACGTGCCCTTGCCGACAGGCTGGAGAAGGCCGGTGTCCTTACGACCCCCCAATGGCGGGCGGCGGTCGAGGCCGTACCGCGTGAGCTGTTCTTGAACCCCGGGGTCTTCCTGCCCGTGGACGGTGGCCGCTGGCGACCGGTCACAGCGGCGGGAGCCGACCCGGCGGAGTGGGCGGAGACCGCCTACAGCGACCAGTCCCTGACCACTCAGCTCGATGGTCACCTCACCGCCGAC
Organism: Streptomyces sp. NPDC048196; assembly: GCF_040652715.1. Lineage (NCBI taxonomy): Bacteria > Bacillati > Actinomycetota > Actinomycetes > Kitasatosporales > Streptomycetaceae > Streptomyces > Streptomyces sp. NPDC048196. The sequence goes on along the minus strand of NZ_JBEZMM010000059.1, from coordinate 14,495 downwards.
CAGGCCACTGACCTCGTGACAGGTGTGCCCACGTCCTCGTCCACCACGCCCGTCACCGTGGTCGGCATGATCGAGAGCCTGGATGTGGAAGACGGGCACCAGGTGCTGGAGATCGGCACCGGCATCGGTTACTCCTCGGCCCTGATGTGCCACCGCCTCGGCGAAGACAACGTCACCACGGTCGAGGTGGACCCCGACGTGGCGGCCCGCGCGGACGCCGCGCTGGAAGCAGCCGGTTTCTCGACATGGACCGTGACGGGGGACGGGCTCCTGGGGCATCCTCGCCGCGCCCCGTATGACCGGGTGATTGCCACCTGTGCCGTACGCCGCATCCCCCACGCCTGGATCCGGCAGACGAAGCCGGGCGGCATCATCCTCGCGACCATTGGCTCCTGGCCCTACGGCACGGGTCTGGCAAAGGTGACCGTGGGCGAAGACGGGACCGCCGAGGGTCGGATCATCGGCCGCTCCTCGTTCATGCAGGCTCGGGCGCAAGCCGTGGTCCCGCCGGCCGGCGACCTGTCCGCACGCACGGCCTTCCCCGACAGCGAGCGCGCGACGAAGGTAGCGCCGGTCATGCTGGAGGAGTGGATGCCCGCCTTCCTCGCCCAGCTTGCCGCGCCCGGCGCACACCTGGTTCGCGCCTCGACGCGCGAGGGACCAGAGCTCCTGTACCTCGTCGACCCAGAGCGCGAGTCCTTCGCACAATTCACATCTGAGGGCGATGGCTGGACCGTCCGCCAGGGCGGCCCGGTGGCCCTGTGGGACGACATCGAGCAGGCCCTCACGGCATGGCAGGACACGGGAAGCCCCGACATCACCGCCGTACAGCTCCAGATCGACAACAAGGCCCACACATATGGGATCGAGGACAGCCCGTCGCTGCGCTGGCACCACCGCCTCGCATGAAGGAGCGCGAAGCGATCAACCCCGGCGGCCCCTACCCTCCTGAGGAGCAGCCGCCGGACCGTAAGGATGCGAGATGAACGACGAACCGTTGTCGGAATGGGCGGAGCGCCGTTACGCGAAGGTCGGACGGCTCCGCGCGATTCCCCTCGTCACCGGTGACGGCCCCAAAGGCGCGCATCTGAACCCAGATGTACCCCGTGCCATCCAGCGATGGAACGGATACTCCTGGGAACCCCACGGCTTCGCGTCCAACCTCGCCGAGGCGAGACAGATCCTGTACCCCGAGGTCATCGAGTCCCCGGCCCCGGGGCCGGCGCCCAGGCTCGGCGCAGGCACCGGCAAGCACCGTAAGCCCCAGGCGCCAAGGTCGGAGCGCTAGGGATCGTCATGCCGCGTGGCCTACACCGCACCGGACGGGACGGTCCACCGCTGGACGATGTAGCCGACATCAGCCTGGGGCGCAGTGCCCTGCGCCCCAGCGGATCAAGGGCCCGCCGCATCTCCGCCCACCCACCCTGGCCACCCCCGCGTCTATGCGTGTAGAACGGACCTACCCGTTCGAAAGGAACCGTCCATGGACGCCATCTCCGTCATCCGTACCAAGCGCGACCGCGGCGAGCTGACCCCCGATCAGATCGACTGGGTCATCGACGCCTACACCCGCGGTGAGGTCGCTCACGAACAGATGTCGTCCCTGGCGATGGCGATCTTCCTCAACGGTATGAACCGCAAGGAGATCGCCCGGTGGACCGCCGCGATGATCGCGTCCGGTGAGCGGATGGACTTCTCCTCGCTGCCCCGCCCCACCGCCGACAAGCACTCCACCGGTGGCGTCGGCGACAAGATCACCCTGCCGCTGGCCCCGCTCGTCGCCGCCTGTGGTGCCGCCGTACCGCAGCTCTCCGGCCGCGGCCTCGGCCACACCGGTGGCACCCTGGACAAGCTGGAGTCCATTCCCGGGTGGCGCGCCCACCTCAGCAACGCCGAGATGCTGGACGTGCTCCGCGATGTCGGCTCCGTGATCTGTGCCGCCGGCGACGGACTGGCCCCCGCCGACAAGAAGCTCTACGCGCTGCGCGACGTCACCGGCACCGTCGAGTCCATCCCGCTGATCGCCTCCTCGATCATGTCCAAGAAGATCGCCGAGGGCACCGGTTCCCTCGTCCTGGACGTCAAGGTCGGCTCCGGCGCCTTCATGAAGCACCTCGACGACGCCCGTGAACTCGCCTCCACCATGGTCGAGTTGGGAACCGACCATGGGGTGCGGACGGTCGCCCTGCTCACCGACATGGCCACCCCGCTCGGCCGCACCGCCGGCAACGCCCTCGAAGTCCGCGAGTCCGTCGAGGTGCTGGCCGGCGGCGGCCCGCAGGACGTCATCGACCTCACCCTCGCCCTCGCCCGCGAGATGCTCGACGCGGCGGGTCTGCCGGACGCCGATCCGGCCAAGGCGCTCGCCGACGGCTCCGCCATGGACCACTGGCGCCGCATGATCACCGCCCAGGGCGGCGACCCGGACGCCCCGCTCCCGGTCGCCCGCGAACAGCACACCGTCACCGCCGCCGCCACCGGCACCCTCACCACCCTCGACGCCTACGCCGTCGGCCTCGCCGCCTGGCGCCTCGGCGCCGGCCGCGCCCGCAAGGAGGACCCGGTCCAGGCCGCCGCCGGCATCGAACTCCACGCCAAGCCCGGCGACCGCGTCACCGCCGGCCAGCCCCTCCTCACCCTCCACACCGACACCCCCGAAAAGCTCCCCTACGCCCTGGAGGCCCTGGACGGCGGAGTGCTGATCGGCGCCCCCGACACCACCTTTACGGTGAGCCCGGTGGTCCTGGAACGCATCGGCTGACCTGCGGTTTTCCCGTATGGGTGAACGGGATCGGTGGACCGGCGCCGGTCCCGTTCGGCATGCTGGGATCGGTGACGTACCGATAGAGGAGACCGCCATGAGCGCACTCACCGTCGACCACGCCGCGGGCAACGGCCCCGAGTGGGACGACCTCGTCCGCATCTGGGAACAGGCGGACGCACGCGAGGGCTGGAAGGTGGAGATCATCGAGGGGATCGTCACCGTGTCACCGCCGCCCGACAACAGCCACAACTTCATCGCAGCGAAGGTCCAGCGCCGTCTGTACTCCGTGCTCCCGGAGGACTGGGACATCTACCAGACACTCGGGACGGGCATTCCCCTGCGCAAGGGCCTCTATATCCCTGACCTCGCCGTGGTTCCGGACGATGTCGTGCTCGACAAGACCGGCGAGTACGTCTCGGCATCCGCCGCCAAGCTGATCGTCGAGGTCACCTCGAAGTCCAATGCGAGCAACGACCGGATCGCGAAGGCGGCGGGCTACGCCCGGGCCGGCGTTCCGCTGTATCTGCTCGTCGACCGGTTCGCCCCCGCTGGGCCCACCATCACCCTGTACGGCGAGCCCGCGGGCGACGTCTACCGGGTGCTGCAGACCGTGAAATTCGGCGACGAACTGGCTCTTCCCGCACCTTTCGAACTCGCCCTGGACACCGGCGTCTTCCCGGTCGACTGACGACGACTGCCCGATCCCCGGGACAGCACGACGAAGGACCCGCCCCGCCAGGACAGGTGGCGGGACGGGCCCTTCGGTCGAGGGGCGGGCGGGGGCTACGGGCCCCGGCCGCGCGGGAGTTGCTCGGTGGGGTTACGCCGCCCGGGCCAGGTGGAGCAGGCGGCCTTCCGCTACGGCCTTGCGGGTGGCGTAGAGGGTGATCGACGCGGCGCCGAGCATCGCGGCGAGGCCGAGGAGGACGGTGCCCTGCCAGCCGACCGCGTGGAAGGCGGCGGCGCCGAGCGCGCCGCCCAGGCTGCTGCCGACGTAGTACGCGCACTGGTAGAGGGCCGACGCCTGGGCGCGGGCCGTCTTGGCGGTGCGGCTGACCGACGACGAGGCGACCGCGTGGCCCGCGAAGAAACCGGCGGTGATCAGGACCAGGCCGGCGAGCACCGCGCCGACCGAGTCGGCGAGGGTGAGCAGCAGGCCCGTCGAGGTGGTGCCGACGGCCAGGTAGAGCGCGCCGCGGCGGCCCACCCGGGCGACCAGCTGGCCGGCCGCCGCCGAGGAGGCCGTACCGACGAGGTAGATCACGAAGACCGAACCGACGACGCCCTGCGGGAGGTTGAACGGCTCGGCGACCAGCCGGTAGCCGATGACCGTGTAGACCGCGCCGAAGACCGTCATGAACAGGGCGCCGATGGCGTACAGGCGACGGAGGAGCGGGTCGGCGAGGTGGCCGCCGAGGGTGCGGGCCAGTGCCCGCGGGCCGACCGAACGGGGCGCGAAGTGCCGGGCCTTGGGGACCAGCAGCCGGAACGTCACCGCGCACACCACGGCCATCAGCCCCACCGCGCCGAGCGCGGCCCGCCAGCCCCAGCCCTGGGCGACCCAGCCGGTCACGATCCGGCCGGACATCCCGCCGATGCTGTTGCCGGCCACGAACAGTCCGATGGCCGCCACCAGCGCCTTGGCGCGTACCTCCTCGGCCAGGAAGGCCATCGCCGATGCCGGCAGACCGGCCAGCGCCACGCCCTGGACGGCGCGCAGCGCGATCAGGACGCCGAGCGACGGCGCGAACGGCACCAGCAGGGCGATCACCGAGGCCACCGAGAGCGACGCGGTCATGAGCGTGCGCCGCCCGAAGCGTTCGGACACCGCGCTCAGCGGGATCACGCCGAGGGCCAGTCCGAAGGTGGCCGCCGAAACGGTCCAGCTCGCCTGGTCCGGGGAGACGCCGAGGTCGCCGGAGATGGCGGGCAGCAGTGCCTGGGTGGAATACAGGAGGGCGAAGGTGGCCACTCCGGCGGCGAAGAGGGCGAAGCTCATCCGGCGGTAACCGGGGCCGCCCGGCCGCAGCTTGCCCGCTTCGGGGTCGGGCGCGGCGGCGGAGGAAGAGGAGCTGGTGGACGACTGGGGAGAGGCGGCCGCACGGTCGGTGACGGACGCCCCGGTATCAGCGGGAGGCATGCTTCGACCGTAGGACCCGACAGTTCATGCGTCCAATGCATGGAAACGGCATAATCGATTCCGTGGCGCATGAGCAGAGGTCAGAGGGGTCGCTGTTGCACGGTCGCAACAGAAAAGATGTTGAGGCAGGGAGGCGTAGCCGGGGAACGGAAGCGGGCCGGGGCGGGGCACCCGGCGCGGAGACCGGCGAGGCGGCCGAGCTCGGTGTCGGGTCGTGGGCGGCGGTGCTCGCCCCACGGCTCGCCCAGTTCACCGCCGTCGCCCGGCACGAACACGTCACCCGGGCCGCGCAGGAGCTCGGCGTGCCGCAGCCGACCCTCAGCCGCGCCATCGTCCGGCTGGAGGACGACCTCGGCGTCGCGCTCTTCGCCCGGCACGGCCGTACGCTCTCCCTCACCCCGGCCGGCCGGTCCTTCCTCGCCTCCGCCGAACGGGCGCTCACGGACCTTGAGCGGGCCACCGAGTCGGTACGCGCCGACGTCGACCCGGCCGCCGGCAAGGTCGCCTTCGGGTTCCTGCACACCCTCGGGCCGGAGACCGTACCGGGGCTGATCCGCAGCTTCCGCGCCGACCACCCCCGCGTCCGCTTCCAGCTCGTGCAGAACTACGGCGAGGCGATGATCGAACGGCTCCGCGCCGGCGACCTCGACCTGTGCCTGACCTCGCCGGTGCCGGACTACCCGGACCTGGTCGCCCGCCGGCTCGACGAGCAGAAGCTGCGGCTGGTCGTCCCGGACGACCACCCGCTGGCCGCCCGCAAACGCATCCGGCTCGCGGAGGCCGCCGGCGAGCTGTTCGTGACCCTCGAACCGGGCTACGGGCTGCGCCGGATCACCGACGCGCTGTGCGCCGAGGCGGGCTTCGCCCCGCGCGTGGCGTTCGAGGGCGAGGAGGCCGAGACGCTCCGCGGACTGGTCGCGGCCGGCCTCGGCGTGGCCCTGCTGCCGCCACCGGCCGTACCGCGCCCGGGAGTTGCCGAACTGACGGTGACCGCCCCGCGCGCGGTCCGCGAGATCGGCGTGGCCTGGCTGGACGGCCACCCCGACACCCCACCGGTCGCCGCCTTCAAGAAGTTCCTGCTGAGCAGACGGGGGCGCCTGCTACCGCGGTGACGGGCACCGCCGCCCTAGCCCTGCGGTCCCCGGCGCCCGGCCCAGCGCCCCACCGCGCGCTCGATGTCGGCCGGGGAGTTGTCGGAGCGGGGGCCCGACGGCCAGAAGGGCCGGGCGGCCCGGAGTTTGTCCGCGAGTTCGCCCGCGCGGGCCCGGCGCTGGCCCGCCGTGGGAGCGGCGGCGATCAGTCGCGCCCAGCGGACGGTGTCCACCACCGCGGACTTCATGCGCTCGAAGGCCAGGTAGAAGGCGAGCGCGTCCTCCCATCCCACCCGGCACTCCGCGGGTGCCACCCGCTGCCAGGCGGCGACCGTCCGGTCCTGCTCGGCGGGCAGGTAGGACATCTTGTGCAGATGGTCCGCCAGGTCGTAGACCGGGTCGCCCCACAGCGCGAGCTCCCAGTCGAGGAAGACCGTGCGATGCCGGTGAGTGATCACGTTGCGCCGGTGGATGTCCGCGTGGAGGAGGCGGAAGGGCCGGCTCCGCAGCGTTCCCGCCCGTTGTTCCAGGAGCGCACACGGGTCTTCCGGGACGCCCAGGTCGCGGTAGAGCTGCCCGGTCGCCTCGTCGCCGTCGGCGCGGATGGTCCGCACCAGACGCAGGAGGAGGGCCACGAAGCCGGCGGTGTCGCCGTCCGCGGGCCAGTCGGCGGGCACGCCGGGCAGTTTGGCGGCGGGCACGCGCAGCAACTGGGAGAACAGGGTGCCGATGTCGCAGAGCACACCGGCGGGCAGCGGGGTGCCGGCCGGACAGACCTCGTCGAGGCAGGTCCCCGCGATGAACTCGTGGATCTGGAACGGGGGGTCCGCCTCTACGTGGAGCAGCTGCGGTGCCGAGGTGACGTAGGGGCGGATGGCTTCGAGGACCGCGTGCTCGGGCCACATCGTCAGGTCCATCGTCGGCGCCCCGCCTGCCGGGATGCGGACCATCACGGGCCCGTCGGCCGAGTCCACGCGGACATTGCTGTTGTAGTACCCGGAAAGCGCGTCCTGCCGTACGCGCGCTTCCTGGTACAAGGCCATCGCGTCCATCCGCTGTCCACCGCCCTTTCAGGGGCCTGGGTGCGTCGGTCCGTAGCGCAGTCCGGAGCGGATCCGCGCCGGAGTCACGTCGGGAACATGTCCCCACACCAGGCGGGCGGCATTCACCTTCTTCGCCAGACGGGCGATGAGGCCGTCCCGGGTGGCCGGATCCGTTCCGGGAGCGGCCAGCTGCTTGGAGTACCGGACCGTGTCCACGATGGCCGACTTGATCCGCTCGTGCCACAGGTACGTCGTAAGGTCGCGCCGCCAGCCGGCGGTGGTCTCCGGCGGCAGGGCCCGGAGCCAGTGGCGCAGCAGGTCCTCGCGCTGGTCGTCCGGGTAGTCCATCTTGTGGAGGTGGAGGGCCACTTCGTAGACGGGGTCGCCCCACAGGGCGAGTTCCCAGTCGATGAACCAGGTCGTTCCGGCGGTCACGATCATGTTCTTGCGGTGCAGATCGGCGTGGAGCACGGCGAACGGCCGCGGGGTCAGGGCGCTCCACCGCCCGCTGACCGGGGCGAGCGGATCCGTCGGGAACCCGAAGTGGTCGAAGACCCGGCCGTACGCCGGCAGGTGGTCCGCGTGGATCGTCCGCGTCAGCTGCGCCAGGCGCTGCCCGAAGGCCGGTGCGTCCCCCGGCGTGGGCCAGCCGTCCGGAAGCGGCGGCATCTTCCCCAGGGGGATCGCCGTCAGCTGCCCCATCAGCGCGACCGTATCGCCGATCACATGGTCCGGTACGGCACTTTGGCGCGGGGAGAAGTCGTTGAGGATGTCACCCGCGATGAAGCTCTGGACCTGGAAGCGCGGGGCGTGGGAAACATGGCGGAGTTCCGGCGCGTAGTCCACATAGGGGCGGACGGCGGCCAGCACCTCCTCCTCGCGCCACACCCGCACGTCCATCACGTCGGCGGCCGCGAGGGGGATGCGGACGTTGACCCGGCCGTCCGGGGTGTCCAGCGCGGCATTGCGGTTGTAGTAGCCCGCCGCCGCGTCGGTGCTCCGGAGAGCCGCGTCGTACAGCGCGTGCCAGCTCATGCGGCTGCCCCGAGGAACAGGGACAGGACCTCGTCCGTGCGGTGTTCCAGCGCGTCCAGCGTGCCCAGCGGCCGGAGGCCGGCCCGGGCGCACAGCGCGGCGTCGGCCAGCCCGCCGTCCTCCTCGCCGAGCCGGACGGCTGCCCGGTGGATGGCCATGACCAGGGACGGATAGACGTCGCACGCCTTGAACTCGGCCACCGCCCGGCGCCATGTCGACAGCGCCCCGCCCCGGTCGCCTTGCTGCAGCAGCAGGAAGGCCCGGTACATGTCGGCGCGCGCCCTCCCGGAGCGGTAGCCGGCCCGGTCGAGCGCCGCGTACGCGCTGAGGAAGGACGAGGAGGCGCGCTCGGGCTGCCCGAGCCGGATCTGCGCCATCGCCATGGCGGTGTATGCCTTGCCGATCTCGTGCTGGGCCCCCAGCTCCCGCTGGACGGCCAGCGCCTCGGCGGCCTCCGCCACGGCCGCCTCCGGATCGGTGAAGGCCAGCAGCTCGGCGCGGTTGGTCCGGATGTTCGCGAGGCCGAAGGGGTCCTCGGCGCGCCGGTATTCCGCCTCGGCCTCCTGCAGCAGGTCCGCTGCCGCGTCGAAGGAGAGGAGGAACCGGTGGCCGAGGTGCAGCAGCCGCTTCACATCGGCACGGACGACGGGTTTGTCCGGCCGGCTCATCCCGTACACGGCCTCGGCCAGGTCGAACGCCTCGGCGAAGTCCCCCTGCCACATCCTGATGTCGGCCAGACAGAACCCCGCGGAGACCCGCACGGGCCCGGACTGCTCCTCCCAGACCTGCTGGAAGATACGGGCGGCCGTGCGGCTCTCACCGGCGATCCTGCGGGCATTGGCGGCGGCGAGGGAGAGCCTCGCCGAGACGGCGGTGCCGGCCCGCCGGTCCACCTCGGGGGCGAGCTCGATCACCGCCCGGGCGTTGCCCAGCGACAGCAGGGACTCGGCTTCGAGGCAGTCGGCGGCCTCCCGGACGGAACTCTCGCCTCCGGGCCGGGCCGCCAGATAGTCCCGCAGGTCCTTCACGATGCCGTCGACCACCTGCCGGCCGCCCATGGCCATCCCGCGGTCGGCGTACTCGTGGATCTGCTCCGCACTGATCGCTTCCGCGTGCAGACCGTGGTAGACGGCCTCGCGCAGGGGTGACGAACGGGAGACGCCGGCACGGTCGGGGCTGCTTTCGAGGCGGTCGGCCACGTCCTCCCAGTAGGCGCGCAGCCGGTCGTGGACCGACCGCTTCACCGCGGGGGAGAGGTGGGACTGCAGAGCGGCCACCATGAGCTGGTGCAGCCGGTACCAGCCCTGGGCGAGCGGATACGCGAACGAATAGGCGGTCAGCGACTCCCAGGTCAGCAGGTGCGCCGGCAGGTTGAACGCCCGCCCGAGCGCGCGGAAGGCCCCGAAGTCGAAGGTGCGGGCCACACTGAGCAGTTCGAGGATCCGCACCTCGTCCGGCGGTACGTGCTGCAGGAACCGCTGCACGATGTGCTCGGAGGTGATCGTCGTCTCCAGCCGGGCGGGGTTCTGCAGGTAGGTGTCGATGGCGAGGTGCAGATAGAACGGCACCCCGGCGCTGGCCTCGGCGATCGACCGCTGCCGGCCGCCCTCGGTGATGCCCGCGGCGGACAGCAGATCGAGCCGGGCGTCCATAGGCAGGCCCTCGACCGGGACGTGCTGGATCACCGAGGCCCAGTCCTCGTCGTACGCCGCCCACTGCAGCGGCTCGCGGCTGGCCACGACGGTCAGTCCACCCTGCAGCTGACCCAGCAGATCACGCAGCCAGGCATCGGCGCCGAAGCTCTTGCCACCCGGTAACGGAGTGGGGACCAGCGCCTCGTAGGCGTCCACATAGAGCACATAGGGCCGGTCGCCGCTCGCCTCCCGCAGCTCCTCGGCCAGCAGGTACGAAACGGCATAGCCGAGCTCGGCGTTGGTGAGGTTGTCGAGGTCCTGCAGCGTGGGGTCGGACTTGATGCGCTGCTTGCGCTGCCGGTTGGACAGCGCCCGGTCCGTCAGCCGGACCAGCCCCGCCGCCGTACCGAACACCGGGAACCCCATGGCGTCGTCGAGGATCTTCGACAGGACGTCGCTCTGCTCCGCGAACGGCGTACTGGAACGGTCCATCCGCAGCTGAGGGTGGACCCGCTGCCACAGGACCGCGTACGCGATGTCGAAGCGGTCGAACTTCACGCCCTGCGCGCCGAACTCGGTACGGAGCACGGCCAGTGCGTCCTCCTGCTGCCGCAACGCCGGGACCTGCAGGTCGAGGCGGGCCGTACGGTAGCTCTGGCCGGTCCGGTTCCGCAGCTCCTGCAGCAGCCGGGACTTTCCGATCCCTCCGATGCCCACGACGTTGAAGACCTGCGGGTCCGGTCCGGCGGGCAGCCGGCCCAGGGCCGACTCGTACGCGGCCAGCACCGATTCCCGGTCGAAGAACTGCCGTTGCAGTGCGGAAACCCGTCGGTAGCGCGGCCCGATCGGCATGCCGTATCCCCCCGGTTGCTGGTGCTGCCGCCAGGGAGGCTACCCGCAACGCACCGCACCGGCACCCGGGTTGGAGCACCGCTCAGTGCCGCAACGACGCTCCGAAGCCGGTGGCCAGGGGCATGCGCAGGCCCAGGGGAGGGGGCGCGGCGAGGGCGTCCCTGACGGGGCGGGCGTAGTCGCGGGCGAAGAGGGAGCCGAGGAGGAAGTCGGTGGCCAGTGCGAGGACTTCGGCGCGGTGCTGGTGGAGGGAGTGGCCGTCGGAGTGCACCTCGAAGCGGCAGGTGTCGCGGTTGATCTTCTTGGCGCGCTCGGCGTAGCGGTAGGACAGGTCGGGGTCGTGGCGCTCGTCGTTGGTGCCGTGCACGAGCAGGACCTGACGGCCGACGAGCTGCTTCACCGGATCGGGCTGCTCGCCGGTGGCGCGGTGGTCGGGCAGCCACGGTGCGATGGCCAGTACGGAGTGGACGGCGGGGTGGCCGGCGGCGTGCAGGGCGGCGCGGGCGCCCATGCCCGTGCCGACGAGGCAGACCGGGACGTCGCCGTAGCGGCGCACCACCTCTTCCAGGGCCCAGGTGGCGTCGCGCGCGGGGTGGGCGGCGGAACCGTTCCAGCCGCGGCAGCGGTAGTGCACCACATGGGTGGCCAGCCCTTCGGGGCGTCCCGCCCGGGCCAGCCGGAGGGCGAGGGGGCGTACCGCGAGCGCGGTCACCGGCGACGGTCGGCGGACCCCGGTCGGTCCGCCCCCCGGCAGTAACAGGGCGACCCCGCTGACGGTCCCCTCCTTGCCGTTCGCTCCCAGCGGTTTTCCCAGCCGGGCCTCGCGCACCGGCAGCGCTTGCTGAGCCATGACCAGAACGATGGCAGAAGGAGACCGGCCCGCCACCCTGTGGACGGGTCACTGTTACGTATCGTTCGGTGAGATCTACGCGCGTAGGGGCTACAGTGCCGAAATGACGAGCGAGACCACCACCCTTCCGAGCAGTGAACAGATCCGCCGCGCCCCCAAGGTGCTGCTGCACGATCACCTCGACGGCGGCCTGCGCCCCGCCACGGTCGTCGACCTGGCCCGCGAGACCGGATACACCGGTCTGCCCGAGACCGATGCCGAGAAGCTGGGCATCTGGTTCCGCGAAGCCGCCGACTCCGGCTCGCTGGAGCGCTACCTGGAGACCTTCGCGCACACCTGCGCCGTCATGCAGACTCGCGACGCACTGGCCCGGGTGGCCGCCGAGTGCGCCGAGGACCTGGCCGCCGACGGCGTGGTCTACGCCGAGGTCCGCTACGCGCCCGAGCAGCACCTGGAGCAGGGGCTGACCCTCGAAGAGGTCGTCGAGGCCGTCAACGAGGGCTTCCGCGAGGGCGAGCGGCGGGCCCGCGAGAACGGCCACCGCATCCGCGTCGGCGCCCTGCTGACCGCCATGCGGCACGCCGCCCGCGCCCTGGAGATCGCCGAACTCGCCAACCGCTACCGCGACTCCGGCGTCGTCGGCTTCGACATCGCGGGCGCCGAGGCCGGCTTCCCGCCCACCCGCCACCTCGACGCGTTCGAGTACCTCAAGCGGGAGAACAACCACTTCACCATCCACGCGGGGGAGGCCTTCGGGCTGCCCTCCATCTGGCAGGCGCTCCAGTGGTGCGGCGCCGACCGCCTCGGCCACGGCGTCCGGATCATCGACGACATCGAGGTCGCCGACGACGGCACCGTCAAGCTCGGCCGGCTCGCCTCCTACGTGCGCGACAAGCGGATCCCGCTGGAGATGTGCCCCACCTCCAACCTCCAGACCGGCGCCGCCCCCTCCTACGCCGAGCACCCCATCGGGCTGCTGCGCCGGCTGCAGTTCCGCCTCACCGTCAACACCGACAACCGGCTGATGAGCGGTACGAACATGTCCCGGGAATTCGAGCACCTGGTCAAGACATTCCGCTACACGCTCGATGACATGCAGTGGTTTACAGTCAATGCGATGAAATCAGCGTTCATTCCTTTCGATGAACGTCTGGCGATGATCAATGACGTCATCAAGCCCGGTTACGCGGAACTGCGGGCCGAGTGGCTCTTCCGCCCGATGGGCTGAACATCCGCTCCCAGCAGCGCTTCTGACCGTATGTAACGGGGACGGCGCGAGCATATAGCGCAACGGCCGGTGGAATGTCCACCGGCCGTTTTTTGTTTCCTTCTGGCTGTTTGCGACGCCGGTTGCCGCATCACTAGGTTGATGGGCCGGTCAAGCCCCCATCAATGAGGACGTAATTCGATGAAGCAGGGAACGATCAAGACTCTCGGTGCCGCCGCGCTCGGTGCCGCGATTGCCGTCACCGCCGCGGGCGCCGCCTCCGCCGCCCCGGTGGCCGGTGCCGCCGACACCGCTGGCGGTCTGCTGCACAGCGCCACCGACACCGTCTCGGGGGCCACCAAGAACGTCAACGGCGGCACCAACGCCAAGCCGGGCAGCAACGGCGTCAAGACGCACCTGAACTCCAAGGGCAACAAGCTCCTCGGCGGGCTGCCCACCGGCGCCGTCGGCAAGGCCCTCCCGCTGGGCTGAGCCCCGCACCCCCGCCGCCCTCAGGGGCGCGCGGCGCACCGTCCCCGGCCCGTACGCCTCCGCAGGCGTACGGGCCGTCGGCTTGCTTCGGGTGCGGTGGCTCCCGCGGCGCGGTGGCTCCCGCGGCGGGGTGGCTCCCGCGGCACGGTGGGGCAAGCGGTGCGGTGCGGCAAGCGGTGCGGTGCGGCAAGCGGTGCGGTGGGGCATGCGGTGCGGTGGCGTCACCAGGGGGCGGCCCGCCAGGCGCGGTGCGCCTACCAGGCGGCGGCGCCGTGTGCCTTCTCCTCCGAGGGGAGGAGTATCCACAGCGCGAGGTAGACCAGGAACTGCGGGCCGGGAAGCAGACACGACACCAGGAAGATCACGCGCATCGTGACCGGCGTCGTACCGAAGCGACGGGCCAGGCCCGCGCACACTCCGGCGATCATTCGGTTGTTGCGGGGACGGACCAGTGCGGCGGCCATGAGAGAGGACTCCTTTGCGACTACGTGGGGCGTTTGCCCGATGTCTCAAAGGTAGGTCCGGCCGCCCGAGAGCACGTCAGCCTGTGGTGTGAGGCCGACCCTGGAGATCTTCGGGGTCGCACCCCCGAGACGCTCGTACCGCCGGCGGAGCCGGCACCGGGCCCCAGGGACGACCAGCAGGTGCACCACCGCCACGCCCAGGGTGTTGAGCAGCACCGAGTCGACATCGGGGACCCGTCCGGGGATCCCTGACTGCAGCAGTTCGATGGCCAGCGCGATCATCGCGCCGGCGAAGGCGGTACGGGTGAAGGAGACCAGCGGCGAAACGTTCAGGCGGCCGGCGGAGAGCGGCAGCAGCACGCCCAGCGGCGCCAGCAGCAGCACCGAGCCGCCCAGATGCTGCACGGCCTCCCACGACGCCCCGCGCGCCAACTCGGCCCGGATCGTCGCCAGCGGTTCGAGGTTCGCCGCCGGAACCCAGGGCACGGTCCGGGGACGCAGCGTGAGCCAACCGACGATCAGCAGATGCGCCACAAGGAGAAGAAGTCCGGTGACGCGCATACGGGGGGAGGCGGCGGTGCCGTGGCCATGACGCTGCACAAAGCCCAGGACGCCAGGACCGGTGGCCATGGTTCCGCCCTATTGCACCCGTCTTGGGGCGTGGGGCGGGCGGTGGGGGCGTACGGCGTTGTGGGGCGGGGCCGGCGGGGGCCTCGTGGGGCGTGCGGGGCCTCGTGAGGCGTACGGCGTGGCCTCCGGCGGCGGGGCGGCGGGGCGCCGCGGCGGTGGGGCGGAGTGGGCGCGGTGGGATCGGGCGGGCCCGCCGGGGTGGCCGCGCGCGCAAGGGCTGCATCCCCCCACCCCCGAACCCATCGCGACGAAGACGTCCGCGACCCGCGCCAAGAACGTGGTGAGCGGGTGCC
>NZ_JBEZMM010000058.1:0-41298 GCF_040652715.1 Streptomyces sp. NPDC048196 | reverse complement strand
CGGTCGCCCTGCGCGGCAGCCTCACCGATGCCCTCCTGGTCCTCTACCGCAGGCTGCCCGCCGACAGCGACCGGGTGGAGGTGCTGGGCGAGCGTTCGGACGTAAAGCGAAGCAGTCCGAAAACCCGCCCCCGGAGGACCGACCCCGCAACCCACCACCCACCAGGCGCCCCCGGCCCTGAACCCACCCCCGCCGAAGGCGGGAAAGACAGCAACCACCACGGCGGGCCAGCCGGAAACGTACGGCTAGATGAACAACGCCGCGACCCGATCCGGCGCTACGGGGCGGGAGTAGAGCCACCCCTGCCCCGTGTCGCAGCCGATGCGGCGAAGCCGCTCCGCCTGTTCGGCGCTTTCGACGCATTCGGCGGTGACCGTGAGCCCGAGGCGGTGGGCCAGTGCCACCAGCGCCTCGACGATCATCTCGTCGGCCGGATTGGGGTGTTCCTGGGAGCGGAACCCGCGGACGAACGACCCGTCGAGCTTCAATACGGAAACCGGGAGGCGGCTGAGGTAGGCGAGGTTGGAGTAGCCGGTGCCGAAGTCGTCGATGGCGATCCGTACGCCCATGTCGCTGAGCGCCTGGAGGGCCTGGAGCGGGCGGCCGGCGGAGCCCATCACCGCCGACTCGGTCAGTTCCAGCTGGAGCAGCTGCGGCGGCAGCCCGGTCTCGGCGAGGATCCCGGCCACGTCCGCGACCAGGTCGGAGTCCCAGACCTGACGTACGGCCACATTGACGCTGACGAACAGCGGCCGGCCGCCGGGGTGCGCCAGCTGCCAGGCGCGGGCCTGGTGGCAGGCGCGTTCCAGCACCCACCGGCCCAGTTCGACGATCGCGCCGTTCTCCTCCGCCAGCGCGATGAACCGATTCGGCGACAGCGTGCCGAACTGCGGGTGCCGCCACCGCACCAGCGCCTCGACGCCCTGCGCCCGGCCGTCCCCCAGTCCGACCAGCGGTTGGTACTCCAGGGTGAATTCGCCGCGGTCGACGGCCGGGCGCAGGGTGCTGGAGAGGGCCTGCCGGGTCATCCGGTGGGCGTTGCGCTCGGGGTCGAAGAGGGTCCAGCGGGCCTTGCCGTCCTCCTTGGCCCAGTACAGCGTGGTGTCCGCGGCCTGCATCAGGCCGGTCGCGGTGGTGCCGCCGGCGGCCCGTTCCACCACGCCGATGCTGGCCGACACCGAAAGCCGCTGCCCGGCCAGGTCGAACGGGCGCTGCAGCGCGTCCAGCACGCGCTGGGCCAGCTCGGCCAGCTGGTCGGTGCCGGTGGAGTCCTCCACCAACAGGGCGAATTCGTCGCCGCCGAGCCGCGCCACCAGATGCCCGGGGCGGCCCGTACCGCGGTCTTCGTCGGTCTCCGCGCAGCGCATCAGCCGCTGCGCCACCGCGCTGAGCAGCCGGTCGCCGACCCGGTGCCCGAGGGTGTCGTTGACGGCCTTGAAGCCGTCCAGGTCGAGGTAGCAGAGCCCGATCCGGCCGGTGCCGGTCGCGTCGAAGGCGGCCGTCTCCAGGGCGGCGGCGAGCCGCTCGAAGAACAGCGCCCGGTTGGGCAGCCGGGTCACCGGGTCGTGCATCTGCAGGTGCCGCAGCCGGGCGAGCAGGTCGTGGCGGTCGCTGATGTCGGCCACCGACAGCAGCATCCGCTCCTCGCCGCTGAGCGGTTCCGGCGTCAGTGGCTCGACCGTCACCTCCACCCAGACGGAGTGCCCCTCGGGGTGTTTGAGGCGGCGGGTGCAGCGCAGCCGGTCGCTGCGGCCGCACAGCACCTCGCGGTAGGCGGTCCACACCCGGGGGTCGGCGCCCAGGTCGGTGAGGTCCGCCGCGGTCGCCGCCACCAGGCCGTCGGGGTCGGCGCCGACCAGCTCGCCGAAGGCGGGGTTGGCGGCCAGGACCAGTCCGTCGCGGTTGAGCACGGCCATCGCCAGGCGCCCCGCGTGGAAGGCGGCGCGGTAGTCGCCGAGGGAGGCGGCGGAGTCGTCGTGGCGGCCGGCCGGGGCGGGCCGGGCGTCGCCGGATTCTTTGGGGGTGCCGTTACGTTCCGTCACCGAGGGCAGCGTCGCTCCGGGCGTGCGGCCCGGGCCGTCGGGGTGTCCGCTCACTGCTCGCTCCCGCTTGGCGCTTGTCTCGTGATGGAGGGGGGATCCCGCGCTGGAAAGTGTGGCGATCATAGAGGCTGGCACGAGGGCCGATCCAGCGACGCAGCCGTGCTCCCCGGCCCACATGACGGAACTTCAGCCATTTCTGCCCGGCTCTGTTCGCAGCGGTTGCCCTGTTGGTCGATTGTGACTGTCCGTTACGGCACGGCGGAGACGCGCCGGTCACTCGTCCGGGCCCCGGAAACAGGACGAATAGCATTAAATCGCCACAGGGTAGATGAGGTCCCCGAATCCGTCCCTGGAGGTACGTGTGCCGCGCGCCCAGACGCCCGACGGGGGCGATCACCGTCGCCTGCGGCGCCTGGCGGCGATCCTCACCTCGCTGAGCGCGCTGATCGCCACGTCCATCGTCACCGGGCCCGCCACCGCCTCGGAGGCCGCCCTCCCCTGTGCGCTGGGCCGCAGCGAGGCCCATCACTCCGAGGGCCTGGACAACTGGAACGGCTCCTACACCCGCCCGGACCGCCCGCTCGACGCGGTGCTGATCTACCTCTCCTTCCCGGACTCCCGGCCGGCCGCCACCCCGCAGGCGCTGGCCCGCGACTACTTCCCCGCCACCTCGGCCTTCTTCGAGCGCGCCTCCTACGGCCGCTTCCGGCTGCGCCCGCACGTCCACCGCCCCTGGGTGCGGATGCCACGCTCGTCCGTGGCGTACGGCATACGGCGCGACTGGGACGCCGGACGGCGCGCGGCCTACCTGCGCGACGCGGTCGCCGCCGCCGATCCCTCGGTGGACTTCGGCCGCTACGACATGGTCTATTTCGTCGCCGATCCGGAAGCGCCCGGCGTCGATTCGGACGCCACCAAAGTGGTCAACCTCGATCAGCCGATGCACGCCGACGATCACGAGCTGCGCCGGTTCGTCACCGTCTTCGAGCAGAGCCCGCCGGACCGCAACGTCCTCGCGCACGAGACCGGTCATGTTTTCGACCTGCCCGATCTGTACCACCGGCCACAGAGCGGCAAGGGTGACTGGGACACCTATGTGGGGGACTGGGACCTCATGGGCAGCCAGTTCGGACTGGCGCCCGACCCCTTCGCCTGGCACAAGTGGAAGCTCGGCTGGATCGCCGACAACCAGGTTGACTGCGTCGACCTCGCGCGCCCCGGCCTGTACTCGCTCCGCACCCTGACCGCCCCCCTCGAACCCCGCGGCCAGCGCCGCCCGCGGCTGCTGGTGCTCCGTACCGGCCCCGACAGCGCGCTGGCCATCGAGGCGCGCAGCGCCCAGGGCAACGACCGCGCCCTGTGCAGCGAGGGCGTCCTCGCGTACCGCGTCGACAGCGCGACCGCCTCCGGCTCGGGCCCGGTCCACGTCCTCGACGGCCACCCCGCCACCTCGGCCTGCTGGGGCACCTCCGTCTACCCGCCGCTCGCGGACGCGCCCCTGGGCGTGGGGGAGAGCATGGACGACGCCCGGGACGGCGTACGGATCCAGGTGGCCGGGCGGACCGGTGACGGCGACTGGGCGGTCAAGATCGGCCACGGCTGACGGCCGGGCTGCATCGGTCCGTACCCATGACGAAGGCCCCCACCTGAGGTGAGGGCCTTCGACCGTCTGTGCGCCGCCAGGGACTCGAACCCCGGACCCGCTGATTAAGAGTCAGCTGCTCTAACCAACTGAGCTAGCGGCGCCTGCTGACGGGGAAAACATTAGCATCCTGATCGGGGAGGACAAAAATCGGTTTCCCACGGGCCTAGGCCAGCGCCGAAACGCGGGGCTGACCTGCGGCTTCCCCTGTGACTGCCGCTGACTCCTGGGCCGCCGGGCGGGCCGCGCGGACACAGGCCCACAGCAGCACGTCCGGCCCCGGCAGCCAGGGCCGGCGAACGTCCGGGGCCACCAGCCACCGGGAGGCCGCGACGGCGTCGTCGGCCGGTGCGGTGATCGACTGTGGGGCGCCATGCGGGCGCGTACGGGCGGCGGGGGCGGGGTGCGGGTGCAGCGGCGGGATGGTCACCGCGTCCCCGCTGCCGTGGCACAGCAGCGGCGGGACGGCCGCCGCCCACTCCTCCCAGACCAGCAGCGCCGGCAGCCGCTGGGCGGTGCCCGGGGCGGCGAACAGCAGGATCCGCCCGCGGTGCGCGGCCACCGGCCCGGAGCCGGGGCCGGCGGACCACAGCCGGTCCACCATCCGCCGCCCGAACAGCGCCGGGGCGTTGATCACGTCGAAGGCCGTCCCGCACGGCAGCACGCTCGGCGCGTCCGGGTGCAGCGCCCACAGGGCGTGCAGGTCGTCCGGGTGGGGGCCGGCCGAGGCGAGCCAGTCGGCGCCGGCGAGGGTGACGTACGACGTGGCGGGGTGGGCGGGGGTGCGGGCGAGGTCGGGCAGCCGGTCACTCATGGGGACAGGTCTACCGATACGGCCCGTACGGGCTCGGCTGATTGCCGGAAATCGGGACAGCGCGGCACGGGACCCGGTACCTTGCCCCTTCGCATATGCCAGCGGCTCATGGTTGGTGACCATGAGCCGTCGTGGGGCGTCTGTGGCGGATGTGAACGAGCGGCGGGTCGGTCCGCGGCGGTCGGTCGACGGGCGGGTCAGGGCAGGGTCAGGGCAGGGACAGGGTCAGTCCATGTCGCCGAGCAGCGTGCTGCCGCTCCGCATCAGGCTGCGGCCGAACTCGATCATCTTCTGCGCGTAGTCCTCGGTCCACTCGGCCTGCTCCGCGAGCACGGCCAGCGGCAGCCGGTCGAACCGGCTCGGGTCGGCCAGCTGGGCGGCGGCCAGCGCCTGGAACTCCGTGGCGCGGTCGGCCGCGGCGCGGAAGGCCAGGGTCAGCTCCGTCGCGCGGCTGAGCAGCTCGCGCGGGTCCTCTATCGACTCCAGGTCGAAGAAGTGCTCGGGGTCGGCAACGGCCTCGGGTGGTTCGAAGAGCAGCTGCGCGGGCTTCATGCGCCGTGGCCTCGGTGCCGTACCACGGGGATCGGGAGCCGGTCGCGGCTCGGACATGTACGTACCTCCAGATCGTGTGCCGCATTCCATTGTCCCGCCTCGCGCAAGTGCGCCCTGGGGCGTGAGGTGCACGGAGGGGGTGCCGGTGGCCCACCGGGTCCTTTCCGCCCGGACCAAGGGCCGGGGTTCTCAAGGCCGCCAGGCCACCCGGTGCTCCTGCAGGTGTGCGAGGACGGCGTGGTTGGCCTCCCAGCCGTCCGGGAACTTCACCGTGACGCCCAGGCTGACCGGCTCGGTCGAGGGGTGCTCGTCGAGGAGGTCC
Source organism: Streptomyces sp. NPDC048196 (assembly GCF_040652715.1). Lineage (NCBI taxonomy): Bacteria > Bacillati > Actinomycetota > Actinomycetes > Kitasatosporales > Streptomycetaceae > Streptomyces > Streptomyces sp. NPDC048196. Next base: position 35,926 of record NZ_JBEZMM010000058.1, on the reverse strand, counting down.
GCGACGCCGGCCCGGCAGACCACGATGCAGGCGTGGCGGTGCCGGGAGGCGAGCACGCACAGCCGGCCGGTCTCCAGATGGAACGCGGTGGCGTCGGGGCGCCCGGAGAGCGGGTGCAGGACGACGGTGACGTCGAACTCGCGGCCCTGCAGGCGGTTGGCGGTGTCCACCGTGACGTCGGACACGCCCAGCTCGGCGAGGGCGGCGCGGACCGCGGCGGCCTGGTCGCGGTGGGCCGTGCCGACCGCGACCCGGGCGGCGGTCAGCGGCGTCGGCTCCGGCGCGTGCTCACCGCTCGCCGCGCCGCCGCGGTCCAGCAGCCGCCGCACCACCAGGGCCACCGCCCGCACCGCCTCCGGGTCCGTCCGCGGCGTCCGGCGGGCGGGCAGCTCCAGCAGACCCCACCCGGACCCGGCGGCCTCGTCCAGGACCCGGTCCACGCCCGAGCCGTCGCCCGGCACCCCGAACGCCAGCCGGCGCTCACCGGGCCCGGTGCCGCTGCGGAACGGCGTGTACGGGTAGAACGCGGCGGACACCAGGGGAGCGGCCGAGGCGGGCAGCCGCCAGGAGACCGGCAGGCGGTGCTGCGGCAGGTCGGGGTTGTGGGCGAGGAGGGTGGAGACGGCGCTGGCCGACGGGTCGTACGTCAGCCCGGCCCACTGCTCGGCGCCGACCACGCTGAACGGGTCGAGCTGGCCGGGGTCGCCCACGAACAGCGCCCGCTCGAAGAGCCCGGCCACGCTCAGCAGCGCGTCCGACCGCATCTGGTACGCCTCGTCCACGATGGCGTGCCGCCACGGCTCCTCGACCTTGGTGTAGGCCCACTTCGCGGCCGTCGACACCACCACGTCCAGCCCGGCCAGATCGGCGATCTTCGCGGACGTACGGACCGCCGGCAGCTCGGCCAGCGCCGGGTCGCACGCGCCGGGCTCACTGCTGTGCAGCCGGCCCACGGGCAGCTCGGGGTCCTTCTCGGCGAGCCGCAGCACCAGGTCGTCGACCTGCGCGTTGGTCTGCGCGACGATCATCAACGGGCGCCCGGCGGCGGCCAGTTCGCGGGCCGCGCGGACGACCAGGGTGGACTTGCCGGCACCCGGCGGGGAGTCGACGACGACGCCGCGGCGGGTGCCGTGCAGCGTGTCGCGCAGGATCGCGTCGGTGGCCGCCGCGGCCGCCACGGAGGGATCGGCGTCCCGGGCGCCGGCGGCGGTGGGGGGCGGGTCCTGAAGGGCCGTCATTCCGCGGTGATCTCCCAAGGCGTGGCGGGCGGGGCGGTCCGGGGGCAGGGGTGGGTGCGGGTCCGGGTCACAGGAAATCCTCCGCGGTCACCGGGTCGGCGGTCTCGTGCGGGGTGTCGGTGGCGGCGGAGGGCGGGCCGCCGTGGGTCCACGGGGTGTCCTCCGGGTCCGGGAGCTCCGGGCCGCCGCGCGGGGCGTGCTCGAACAGCGTCCAGCAGACCGGGTCCGCGGGCTCGGGCACGGAGCCCGGCTCCGGGGTCCGGCCCCGGCCCATCCCGCCGGTCAGCCGCACCACCAGCACCTCCGGCTCGCCCGGCGCGTACGCCACGAACTCGGCGGGCTGGGTCCGGCCGTCCGCCAGCGGGCGGTAGAGCTTGGCGCCGGCGGACAACAGCGGGCGGTCGGCGGTGCGCAGCGTCACCAGGGGGCGCGGCATCGGGCGCTTGCCCTCGGACATCGCCATCTCCACGGCGGTCACCCTGCCCTCGAACGCCTCCCCGGCCAGCCGGCGGCCCGCCATCACCAGCGGGTCGTCCAGCGCCTCCTGGGCGTCCAGCTGCGCCTGCGCGGTCTCCCGGGCGGCCAGCTTCTGCGCGGCGGTGACCGCGTCGTCCCGCCGGGGCTGCGGGGGTTCACCGGCGCGCACCCGGTCGCGGTGCGCCGTGTACGACCAGCGGTCGCGCTTCCAGCGGTCGGCGACCCGGGCGCCCTCGGGGAGCGCCCGCAGCAGGTCGATGCCGCGCCAGACGGCGTCCCAGGTCGGCCGCAACTGGCCCTCCAGCAGGGCGCGCAGCTCCTCCTCGGCGCCCGGCAGACCGGCGTCGTAGCGGGCCATCGCGGGCGCGAGCAGGCGGTTGTCGAACGCCGGGTCCGTGGCCGGTCCGGCGGGCGGGCACCGCAGCTGGCCGTCCGCGTCGCGCGCCGACTCGGCGAACTCGGCGGCCTCCCGGCCGGACCTCCCCGGCGGCGGGTCGATCCAGGCGAGCAGCGCCCCCAGGTGCTGGTCCTCCAGCACGCTCTGGCCGGTCGCCCAATGGCGGGCCAGCAGCCCCGTCATGGGCAGCAGCAGACCGGCGCCGGGGACCCGGGCGCGCTCGCCGAAATGCGTCAGCCAGCGGCCCAGCAGCGGGACGTGCGGCGGCGCCGGATGGGGCGCCTCCGGATCCTGCTCGGCCGTCCGCCGGAACCGCATCGAGCGGCCCAGCAGCCGGACGTACTCCACACCGGCCGCGCTGGGGACGATCAACTGTGGGGCGTCCGCGCACAGTTCGACCTGCACCGGGACCTTCTTGCCGGTCTCGGGGTCGGTCTCCTTGCGCTCCTCCCACTCCACGGCGTCGGCGAAGCCGTCCACGTACGGGAGCACGGTCTCGGCCAGCTCGGCCAGGAACGCGAACCGCAGATCGCGGTTGCGCGGCTGCGGGACGGCCAGCAGGGCGGGCTTCTCGCGGTCGGTGCCGACCAGCGCGCCCAGCGGGGCACCGGCCTCGCCCGCGGTCGTCAACGGCACGAGGACCAGCGGTTTTTCGGAGAGGTGGCGGTGCCGGACCGTACAGCGCGGGCGGGCGCGCCCGGCGGCCACCGCCTCCATCCGGGCCAGCGTCTCGATCAGCGACATCTATGCCTCCTCCGCTCGCGGGCGGGGCACACGGGGCTCTTCCACCGGCGTCTGCGGTACGTGGCACCCTTCCGCCGGCGTCTGCGGTACGGCGGCGGCCGCCAGGGCTTCGGCGCGCAGCGCGGCGGCCCGGCGCAGGGCGAGGACGGTCGGATCGTCGGGGCCGGCCGGGTCGTCGCCCCCGTCGCCGGTCCGGTCCCCGGGGCGGGCCGCCGCCAGCACCTCCTCGATGGTGCGCAGGGCGCCCAGCTCGCCCCGGACGCCGCGGCCCAGCGCCTCCACCGCGCCCTCCTCGCGGGCCTGCTTCCGGCAGTGGAAGGCCAGCTCGCAGGCGGCCAGGCACTCGGGGGCGTAGGCCGCGCCGACCGCCCCCACGGCCGCGGCCAGCTCCTTCGCCGGGCGGGTCGGGGTCTTGCCGTCGTCCGCCATCCGCAGATCGAAGGTGGTCCCCTCCGGGAGGGCGGCGGCGATCTCCTCGACCCGGGTGAGCCGGCCCAACTGCCGCCGGGTCGTGGACAGTTGCTTGCGGACGTCGACGGCCGCGGCGGTGGGGAGGTTGGAGAAGTCCTTCGGGCACACCAGCAGCACCCGGTCACGGATCCGCACCGCGCGGCCCGTGTGCCCGGCGGTGTGCGCGGCGACCTGTTCCAGGGCGAGCACGTACACCGCCGCCTGGCGGGCCGCGGCGCCCACCTTGGCGGCGTCCGCCGAACCGTCGATCATCGGGAAGGACTTGATCTCCACGACCGTCCAGGTGCCGTCCGGATGCACCACCACCGCATCCGGCTCCACATAGGCGGGCGAGCCGGCCACGTCGACCGCCAGCATCGGATGGTCGAGCAGCGTCCACCCGCCGGCCGCGGTCGCCTCGCGCAGCGCCAGCGCCGTACGCGCCGCGCGGCCCTCCGGCCCCGCCGCGGACAGGTCCGGCGCGGCCGCCGCTCCGGGCCCTTCCGGCTCCGGCGGCGGGCTCCCCGGGTCGAGCCGCTCCCGCACCAGCCGCAGCAGCTCCGCACCGCCGTCCGCCTTCACCCGGGCCTCGAACGCATTGCCCCGCACGAACGCGAACTGCGACTGCCCGTACCCCGCCGGCGAACCGAGGGCCCCGGCCAGCGCGCCCTTGTCGACGCCCGCACCGTCCAGCAGCGCCCGGCGCCGGCAGCCGGGATTGGCGGCCAGCGCGGCGAGCGCCCGGGCGTCGAGCGACCGGGGGCGCACGCCGGGACCGCGCAGCTCGCTGAGCCGCCGGCGCAGGCTCGATGACGGCGGCGCCTGCCCCGCCGGAGGACCGGTCGCCACGGCTCGACTGTCGCGGAAAACGTTCACCTGCCGAAGTCTCGCATCCGGCACCGACATCCAGCACCGACATCCACCACCGGCATCCGGCCCCGGCAGCGACACCGACCTCCGGCACCGGCATCGGGCACGGGGCCGGGAGCGGCGGAGGCGCCCGTGGCAGTGGGGGGTGGGTTCGGACAAAACGCCCCCATGGGCGATGATGGAAAACCCGCGGTCAATGCCGCCCGCGCCGAACGATGATGAGTAAGTGGCCGAGAGATCGGCGAAAGGTGCGACCCATGGCAGCGCGCATAATCCTGGCCCGGCACGGGAAGACCGAGTGGTCCGTTTCCGGCAGGCACACCGGGCGTACGGACATCCCGCTGCTGGACGAGGGCCGTCGCGGCGCGAAGCTGCTCGGTGAGCGACTGCACCACGCGCCCTGGGACGGCCTGCCGGGCGTCGAGGTCCGCACCAGCCCCCTGGTCCGCGCGAAGGAGACCTGCGAGCTGGCCGGCTTCGGTGACCGGGCGCAGGAGTGGGACGCGCTGATGGAGATCGACTACGGCGCGTACGAGGGGCTGACGCCCGCCCAGATCCAGGCCGGCCGGCCGGGGTGGCTGATCTGGCGGGACGGCGTGCCCGAGGGCGAGTCGCTGGCCGAGGTCTCCGCGCGGGCGGACGAGGTCGTCGCCTGGGCGCGGTCGGCCGACCGGGACGTGCTGGTCTTCGCGCACGGGCACATCCTGCGCGCCCTCGGCGCCCGCTGGCTGGGCCTGGACATCTCGTTCGGCGCCCGCATCCGCCTGGAGCCGACGTCCCTGTCGGTGCTCGGCTGGGCCTACGGGGAGCCGGCGATCGAGCGCTGGAACGACACGGGCCACCTGGGCTGACGCCGGTCACCTCCGACTCGACCGGGAGTCCGGGAGACGGCCGGTCCGCGCGACGGCCGGCCCGTACACCGGCTCCCCCGACCCCCGGCCCGCTAGTCCGCGCCGACCATGCCGACCGCCCCCACTGCCCCCTCCGCCTCACCTTCACCTTCACCCTCACCCTCGCGCTCGGCCTCCCCCGCCGCCGCGTGCCGGGACAGGAAGTCGGCGACCGGGGGGAGGGTGTGGTGGGGGCGGAGGGTGTGGGCGGTGGTGGCGAGCAGGGTGCGGATGCGGGCGGAGCGGACCTGGGCGAGGAGGGCCAGGACGCGCAGGCCGGCCGCGGCGGCCTCCTCGGGGGCGCCGTCCGCGGCGAGGTCGGCGGCCAGTTCCGCGGTGAACAGCGCGATGTTGCGGGTGAAGTGCGGGTCCTGGAGGGCCACCGCGCGGTGCGCGTGCTCGGCGGCGCGGCCGGCGTCGCCGAGGGCCGACCAGCACTGCGCCTCAAGACCCGCCAGTTCCGCCTCGCCGTAGAAGGTCATCCACTCGGGGTCGCCGTCCCGCGGCCCGCCGGCGAACAGCCGCTCGGCGCGGGCCAGTGCCTGCTCGCAGCCGGAACGATCGGCCAGCCCCGCCCAGCCGCCCGCCTCGCGCAGCGCCAGCAGGGACAGCAGCCGCGGCGAGGCGAGGTGCTTGGCGGCCTGCTGCCCGGCCTGTGCGGCGCGCACCGCCTCGCGCGGGCGGCCGGCGTCGCGGGCGAGGAAGGCGGTGTTGCAGAACGCGTGCGCCTCCAGGGCGGCGTCGCCGCAGACCCGGGCGGTGGCCAGCGCCTCGGCGTAGTGGGAGCGGGCGTCGTCGAAGCGGCCGGAGTCGTGGGCCAGCCAGCCGACGGAGATGGCGAGTTCACCGGCGCCGGTGTGCAGCCGGTCGGCGACCGAACGGTGCCGGACGTCGGCCTCCAGCAGGTCGTAGGCGGCGCGCAGCGGCTGGGTGGCGCGGTGGTAGATGCCCTCCGCGCCGTGCCGGTCGTCCAGCAGCCGGATGTGCCGGACGGCCTGTTCGACGGCGGTGGCCTCGGCCGCGCCGGCGCGGCCGCCGGCGGGTGGGCGGGGCGGGGGCACGCGGTCGGATGCGGCGGCAGCGGCCTCGATGGGGTGCAGGGCGACGAAGCCCAGGGCTGCCGCCGGGCCGCCGGTGATGAACGCGCGACGCAGCACGTCGCTCTCCTCGCAGATCTGGATACGGGTATCGCGGTGGTCGGGGTCGGTTGCCAGGGGCGCGGCGCTGACCGCCGCCGTACGCGCCCCCCGTCCGCGTACCGCCTCGCGCGGCGCGAAGCCCATGTCGGGCAGCGTCAGCCCGGGGAACATGTGCCGGAACACCCGCTCGTAGGCGTAGTTCGGACACCGGATCTCCCCGGACTCGACGCGCCCCACATAGCGGGCGTCGCACGAGACCTGCTCACCGATCTCACGGGCGGACCGTCGGACCGCCGCCGCGAACTCGCCCGGGGACAGCCGGCCGCGCAGCTGTCGGAAGGCGGTGTTCGGGCGGGCGGGTACGGTACGGGACGACGCTGATCGTGCTGCTGGCGACGCCATGGCGGACCCTCTCCGTGCCCTCTCCGTGCCATCTGTGTGGCGATGCCGCGTCCTGGCGGTGCGGCGGGACGACCGTACCGGCTGTGACGACACCGATACGCACAGTTTGGCTACAAACCGGATATCTCACGCGTGATCTGCCATGAACTGCCATCCTTTGCAGCGTTACGCCGCCGTAGCTGTTGACACGTCCGACCGTTGAATTCGGTGTAAAGGGACTGCGGCTGCAGGAGGAGGGGTTTTCCGTGTGGGAGACCGGCGTGAGCAGGGGCGGCAACGGGTCCGCGGGCCAGGCCGGCGGCCGGCGGAGGCAGGTCGTGCCGGGCGGGACGCCCGCCGTTCCGGCGCAGCCCTGCGACCTCGTGACGGTGCCCGCCCGGCAGGGGCTGGAGGCCGTGGACATCCTGCGGCTGCGGGACGGCGTGGGCCCGGTGCTGCACGACGGGGCCTGCGACACCCTCGGTTTCCTCGTACCGCCGGGCACGGCCGCGGGCTGGGACGTGCCGGGCAGTGCCTGCACCCAGACCCACGGCCGGGGGATCGTGCTGGGGGCCGCGGGCGGTGACGGTGTGCCGGACGGGCCGCCGGTGACCGGGAGCGGCTGGCTGGTGTCGCCGGAGGGTGCGGGGGCGGCGGCCACGGACCCGGTCGTGCTGCGGGCGGCGCTCGGGGAGGCGGCGCGGACGATCGCGGCGGTCGACAGCTGTCAGTGACCGCCCGCCCGGAGGCGAGGGAACGAGGTGCGGGGCCGCCCGGTGTGTGCCGGGCGGCCCCTTCGGTGTGCCGTGCCGGTGCCGCGGGTGCGGGCCGGCCTAGACGGCGGGCTCGTCGGCCGGGGCGTCCGGGGCCGGGCCGCCCGCGGGGGCCGGGGTGGTGGCCCCGGCCGGGCGGGGGATGGTGGCGGTGCCGGGCCGGTCTCCGAGCCTGCGCCGGACGCCGCGTACCACCCGTGCCGCGGTGAAGGCCGCGCCGTGCACGAAGCGCATCGACGGGCCGAAGGACGGCGCGGTCAGCAGGCCGGCGAAGAACAGGCCGGGCCAGGAGGACTCGAAACCGGCGCTCAGTTCGGGGGCCCGGCTGCCGCCGACCGTCCGCAGGGTGGTGCGCACCCGGGGGTGCAGCAGCCGCAGCCGTCCCACGTCAGGGGTGAAGCCGGTGGCGGCCACCACATGGTGGGTGTCGAGGGTTTCGGTACTCCCCTCCGTATGGGTGAGATGGAGCCGTACGCCGTCGCCGTGCGGGACCGCGGCCCGGAGCCGGTGGTGGAGCAGGAGCGGTACGGCGGATTCGAAGCGTTCGCGCAGCCACCAGGCGCCGGCCGGGCCCAGCGCGGTCTCGGTGAGCCGTACCCGGGTCGGCGCCGGCAACCGGCGTACCGCGCCGGGGAGTTGGGACCAGGCCCAGTTCGGCCAGCCGGTGCCGAGGGCGCTGTGCGGGTCGCGCAGGGCGCGCAGCCGGCCGCGGCCGAGGGGCTGCGGCGGGGCGTTCCAGCGCAGCCGGTCGGCGCGGGCGACGACCTGGGGGCGGGCGCCCTGTTCGGCGAGCAGGGTCGCGGTCTCCAGGGCGCCCTGGCCGGAGCCGATGACGGTGACGTGCCGGCCGGTGAAGCGGGACAGGTCGCGGTGGTCGCTGCTGTGCGAGGCGAGTGCGGCGGGGAGGTCGAGCAGCGGCCAGGGGCGGTGGGCGAACGGCGGCAGGCCGACGGCGAGGACGACGGTGCGGGCCGCGATCAGTTCGCCGGTGTCCGTCGCCACCCGGAAGCCGTCGTCGCCGTCCGGGCGGACCGCGGTGACGGTGGTCTCGTCGATCTGCGGGAGGGCCCGTTCGGCGAACCAGCTTCCGTACGCGGTGAAGGTGTCGAGGGGCAGCGGGACGCCGTGCTCGGCGGTCAGGTCGTGGGCGGCGCAGTAGTCGGCCAGGGTGTGGCCGCCGGCGGGGGAGGAGAGGCCGGTGGCCCAGGGCTCGGATTGGAGGAGCATGCCGGCGGGCATGTGGTCGCGCCAGGAGGCCATCGGCCGGCCCAGGACCCGCAGCCGTAGTCCGGCCGCCGCCGCGTGGGCGGCGATCGAGAGTCCGTAGGGGCCGGCGCCCACCACCACGAGGTCGTACATGGGTGTCTTCCTGCTCTTTCTGGTCGCTGGTCGTCGCTTGCTGGTCGTTCAGTGCGCTGCGGTGCGGAGGCGTGCGAAGCGTGCGGCGCCTCAGGGCCGGGACCACCTTCGATGGACCGTGCGGGGGACCGGAGGTCGCCGATGGGCTACCGGAATGCGTTCCGGGGCGGCGTCCGGGCTATCTCCTTGGTGCCGTCCCGGGACGCTTCCTGAACGGCCGTCATGTGTCAGCGCACCGGACCGCGGGCGTCCGCGGCGGAGCCACCGGAGGCACCATGTCCCAGCGCAACCGGCGGAGGGCGGCAGCCACCGCGGCCGGCGCGCTGCTGACGTGCCTGCTGGCCGCCGCCCCGGTGGTGTCCGCGGCCGGCCCGCCGCCCCCGGTGCCGCTCGGGGCGTTCCTCGGGTCCGACGCCCGGGGGGTGCGGCGGATGACGGCGCTCCGGCAGTGGCTGGGCGGCACCGACGTCCGGGTGGGCCACACCTACCTGCCCGGCAACAACTGGTCGGACATCGAGGGCGATCCGGTGTTCCTGTGGCCGTGGGCGGTCTGGCGGCACGGGGCGCCCGGCCGGATGTTCGTGCTGAACGTGCCGATGCTGGCGCCCGACGAGGCGCGGCTGCCGGACGCCGAGGTGCGCCGGCTGCTGGGCACGGCAGCGGCGGGCGGCTTCGACGGGCATTTCCGCACCCTCGCCCGGCGCCTGGTCGGGGCGGGCCTGCCGGACACCGTGCTCACCCTGGGGTGGGAGATGAACGGCATCACCTACACCCACCGCTGCGCGCCCGACCCCGTGGCCTGGAAGGCGTACTGGCGGCGGATCGTCGCCGTGATGCGGTCGGTGCCGGGGCAGCGGTTCCGGTTCGACTTCGCGCCGAGCCGGGGGCGGGACGCGATCGGCTGGACCCGCTGCTACCCGGGCGACGACGTCGTGGACGTCCTCGGCATGGACTCCTACGACCAGCCGGCCGGGGAGACCTTCGACACGATGGTCCGCGAACCGTACGGGCTCCAGGCCCAGGTGGACTTCGCGGCCGCGCACCGCAAGCAGATCTCGTACCCGGAGTGGGGCCTGTTCCGCAACGGCGACAACCCCGGTTTCGTGATCCGCATGCTGGACTGGATGGCGCGGCACCCGCCGCTCTACCAGACGATCACCGACTACTGCCCGCACGGCGTGTGGCAGTGCCGGGCCAACCCGCGCGCCGCACAGGCGTACCGGCGGGTGCTCTACGGCGTGCCGGATGCGGCCGGGCCCACCGGGACGCCGCCGCCGGTGCCGGCGCGGTCCGTCCGGTAAGCGGTGGTTCGGGCAGGTCATGGCCGGCCGGCACCCCTCGCGCGTACGGTGCCCCGCCGGGCCCGCAGGCCGCGCAGCGAGGTCATCCGCTCGCGGGCCAGGCGGGCGGCCAGCGCCCGGCCGGTGATCCGGGCCGCGTACAGCCCGAGGGCGGGTGCCTGCGCGCGGCGGGCCAGCAGCAGCCGCTGGTTGGTCACCGGCACCGGCCGCCAGTGCAGCTTGTACGGTTCGGTGCCGCGCAGCAGGCTCAGCGCGCCGCGGCCGGTGTCCACCACGTGGCGCGCGTCGTGGCGCATCAGCATCGCGGTGATGTCGACCTTGCGGTCGCGGAGTTCGGGGTCGGCGCCGTAGAGGTAGCCGCCGGCCAGGTCGGCGGACATCAGCAGGATGTCGGCGGCCATCACCCGGCCGTCCATCCGGTACTCGGTCAGCACCGCGTCGCCGCTGCCGACCATCTCCCGTGCGGCGCGCGCCAGATGGGTGGCGAACCGGGGCCGCAGGTGCTCCGGCGTCACGCCCCGGCCCTGCCACTGCAGGCCGTGCAGCCGCAGCATGTTCCGCACCGAGGAGGGCACGTCCCGGGCCGGGACGGTGCGTTCCTCGATGCCCAGCGCGTCGAGCTTGCGGAGCTTGGCGCGGACCCGGCGGGCCCGGGGGCCGGCCAGCCGGCCCAGCAGGTCGTCCATCGGCAGGCCGGGCAGCTCCAGGGTGACCGAGTCGTCGAGCCGGCGGTGCGGGCCCGGCCAGGCCGCGTAGAGCCGCTCGGCGGCGGCGCCCGGCCGCACCTCGCGCAGGTCCACCAGCGCGCCGCGGGCCGCCCGGTGCACCCCGGCGGCGAGCTCCGCGGCCGCCGGGCCGGGGCAGGAGTCGTCCAGCAGGACGTCGGAGAAGTCCGAGATGGCGCCGCCGAGCGGCACCAGGACGGGCAGCGGACGGTACGTCAGCATCAGCGGCGCCGCCGCCACCAGCCGCCCGCCGCGGTGCACCAGCACGATCCGCAGCCGCCCCGGCGTCCCGTACGACAGCCACCACGAGTGCAGCCAGGAGTGGCTCTGGAACGGGGTGGCCGCCCGGCAGCGGCGGTGCAGCGCCCGCCAGTCGGCGGCCAGCGCGGCGAACGCGGCCGGGTCGCGGCAGACCGTCGTGGTCATCGCACCGCGTCCTCGGCGGCCGGTACGGCGCCCGCCTCGACCGCGGCGACGGCCGGGGTCGGGACCGATCCGCCGGCCCGTACCGCGGGGCGCCGCTCGCGCGGCCGGACCAGAAGCACCAGCCCGCCCAGCAGGCCGCCCGCCGCGCCGCCCACCGCGGTGGCCAGCGGTGCGGACGGCGAGACCGGCGCGTCCGGGGCCGAGGCGCGGGCGAGGACCAGCAGGTGGGCGCCGGTGCGGGCGGCGGTGCGGTTGCCGGTCCCGGCCAGCGCGCGGGTCACCGCGTTGGCGAGGTCGGCGGCGGCGGCCGGGGTGCGCGCGGTGCCGGTGACCTCGATCATCGGGGCATCCGGTGAGGTCGCCGCCCGGATGCCGCCGCGCAGCGTGCCGAGCGGCAGTCCGGAGGTCCGGTGCGCGTCGGCCAGCACCGCGCCGCTGGTGGCGATCCGGCCGTACGCCTGGGCGAAGCCGAGCGCGGCGGCCGGGTCGGCGCCCTTGCCGGGCACCACGACGACGTAGCCGGTCGCGGCGTAGCGCGGCGGCTCGACCGTCTGGTACACCGCCCCGCCGGCCGCGCCGAGCAGGGCGGCGAGCGGCACCGGCCACCAGCGGGGCAGCAGGCCGACCCGGTCCCGCAGCCGGCCGAGCGCGGCCCGCGGACCGGGGGCGTGGTTCACGGTTCCGTGCACGGCGCCGCCTACCGGTTGGTGAGCGTGGACGGGGCGGGTGCCGGGGACGGGTCCGGCAGCGAGACCACCCCGGAGGGGTGACCCGGTGCGGGCGCGGTGGCGCGCCATCGTGCCGCGGCGGTGGCCAGGGCCTCCTCGTAGACGGCCGTCAGGGCCTCGGCGCTGCGGGCGATGTCGTAGCGGCGGACCACCGGCGGGACGGGCAGCCGGCCCGGCCCCTGCCGTCTCAACTCCCGTAGTGCGGTGGCGAGTTCGTGTACGCCGGGGCTGAAGCGGCGGGCGCCGGGGGCCTGGTCCTCCGGCAGTTCGTCGACCGCCGGGCAGCTGCCGTACAGCACGTGCAGCCCGGACGCCAGCGCCTCCAGGACGGCCAGGCCGAACGCCTCCTCGGGGGAGGGGGAGACGAAGACGTCGATGGCGGAGAGCAGGCCGGGGATGTCCGGCCGCGCGCCGGGCGGTGCGGCGTCGGTGCCGCCGGTGCGGGCCCAGGCGTCGGCCCGGCCCGCGGCCAGTGCGTCGAACGCCCCGTCCCGCGCGCCCAGGAGGTGGATCCGGTCGCCCGAGCCGAACTGCTCGGCCATCCGCCGCAGCATTTCCCGCTCCGGCCCCTCGCCGGCCAGCAGCAGGTGCACTCCGGGCAGTTGGGTCACCGCGCGGACCAGGACGTCGAACCGTTTGCCGGGCACCAGCCGGCCCACCCCGCCGACCACGAACGCGTCCACCGGCAGCCCGAGGCGGGTGCGGACCAGCGCCCGGGCGGCCGGGTCGAAGGCGAAACGGTGCGCCTCGATGCCGTTGGGGACGACGTGGATGCGCTCCCCGGGCACGCCCCAGCGGCGCAGCCGGGCGGCGACGGTGTCCGAGACCGCGACGGTCGCCGAGCCCAGCCGCTCGGTGGCCCGGTACAGCGCGCGCACGCTCCGGGTGAGCCGGCGGCCCTCGATGACCGCGTCGCCGAGGGAGTGCTCGGTGGCGACCACCGCCCGGACCCCGGCCAGCCGGGCGGCGATCCGGCCGTAGACGCAGGCCCGGTAGAGATGGGTGTGGACGAGGTCGTGGCCGCCGGCGCGGATCAGCCGGGCCAGCCGGGGCAGGGCGGTCAGATCGCGGTTGCCGGTCATGCCGAGGTGGGTGACGGGGGTGCCGTCGGCCTCGATGCCCGCGGCGACCGGGCCGGGATCGGTCAGGGTGACGACCTCGCAGGTGGCGGGCAGCCGGCGCAGCATCAGCCGCAGCTGCTGCTCGGCGCCGCCCACGTCGAGGCCGGTGATGACGTGCAGGACTTTCACCGGGGGCCTCCAGGGGTAGCGGTAGCGGCCGGGGACGGCGGGTTGGTGTTGTGGGTGCTGTCCGGGCCGGACGGTGTCGCGGGCCGGGGCAGCGGGGTCTCGTCGGGGAGCGGGGCGCGGCGGCGCAGCGGGTGCAGGGCCCGCTTGAGGGAGAGCCGCCAGGGGGTGTCGGCGGCGCCGATGTGCACCCGCGGCAGGGCGTGCCGGCCGGTGAGCGGGCCGGGGGCGAGGGCGCAGGCGTAGCCGTAGCCGGCCGCGCGCACCGCCGCGACGGCCCGGGCGTCGACCCCGCCGTAGGGGTAGCAGAAGCCGTCCGGGGCCCGGCCGGTGAGCTCGGTGAGCCGGGACCGGCTGACCGCCGTCTCCCGCTCCCGGGTGACCGGGTCGGCGGTGGTGAGGTCCTGGTGCAGCAGCCCGTGCGAGCCGACCTCCATGCCGGCGGCGGCGACCGCGCGGATGCCGTCCTCGGTCAGCAGCGGTTTGCGCGGGCCCCTGGGATCCCAGGAGTTGAGCCCGCCGGCCCGGCCGGGCAGCACGAACACCGTGGCGGTGCAGTCGTGGCGGCGCAGCAGCGGAAGCGCGCCGGTGAGGAAGTCGGCGTAGCCGTCGTCGAAGGTCAGCCCGACCAGTCCGGCGTCGCGCCCGGCGGCCCGGGCGCGCAGCAGCTCGCCGACCGCCACCCCGCGCAGCCCGCGGTCGCGCAGCCAGCGCAGCTGACGGTCCAGCAGACCGGGGGAGACGGTGATCCGGTACGGATCGTCCGCGCGGCCGGCGGTGTCGGCGACCGAGTGGTACATCAGGATCCAGGGCGGGCCGCCGCGGCCGGGGCGGCGGCGGACGGCGGTGCGGCCGGGGGCCGGCGGGGCGGGGGCGCGCTGCGGCGGCGGTTCAACGGGCATGGGCGAGCTTTCCTTTGACGACGACGAGCAGGTGCCGGGCCTCGGGGGCCCGAACGGCGAGGGCGGTGCCGGCGAACACGGCCGGCACCAGCAGCGCACCGGCCGCCGCGCCGAGCAGCGGGTCGGCGGGCAGCGCGGCGAGCGGGCCGCCCACCGCGACCGCAGCGGCGGCGGCGAGGGCCAGCCGGCCCAGCCCGGCGGCGATCCGGCGCACCCGGACGGCGACGACCCGGGTGCCGAGACCGTGCAGCAGGAGTGCGGCGGTGGTGGTGATGCCCGCGGCGTTGGCGGCCGCGAGGCCGGGCGCCCCCCACCAGCGGACCGCGGGCAGCCCGGTCCCGGCGGTGACCAGCAGCCCGGCGGCCATCGCGCCGGCCGGGTACCAGGTGGGCCGCCCGGCCGCGCAGAACGGCCGGATCAGCGCCCCGGCCAGGCTGTGGCCGAGCAGTCCGAGCGCGTACACCCGCATCACGGCCGCGGTGGCGGCGGTGTCGGCGGCGGTGAACGCGCCGCGCGCGAAGAGGACGCCGGTGATCTGCGGGGCGCAGGCGGCCACGTACGCGGCGCCCAGCAGCACCACCAGCCCCGCCAGCGACAGGTCCCGGGCGATCCGGTGGCCGGCCCGCGCGGTCTCCCCGTCGGCGACCGCCCGGGCCACCACCGGGAACGTGACGGTGCAGACCATCAGGGACAGCACCATCGGCAACTGGGCGACCTTCTGCGCGTAGTTGAGGTGCGAGATGGCCCCGGCCGGCAGACCGGAGGCGAGGAACCGTTCGACGAGGACCTGCGCCTGCCGGCCGACGGTGAAGCAGACGACCGGTGCCAGCAGCCCGGCCACCGGCAGCGGAGCCGTCCCGCCCGCGACCGCCCGGCACAGTCGCGGTGGCGGCAACACCCGTACGAACGCCGGGAGTTGGACCGCCACCATCAGGGCACCGCCGAGCGCGACCCCGGCCGCGGCGGCCCGCACCCCCCAGTCGGCGTGCAGCGCCAGCATCGTGCCGGTGATCGTGAGGTTGTACGCCACGTAGATCGCGGCGGGCGCGGCGAAGCTGCGGTGGGCGCGCAGCGCCGCGCTGAGGTAGCCGGCGACACCGAAGGTAAGAACGGTCAGCGCGGTCAGCCGGGTGCAGTCGACCGCGGCGGCCGGGTCGGCGAGCCCCGGCGCCAGCAGCCGGACGAGCAGCGGTGGGCCGGCCGCGAGCAGCGCGGAGCCGCCGGCCAGCGCGGCGCACAGCCGGGGAAGGGTGGCGCCGAGCAGGACCCGCACCGGGTCGGCGGCGTCCGGCACACCGGCCCCCGCGGCCCGCGCCGCCAGCGCCCGGCTGAACGCGGGCACCAGCAGCAGCGCCATACCGTCCTCGATCAGCAGCGTGGCCGCCATCTCCGGGACCGTCCAGGCGACCAGGAACGCGTCGGTGGCGCGGCCCGCGCCGAACAGCCGGGCCAGGGTCTGGTCGCGCAGCAGACCGCACAGCGCACCGGCGGCGGTCAGCCCGGCGGTGAGCGCGGCGGCCCTCGCCGGAAAGCGGCCGAGCGGGGCGGGCGCACCGGGTGCGGCCGGCGCGCCGCCCGGGCGTACGGCGGCCGGGGCCCCGGTCACCGCGCCGCCGTCCCGCCGCCCGGCACCGGCCACCGGCCGGGTGCCAGCGCCCACCATCCGACCAGCCCGAGCGCCACCGCGGTCAGCACCGTCGACGGCCCGCCGATGTCGGCGGAGAGGAAGTCGACGGCCTGCCAGACCAGCAGTCCCGTCGCGGCGAGCCCGCAGTCCGTGGCGCGACGGGCGCGCAGGGCCGCGCGCAGCCGCCGCACCCCGCACACCAGCAGCACCGCCCAGCCGCCCACCAGCGCGGTCGCGCCGATCAGCCCCTGTTCGGCGAGCGCCAGCAGATAGATGTTGTGCGGGGAGAGCAGCGGTTCGCGCCGGAAGGCGACCCCGGCGCCCGCGGTGTCGCCGCCGGACGACAGGCCCAGCGAGGCGTGGCCGTCGCGTTCGGCGGGGAACTGCTTGAGCCCGGCGCCGGTCAGCGGGTGGTCGCGCCAGATGCCGGCCGCGGCGGCCCAGAGCGCATAGCGGTCGGTGACCGAGCGGTCCGGGGCGTCGGAGACCGCGCCGATGCTGGCGACCCGTTCGCCGAGCAGGTCGGAGCCCGCTCCGGCCCCGCCCATCAGCAGCACCGCCGCGGCGGTCAGCACGGCCAGCGCCGGTACGGCGACCCGGGCACTGGCCGTCAGCAGGACGGCCGCGCCGGCCGCCGCGGTGGCGATCCAGGCGCCCCGGCTGAACGACACCGCGAGCGGCACGGTCAGCACCGCCGCGCAGACCAGGGCGGCCGGCCGCTGCCAGCGCGGGGCCCGCGGGCCGGGCGCCAGGCCCAGGGCGAGCGCCGCCGTCAGGCCGTACCCGACGGCCGTGGCCATCCCCATGACGTCCGACGGCCCGAACGTGCCGACCGCCCGCACCTGGTGCCCCATATAAGAGGCACCGGTCGCGGTCAGGTACTGGTGCACGCCGATCGCGCCCTGCACCAGGGCGAGCAGCACCAGCGCCCCGGCCAGCACCCGGAAGTCCCGGGCGTCCCGCAGCGTCAGCACCAGCGCCGCCGGTACGAGGACGAAGACCTGCAGATGGCGGACGAGTCCGGGCAGGCTCGCGGCCGGGTCGGCGGAGGTGACGGTGGCCAGCGCGAGCGCGGCGACCGGCGCACCAAGGACCAGTGCGGCGGTCCGGCCGAGCGGCCGCGGGCGGTGCCGCAGCAGCCGCAGCCCGCACACGGCCACCAGGACCGCGGAGGCGGCGTCGGCCGGGGTGACCGTGCCGAGGGGGGTGACCCGGGCGGCCTCGGCGGGCGCGCAGAGCAGCAGGACCGTCGTCAGCGCGGGGAGCAGCGGCGCGCCGTGCCGGGCCGCCGTCCGGGCCCGGTCCGCGGCGCACCACGGCCCGGCCGGGACGGACGCCGCCGCGCCCGCGCTCATCCGCGCTCCCGCCGCAGCAGCGCGCCGGCGGTGCGCAGCAGGATCCGCAGGTCCTGCCCCGTCGACCAGCTGTCGATGTAGAGGTTGTCGAAGCGGGCCCGGTCCTCGATGGAGGTGTCGCCGCGCAGCCCGTGCACCTGCGCGAGCCCGGTCAGCCCGGCCGGCATCCGGTGCCGGGCCGCGTACTCGGGGTACTGCCGGCTGAACCGCTCCACGAAGAAGGGGCGTTCCGGGCGCGGCCCGACCAGGCTCATGTCGCCGCGCAGCACGTTCCACAGCTGGGGCAGCTCGTCCAGCGCGGTGCGCCGCAGCAGCCGGCCGACCCGGCTCGTCCGGCCGTCGTCGTCCGGCACCGTCCAGCTGGTGGCGGGGTCGTGGTCGTCGTCCGGGCGCAGGGTGCGGAACTTCAGCAGGGTGAAGGGGCGACCGCCGCGGCCGATCCGCTCCTGCCGGAAGAGCACGCCGGGCCCGTCGGCGAGCCGTACCGCCAGCGCACAGCCCAGCAGCAGCGGGGCCGCGGCCAGCAGCGCCGGTCCGGCGAGGGCCAGGTCCAGGGCCCGCTTCCGCCGGCCGCCGAGCCGCGGCGGGGTGGTGTCCAGCGGGCGGCAGGCGAACCCCCACAGGTGGTCGGTGCCCGGTTCCGGCGGCCGGCCCTCCCGGCCCGCCGCGGCACCGGCCAGCCAGATCGCCGAGCCCTGGTCGACGAAGCGGCGCAGCAGCGCGGCGGTGTGCGGATCGCCGTACGGCGGCACGGTGAACACCGCGTCGCGGACGGTGTGGGCGATGACGGACCGGGTGATGTCCTGGAAGGACGTCAGGCGGGGCAGCGCACGGGCCGCGCCGCCCGTGGGCACTTCGGCCGGGCCGGGCACCACCGGGGCCGGCGGGACCAGCCCGACCGGGCGCATGCCGTACTCGGGGTGCGCCAGCAGCGCGGCGGCCAGCTGCCGGGCGACCGGATCGGGGCCGACGACCAGCGTGGCGCGTGGCCGGCGGCGGGCCAGGTTGCGGCGCGCCCGGTGGACCATGGACCGGCCGCCGCACACCAGCAGGGAGTGCGCGGCCACCGTGCACCCGAGCGTGGTGAGCGGCAGCGCCTGGCCGGGCGTGACGGCGGCGAGCAGTCCGGCCGCCGTGCACCAGCACACCAGGGCCCGGCCCAGCAGCGCGGGCAGGTCCTGGATCACGCTCGGGGCCGGGCCGGGGCGGTAGAGCCCGGCCTGGAGGTGGAGCAGCAGCAGCGCCGGTACGAGGGCGCCGAGCGCGGCCGGCCGGAGGCCGGGGCCCAGGGCGAGCGGTGCCGCGCCGGCGACGGCGAGCGCGTCGACGGCCACCAGCCAGGCCACCCTCCGCCGCCGGCCGCGGCCGGCCCGGGGCGGGGGCAGCGGCTGCCACTGGGGGCCGCGCGGCGGGTGGACCACGGGCGCCGCCGGGCGGGCCGCCGCGGGCGGCCGGACCTGGGCAAAGGGGTGTGTGTCCGCGCTCTCGGTGGTCATCGTCCGCTCCGCTCCGCGCGTTCCGGGCCGGCTGCCCCGAGCAGTTCGCGGTACAGCGCCACGACCGCGCCCGCGGTGCGCCGTACGTCACCGGTCGCCCGGGTGTGCGCCAGGGCCCGGCGGCCCAGCTCGGTGCGCAGGTGAGGGCGGGTCAGCAGCCCGCGGAGCGCCTGCGCGAGCGCCGCGGGGTCGCCGGGCGGCACCAGGCAGTGCGGCGCCGCGCCCGGCGGCAGGACCTCCCGGGCGCCGCCGACGTCGGTGACCACGACGGGCCGGCCGCAGGCCATCGCCTCCAGCGGGGCCAGCGCCATGCCCTCCCAGCGCGACGGCAGAACGGCCACATCGGCCGCCCGGTACCAGGGGACGGTGTCCGCCGCGGCGCCCGCGAACCGCACGCCGGGCGGCGCCGCGGTCCGCAGCCGGGCCTGGTCGGGGCCGTCGCCGACCAGCACCAGCACGGCGTCCGGGACCGCGGTCCGCACCGCCGGCCAGGCCCGCAGCAGCGTCCGCTGGTCCTTCTGCGGGCACAGCCGCCCCACGCAGACCACCAGCGGGGCCTCGGGCGCGAGTCCGGCGAGGGCGGGCAGCGAGCGGCGCAGCGCCTGGCGGGCCGCGGCGTCGTCGTACGCGGGGGAGCAGCGGTGCAGGTCCACGCCGTTGCGGACCACCGCCCACCGGCCGGGCACGCCGGCCGCTTCGCCCCGCTGCCGCTCCGCCTCGCTCACGCACAGCACCCGGTGCGTCCAGCGGGCCGCGTACCGCTCCCAGCCGACCGCCAGCCGCGCCGCCGTCCCGCCGACCGCCTCGAAGGACCAGGCGTGCGGCTGGTGGACCGTGGGGATCCGGCCCCGGACGGCCAGCCGGGCGGCCAGCCCGGCCTTGGCGCTGTGCGCGTGCACGAGGTCCGGGCCCAGCCGCCGGATCAGCCGGGCCAGCCGACCGGTCTCACCGGGCAGCGCCGGGCCCGGGGCGCGGCGGGCCGGCCAGGGGGCCGTCTCGGCGCCCGCCGCCGCGGCGTCCCGCAGCAGCGCGCCGTCCGGCGGCGCGGCCACCACGGTCCGCAGGCCCGCGGCGACCTGGGCGCGCACCAGGTCGGCGACGACCCGGGCCACCCCGCCGTCGACGGGCTGGGAAACGTGGAGCACCGTGGGCCGCTCACGGGACCTCAGCTCTTGCGCCGCCACGCACCGCTCCCCTGATCACCGGGCCGACAGAACTCTTTTCCGGCGGAATTCGCCGTGGAATTCCCGCAGCGCGCCGCTCAGCGCCGGGTATCGGTCTGCACGAAGAGCGCGTCGGGCAGATATCCCGGCCGGTGCGCGGAGAAGCGGAAAGTGAGCCGGTCACCGCCGGACCGCAGGGCGGCCGGCCATGCCAATGCCGCCGGCGCGCACACGAGGCCGCGCCCGGTGCGGTCCATCGACTTCCGCATGTCTTCCTCTCCGACGTCTATCAGTCAAACAGGAGAGCACTCTGACAGAAATCATGTTGGAAACCACGGCAGGCACGCCCGGTGCGGATCCGGTGATCCCGAACGGCGGAATGCCGCACTGAAATGGCGGAACGATCTTTATGCCAATAGGGTTAACCAGTCCCCGCAGGGGTGGACGCCCGCGTCTTTGACGTATTTCGTTCGTTGTGACCGGTGCCCCATTCGCGAACTGAAAGGAGAATGGGATGAAGCGGTTTATCAAGACCGCCGCAATGGCCACGACCAGCTGCGCGCTGGTGCTCAGCGGCGCAGGGATGGCATCCGCCAGCGGGGACGGCCACAACGGCCACAACGGCCGCCACGGCCACCACCGCCACCACCACCACGGTCGTCACATCGAGCGTTACGACCACCGTGGCTTCGTCTACGGCCACCACGGTGGTGCCAACGCATATGGCGGCGCTGCGCACTCCCCGGGCTTCCTGAGCGGTAACAACGTCCAGGTTCCGATCAACATCCCGATCAACATCTGCGGCAACAGCATCAACATCCTCGCGCTGCTGAACCCGACGTTCGGGAACGTCTGTATCAACAGGTGATCCGTCGGCCGGTCCGGACGGACCTCGGACCGGCCCGGGTCGTGGTGCAGTTGGCGGACCTCCCCTGACTTCGGTCTCGGGTGGTCCGCCACTCCCTCCTCTCCACCGTCCGCCTCGCCCGACCTGCGTCGGAGTCCTCGGGGGCACCGGCGATACTTGAGCGCATGGCGAAGAGCAGGCGCGGGCGCGGCGGCGTGGAGACCGTCACCGAGACGGTGGACGGCGGGCTCGCCGAGCTGCGGCCCGACCGGGACCGGCCGCGCGGCTGGACCCTGCTCCTCGACGGCGCCCCGCAGTCCCACGTGGACCTCGACGACCCGCGGCGCCTGGACTTCTCGTACCAGCGGCGGCTCGGCCACATCGCCGATCTCGCCGCACCGCCCGGACAGCCGCTGCGCGTGGTCCACCTGGGCGGCGGCGCGCTGACCCTCGCCCGCTACATCGCCGCGACCCGGCCGCGCTCCACCCAGCAGGCCGTGGAGATCGACACCCCGCTGGTGGAGTTCGTCCGCCGGCAGCTGCCGTGGGACCGCACCTGGCGGATACGGATACGCGGCGGCGACGCCCGCGCGGGCCTGGCGAAGGTCCCGGACGGCTGGGCCGACCTGGTCATCGCCGACGTCTTCCGCGGGGCCCGCACCCCCGCGCACCTCACCAGCACCGAGTTCGTCGCGGACGTCCGCCGCGCGCTCGGCCCCGGCGGCCATTACGCGGCCAACCTCGCCGACGGCCCGCCGCTTTCGTTCCTGCGCGGCCAGATCGCCACCGTGCACACGGTCTTCCCCGAGCTCTGCCTGATCGCCGACCCCGCGGTGCTGCGCGGCAAGCGCTTCGGCAACGCCGTCCTGCTGGCCGCCGACACCGCCCTCCCGGTCGCCGAGCTGACCCGCCGCGCGGCCACCGACCCGCAGACCGGACGGGTCGAACACGGCAGGGCGCTGGCCGACTTCACCGGCGGCGCGGTCCCGGTCACCGACGCCACGGCCGTCGCGTCCCCGGCCCCGCCGGCCGGCACCTTCAGCTGAGCGGGGCCCGCGGGCGGCCGGGCCGGCTCACGTCGCGTTGTTGCTGGTCTCCACCGTCGGCGGATGGCCGTTCCAGGTGCAGATCACCGAGGTGTGCCCGCCGCCGCCCGTGAAGTCCACCCGGATCCACCCCTGCTGCTTCCACACCTGCATCTCCCAGCCCGAGTTCGGCGTCGCCGACACCAACTCGGCCGCGGAGCCGCCCAGATCGAAGACCACCCGGCCGCCCGAGGTGGCGTAGCTCCTGACCCGGCCGTCGGAGGCTCCGTACGTGCCGTCGCCCGGCGCCGTGGTGGGCGGGCGCTGCGCGCGGGTGCTGCCGGTGTGCGAGGGCGCCGACGACGGGCCGGTGGCGGACGGCCGGGGGGCGGGGGTGGACGGTCTGGGGCGGTGCGTGGAGGAGGCGCGGGGCGTTCCGCCGCCGTCGGCCTGCGCCCCCGAGGAGGCCACCTGGTCGGAAAGGGGCAGCGCGCGCGGCGCGTCGTACGCGGTGCCGGACAGCACGGTGTGCACGCCGAACCACGACAGCGTGACCGCGGCGCCGGTCGCCAGCGTCCAGGCCGCCGCGTGAACCAGTCCTCGTTGCATTCGGCTCATACTGCACCACCGGCCACCCCCGTCGCAGCCCGTGGGAGCGGGCCGAACGCACCGACCCGGCGTCAACCTCCGGTAAAGAACCGTCCCCCGGATGGCGTACGGTGCCGCCCATGGCACGTGTGCTCGTGGTCGAGGACGACCAGTTCGTACGCTCGGCCCTCATCCGGCATCTGACCGAGGCGGCCCATACGGTACGCAGCGTCGGCACCGCCCTGGAGGCGCTGCGCGAGGTGGCACACGTCGGTTTCGACGTGGTCATCCTCGACCTGGGCCTGCCCGACCTGGACGGCGGTGAGGCGCTGAAGATGCTGCGCGGCATCACCGACGTCCCGGTGATCATCGCCACCGCCCGGGACGACGAGGCCGACATCGTGCGGCTGCTGAACGACGGCGCCGACGACTACCTCACCAAACCGTTCTCCGTCGAGCACCTCTCGGCGCGGATGGCGGCCGTACTGCGCCGCTCCCGGGCCGGTGCGGCCGGCGCGGAACCCCCCTCACGGGTGATCCGGGTCGGCGGGCTGTCCATCGACCCGCTGCGCCGCCAGGCCGAACTCGACGGCGCGGCACTGGACCTCACCCGCCGGGAGTTCGACCTGCTGGCGTTCCTCGCCGGGCGGCCCGGCGTCGTCGTCCCCCGCAAGGAACTGCTCGCCGAGGTCTGGCAGCAGTCCTACGGCGACGACCAGACCATCGACGTCCATCTCTCCTGGCTCCGCCGCAAACTGGGCGAAACCGCGGCCAAGCCCCGCTATCTGCACACCCTGCGCGGTGTCGGCGTGAAGCTGGAGCCACCGCGATGAAGGGCCGCGCGCTGTGAGGTGGGCCCTGGTCAAGGTCGCACTGGCGGTCACCACGATGGTCGTGGTGGCGTTCGCCGTGCCCCTCGGACTCGTCGTCAAGGAGATGGCCAGCGACCGCGCCTACGGAAGCGCCGAGCGGCAGGCCGCCACGATCGGCCCGGTGCTCGCCATCACCACCGACCGCACCCAGCTGGAACGGGCCGTGGCCAGCGCCGAGACCGGCGCCGGCGGCCGCATCGGGGTCCACGTCCCGGCGAGCGGCAAGAACGGCACCCCCGCCGAAATAGGCACCCGGCGCGCCGCCCCCGCCGACGTGGCCGCCGCCGCCAAGCTCGGCCGGGCCTCCATCTCCCCGGTCCCCGGCGGCACTTCGCTGCTCCAGCCCACCGCCGTGGCCTCCGGCATCGCCGTCGTCGAGGTGTTCGTCCCGGACGACGCCCTCACCAACGGCGTCACCACCTCCTGGGTCGTGCTGGCCGGCGTCGGACTGGCGCTGATCATCGGCTCGGTCGCGGTCGCCGACCGGCTCGGCACCCGGATGGTGCGCCCCGCCGAACGCCTCGCCGGCGCCGCCCACGACCTCGGCCACGGCCAGCTCGGCGTCCGTGTCCAGGAGGACGGCCCCAAGGAACTGCGGGCCGCGGCCACCGCCTTCAACTCCATGGCCGACCAGGTCGTCCAACTCCTCGCCAACGAGCGTGAGTTGGCCGCCGACCTCTCGCACCGGCTGCGCACCCCGCTCACCGTCCTCCGGCTCAACGCCGCCTCCCTCGGCGACACCCCGGCCGCCGAACAGACCCGCTCCGCCGTCGCCCAACTGGAGCGCGAGGTCGACCAGATCATCCGCACCGCCCGCGAACAGAAGGCGCTCACCCAGCAGGCGGCGGCCGCGGCCGGCTGCGACGCCGCCGAGGTGATCCGCGAGCGGATGGCCTTCTGGTCCGCGCTCGCCGAGGACGAGGGCCGCACCGCCCGCGTCGCCGGCGCCGACCGCCCGGTCCGCGTCCCGGTCGCCCGCCCCGACCTCGCCGCCGCCCTCGACGCGATGCTCGGCAACGTCTTCCGGCACACCCCCGAGGGCACCGCCTTCGCCGTCGACGTCCACAACGCCGAGGACGCGGTGATCGTGCTGGTCTCCGACGCCGGACCGGGCATCGCCGACCCCGAGGCGGCCCTGCGCCGCGGCCACGGCGGCGGCGGAGAAGGCTCCACCGGCCTCGGGCTGGACATCGTGCGCCGGCTGGCCGAGTCCACCGGCGGCGACGTCCGCATCGGCCGCTCCGTCCTCGGCGGCACCGAGGTACGCGTCTGGCTCGCCCTGGACGGCCGGCGCGGCCCGCAGGGCACCCGCCGCGGCCACCGGCTGCGCCGCAGGCTGCGCACCGGCGGCCGGCGGGCCGCCCGCACCGGTTCCTGAGCGCCCGGCACGGGGCATAGGCCGGTGGTCTTAACCACCGCCTTCCGCTTCCTTAAGGCCGCCATAATTCCACCAACGTCCGTACGGATCCCGGCATTTGTCCGTTTCGCTGTCGCTAGCGTGCGGGGCACACCGACTTCCCCCGGTGCACCCCCAGCCACCCCCCACGTGACGACAGGCAGGACCAGATGAGTTCCTCCGCACACCGCCGGCGCAAGAGCCGTACCACCCAGCTGATCCTCACCGGCACGGCCGCCGCGGTCGCGGCCGGCGGCGCGTTCGCCGTCGCCGGCGCGGCACTCGCCGAAAAGGCCCCGCGCCCCGCCGGCACCAAGGCCGCGGCCGGCTTCGCCCCGTACGTCGACACCTCCCTGACGCCCGCCTACGACCTGGCCGGCACCGCCCGGAAGACCGGCGTGAAGAACTTCAACCTGGCCTTCATCACCTCCGGCGGCGGGTGTACGCCGAAGTGGGGCGGCTCGGTGGACCTCGGCAGCGACCCGGTGGCGAAGCAGATACCCGCGCTGCGCAAGGCCGGCGGCGACGTCCGGGTCTCCTTCGGCGGCGCCAACGGCTCCGAGCTCGGCGTCGCCTGCACCTCCGCCGACCAGCTGGCCGCCGCGTACGGCAAGGTCATCGACCGGTTCAAGCTCACCCGGGTCGACTTCGACATCGAGGGCGGCGCGCTGCCCGACACGGCCGCCAACACCCGCCGCGCCCAGGCCGTCGCCCGCCTCCAGAAGAGCCACCCGGGCCTGGACGTCTCCTTCACCCTGCCGGTCATGCCCGAGGGCCTGACCCAGGACGGCGTGAACCTGGTCGCCGACGCCAAGAAGAACGGCGTGAAGATCTCCGCCGTCAACATCATGGCGATGGACTACGGCTCCTCCTACAACGGCGACATGGGCACGTACGCCACCCAGGCCGCCACCGCCACCCAGGGCCAGCTCAAGAAGGCCCTCGGCCTCGGCGACGCGGCCGCCTGGAAGACCGTCGCGGTGACCCCGATGATCGGCGTCAACGACGTCCAGAGCGAGGTCTTCAAGGTCGACGACGCCACCCAGCTGGTGACGTTCGCCAAGAGCAAGCACCTGGCCTGGCTGTCGATGTGGTCCGCGACCCGCGACAAGGCCTGCGCGGGCGGCGGGTCGAACTCCGCCCAGCCGACCTGCAGCTCCATCGCACAGCGCCCGCTGGACTTCACCAAGGCCTTCGGCGCCTACACCGGCTGACCCCCACCGGCGGTCCGGCCCCTCGACCGACCCGGACCACCGCCCCTCGGGGGTGTCTCCTTGATCCCGCCGGGCTGACGGAGGAGACACCTTCACGCGGGGCGCAGCGGGCCTCCCCCCACCCGCTGCGCCCCGCCCCGCACCGCGTCCCGGAAGGCGATCGGGGTGCGGCCCGTCCGGCGCTGGAAGAACTTGCTGAAGTTCGTGGCGTCGGCGAAGCCCAGCCGGTCCGCGATCCGGGCCGCGGACTGATCGCCGTGCGCCAGCAGCCGCTTGGCCTCCAGCACCACCCGGCGGTCGATGAACTCCTTCGCCCCGACCCCGGCGGTGGCCTCGGTGGCCCGGGACAGGGTGCGCGGCGCGTACCCCAGCGCACGGGCGTAGTCGGCGACCCGCCGGCTGCGGGTGAACCCCCGCTCCACCGCGTCCCGGAACCGCAGATACGTCTCACCCGCAGGGCAGCTCCCCGCCTCCCCGGCCGCCTCGTCCGGGTGCGCGGCCCGCAGCACCAGTACGGCCAGCAGATGCCGCAGCACCTCCAGATGGACCTCCAGCGGCAGCCCGCCCAGCGCCCCGAACTCCTGGTGCAGCTGGTCCATCGCCGCGGCCATCCGGCGCGCCGCCGCACCCCGCGGATGCCGTACGGGCGGTCCGTACCAGTCCTCGATCCGGGCGGCGGCCGCGGTCGCCGGGTCCAGGAAGCCCGCCTCGAAGAGCACCAGCCGCCCCTCCGCGCCCGTGAGATCGCCGAAGTGCTGCACCTGCCCGGGGCGCGACCACAGCAGATCACCCTGGGCGAGTACGTGCTCGCGGAAGTCGACGCTGTGCACCAGCCGGCCGCGGTCGAGCAGCAGCAGATGGTGGAAGCCGGGCCGGTGCGGGGTGGCCAGTTGGCAGGCGTCCGCCCGCTCCCGCAGCTCGGCCAGGGTCAGCACCTCCACACCCGACGGCCGCCCGGCCGGCGCGGAGAACGCCACCTCCCGGATCTCCGGAACCGGCTCCCCGCCCCCCTGTCGCTTTCTGACCATCCCCGGTCCCTTCGCTACCCCGGAATCCCCCGCCGGCGGCCCTAGCGTAGGAGAGGTCAGCGAGACCGCTGACGGAAAACGGAAGTCCCTCAAGGACCCGCCCCCCTCGACCGGCTCAGCCCGGTCGCACCGCACAGCTGGGAGATCCACCATGTCCACGATCGCTCTCTACGGCGCCACCGGCACGATCGGCAGCCGCGTCCTCGACGAGGCGCTGCGGCGCGGTCACCAGGTCACCGCGGTCGTCCGCGATCCGGCGAAGCTCACCACGAGCCACCCGGCCCTGACCGTGACCACCGGGGACGTCCTCGACCCGGCCTCCGTCGCCGCGGTCGCCGAGGGCAAGGACGTCGTGGTCAGCGCGGTCGGCGGCGGCGACGGCCCGGGGCACCTCGCCACGATCGGGCCCGCCGCCGAGTCCCTCGTCGCCGGCCTGCGCTCCCTCGGCGCGGCGGCGCCCCGGCTGATCGCGGTCGGCGGCGCCGGCTCGCTCCGTACGCCGGACGGCAAGCAGGTCTGGGACGCCGAGGGCCTGCCGGAGTTCCTGCTCCAGATCAAGCACGCGCACGGCGACGCGCTGGACCTCTACCGCTCCGTCTCCGACGTCCGCTGGACCAACCTCAGCCCGGCCGCCACCATCGCGCCCGGCGAGCGCACCGGCACCTACCGCACCGCCACCGACGACCTGATCACCGACGCCGGGGGCGAGAGCCGGATCTCCGCCGAGGACTACGCGGTCGCCCTCGTCGACGAGATCGAGCGGCCCCGGCACATCGGCGAGCGCTTCACCGTCGGCTACTGAGCGGCTCGCCGCCGCTGCCCGGACAACACGAAGGCCCCCGACCAGAGGTCGGGGGCCTTTCAGTGGGGTGAGTAACGGGACTTGAACCCGCGACATCCTGGACCACAACCAGGTGCTCTACCAGCTGAGCTATACCCACCATGACCGGTGCTGTGTGGTTCTTTTTCCCCACCGGCTGAGAAAAAGTGTACAGGGTCCGGAGGGGTGCTCGCGCCCAGGTTTCCGGCCGGGGGAGCGTGGGCGTGTCTTCCGGGTCGTCACCGCGGCTGCGGCGACGACCCGGAAGACGGCCCGGGGTGGATCACGACGACGGCGCGGACTGCGGCGTCACCGGCGGCACCGACTGCGGCGTCACCGGCGGCGCGGCGGCCGGTGACGGCTCGGCCGGCAGTACGTGCTTGGCGGCGATGGCCTTCGCGGTGTCCGAGTCGGGGCCGGGCTGCGGCACGAAGACCGCCTCCCGGTAGTAGCGCAGCTCCGCGATGGATTCACGGATGTCCGCCAGCGCCCGGTGGTTGCCGTTCTTGTCCGGACTGTTGAAGTAGGCCCGCGGGAACCAGCGCCGGGCCAGCTCCTTCACGGACGACACATCGACGATCCGGTAATGGAGATGGCTCTCCAGCGCCGGCATGTCGCGCAGCAGGAAGCCACGGTCGGTGCCGACGGAATTGCCGCACAGCGGCGCCTTCCCCGGCTCCGGCACATGCTGCCTGATGTACGCCAGCACCTGCGCCTCGGCCGCCTCCAGCGTCGTTCCGCCGTCCAGCTCCGCCAGCAGCCCGGAGGCGGTGTGCATCTGGCGCACCACCTCCGGCATGGTGCGCAGCGCCTCGGCCGGGGGGCGGATCACCACATCCACCCCCTCGCCCAGCACATTCAGCTCCGAGTCGGTGACCAGTGCGGCCACCTCGATGAGCGCGTCGTTCGCCAGCGAGAGACCGGTCATCTCGCAGTCGATCCACACCATGCGATCGTTCATACATCTCACCCTACGGGGCGCTCGCGCTGTCCGGGGAGCACGGGGCGGCCCGCAGCCCGGCCGACCGCGGTCTCCGGCATCCGGGGGGCGTAGGGGTCCGAGGTCGGTTTGGCCGCCTCGGCCGCCTCCGCCAGGCCGTGACCGGCCAGCGCGGACGCGGAGAACCCCGCACCCGCCCCTAGCGCCGCCCGCTCGCGCTCCGGCCGCTCGGCCCGCTCGGCCCGCTCGGGTCTGAGCGCGGGCTCGGGCGCACCGTTCTGCGGCCGGCGTGCGCGGTAGGCCGCGCGGTAGGCGGCCGGCGAGGCCCCCAGCTGGCGCCGGAAGTGGCCGCGCAGCGCGACCGGCGACCGGAACCCGCAGCGGCCGGCGACCTCGTCCACCGAATAGTCGGAGGTCTCCAGCAGCCGCTGGGCCTGCAGCACCCGCTGGGTGATCAGCCACTGCAGCGGCGCGCTCCCGGTGAGGGAACGGAACCGCCGGTCGAAGGTGCGCCGGCTCATGTAGGCGCGCGCGGCGAGCGTCTCCACGTCGAACTGCTCGTGGAGGTGCTCCAGCGCCCAGGCGACGACCTCGGCGAGCGGGTCGGCGCCGATCTCCTCCGGTAATGACCTGTCCAGGTAGCGCTGGTGACCGAGGTCGGAGGCGGTCCGCCGGGGCGGCACCACCAGCCGGCGGGCCAGCGCGTTCGCGGCGTCCGCGCCGTGGTCGGTGCGGACGATGTGCAGGCACAGGTCGATGCCGGCGGCGGTGCCCGCGGAGGTCAGCACGTCGCCGTCATCGACGAACAGCTCCCGCGGGTCGACGTGGACGGACGGATAACGCTTGGCGAGCGTCGGCGCGTACATCCAGTGGGTCGTGGCCGGTCGGCCGTCGAGCAGTCCGGCCGCGGCGAGGACGAACGCCCCCGTGCACAGCCCGACGATCCTGGCCCCTTCTTCGTGCGCCCGGCGCAGCGCGTCGAGCGCGGCGGGCGGCGGGGCCTGGGTGATGGAACGCCAGGCCGGTACGACGACCGTCCCGGCACGGGAGATCGCCTCCAGCCCGTAGGGGGCGGACAGCTCCAGCCCCCCGGTCGTGCGCAAAGGCGCATCTTCGCCAGCGCACACAAGCAGCCGGTACCTCGGAACCCCGGCGTCCTGTCGGTCGATGCCGAAGACCGAGAGCGGAATGGAGCTCTCGAAAATAGGGCCGCCGCTGAAGAGGAGCACCGCGACTATTTCGCGGCGCCGTCGGGCGGCGAGCTTGCGTGCGGCATCTGGTACGGCAGCGGAGTCCTGGCTCATGGCACTTAAGCCCCCCTCGGTCGTCTCGCCCTCTCGGTCCTGCACAGTTCCCCCGCCGTCACTACCAAGATCGAATCTACTGTGTCCCGTGAGGATGGAGTGCCAAGTTCACCACCCGCTGGTATGTCGATATGGCAACTTGGCGCGAAGCATTCGATCACGAAGCGTTCCACTCGTCGGCCCTGCAAGGGAAGTACGCGTCTCGGCTCTGCCCGTTCGCAGGAGGACACAACCATGCCCAGCGGTCCTTTCCGCCCTGCTCACACCGGGGTTGGGGGGTGTCGGGGGCAAGGTGCGGGCCCTGTCCGGAAGTTGGCTGAAAACGGTCGTGCGCGGACTTGCAGACGCCTCAGTCGACCGGCGTACGCCGTTCGATGTGCCGCCCGCCCCTGCGCGCCCGCGCCCCAGAACGTCCGCTTCTGTCCCGTTGTCGTCCGGCGGCGCGTCTGCGGAGTCCGGCCGCGGAGCGTTCGGACCGCCGCAACAGCGCCCGGCAGGCGCAGGTCACCGCGGCCAGACCGGCGGCGGTGCCGGCCGCACCGGCCCACGAGGCGCCGCTGATGATCAGTACGAAGGGGACCAGGGCGCAGCTGAACGCGCCCCAGCGCACGACGTCGCTCACTGGGTCGGGTGATCTGTCGGGCGGCAACGGCACCTCGTGCTCCCCTCGGGCGGGCTGTTACTACAACGTCACCGACGATCTTGGGTCACCGTGAGGGGTACGTACGGGGGCAGGACGGGGCATTGCCATCCGCGCCACGCTCCGGCATGCTCCGGGGAACGTTCGAGGCCCCGTTCACCTCGTCCGGGCACCCGGTGCCCGCGGCGGGCTCTGGGCAGCGGGGGAGTGGCGCCGTACTCTTGGGGTATCGGCTTGGGAAGATGATTCCCAGTCGTATCGTTCCTCTTTGAACTATGGCTCCCGAGCCTCGATCGAGCCAGCTCAGTCAACTGCCGGATCAAGTCAATCGCCGTTCCCCGTTCGCCCCTCCGCAAGAGGACGTCCTCGCCGAGACATCAATGGCCGGTCACGAAATCCCCGAACCCGCGGACCGCAAGCAGGTCGCCGATCCGATGGCGGACCTGGAAGCGGCGGAAAAGACGCGCCACTCCTGCGATCCGGCATTCCGGCACGGCGTCGTGGTCGGCTTCGACGGCTCCATGTCGAGCGAACGCGCGTTGGCGTATGCAATCGGTATCGCGCGGCGGCACAGCGCCGGACTGATCATCGTCCACGTCGCCAACCGGCTCCCGACGACGGTCTGGGCGGGCTGCGAGCCCCCGGTCTTCGTCGACGTGCCGGACCACCGCACCGAGGTGCTCGGGCTGGAGCTGGCCTGCGCGGACCACCTCTCCGAGGTGCCCTGGATCCTGGTCGAGCGCGGCGGGGACATCTGCCACGAGCTGGAGGAGGTCGGCCGGGAGTACGAGGCCGACGCGATCGTGGTCGGCTCGACGCACGGCATCGTCGGCCGGATCTTCGGCTCGGTCGCCGGACGGCTGGCCCGCCGGGCGCAGCGCCCGGTCATCGTGATTCCCTGACGGATCGCTTCTTCTGCCCGCCTCCCGCGCACAGTTGAGGGGGCGTCAGGATCGGTCCGGGCCGGCGCACTCTTCATCTCTTGTGAAGCGAAGAGGTGGATTGTGCGCCAAAGAAGGGTAGAAAACGGTCACGTGGGCGCGCCGCACACGGGCCCGGCGGCCGCGCGCACGGCAACTGCGTGCTGCCGGCCGGGAGGTGACGGTTCCCAGGCGGTGGCATCCCGCCGGCGTTTTGGGCGACGCCGGCACAGGGGAGGCGGCGGCGTCGCGCGCGTAATGGTGGCACGCGCGCGACGCGGCTGCTTTTTGCGCCTAAGCCGGCGCTGCTCCCGCGGAGGTGCTTGCTCGCCGCGGGGGTTGCTCAATTGTCGCTTCGGCGGAACGGGCGAGGACCTACTCGACCGTTACGGACTTGGCGAGGTTGCGGGGCTTGTCGATGTCCCGGCCGAGGGCCAACGCCGTGTGGTAGGCGAGCAGTTGGAGCGGGATGCCCATCAGGATCGGGTCCAGCTCGGGCTCGTTCTTCGGCACGATGATGGTGTCGTCGGCCTTCTCCTGGTCCTGGTGCGCGACGGCCAGGATGCGGCCGCTGCGGGCCTTGATCTCCTCCAGGGCGGCGCGGTTCTTCTCCAGCAGGTCGTCGTCCGGGACGATCGCGACGGTCGGCATGGCGGGCTCGATGAGGGCCAGCGGGCCGTGCTTGAGCTCGGAGGCCGGGTACGCCTCGGCGTGGATGTAGGAGACCTCCTTGAGCTTCAGGGACGCCTCCCGGGCCACCGGGTAGCCGCGGACCCGGCCGATGAACATCATCGACTTGGCGTCCGCGTAGCGCGTCGCCAGCTTCTTGATCTCGTCCTCGCCCTTGAGGATCTCGTCGATCTGGCCGGGCAGCTTGCGCAGGCCCTCGATGATCCGCTTGCCGTCCGCGACGGACAGGTCGCGGATGCGGCCGAGGTGCAGGGCGAGCAGCGCGAAGGAGACCACCATGTTGGTGAAGCACTTGGTGGAGACCACGCAGACCTCCGGGCCGGCGTGGACGTAGATGCCGCCGTCGGTCTCCCGGGCGATCGCCGAGCCGACCACGTTCACCAGGCCCAGGACCCGCGCGCCCTTGCGCTTGAGCTCCTGGACGGCCGCCAGCACGTCGTAGGTCTCACCGGACTGGGAGACCGCGACGTAGAGCGTGTCGGGGTCCACGACCGGGTCGCGGTAGCGGAACTCGGAGGCCGGCTCGGCGTCCGAGGGGATGCGGGCCAGCTCCTCGATCATCTGCGCGCCGATCTGGCCGGCGTGGTACGAGGTGCCGCAGCCGAGGATCTTGACCCGGCGGATGGTGCGGGCCTCCCGGGCGTCGAGGTTGAGGCCGCCGAGGTGCACGGTGGAGAACCGGTCGTCGATCCGGCCGCGCAGCGCGCGGTCCACCGCGTCCGCCTGCTCGGAGATCTCCTTGTGCATGTAGGTGTCGTGGGCGCCCATGTCGTACGACTCGGCCGCGTACTCGACCGTCTCCGGGGCGCTGGTGGTCCGCGAGCCCTCGGTGGTGTACGTGCGGTAGTCGTCGGCCTTCAGGGTGGCCATCTCGCCGTCGTCGAGGGTGACGACCTGGCGGGTGTGCGAGACCAGCGCGGCGACGTCGGACGAGACGAACATCTCGTGCTCGCCGATGCCGAGCACGACCGGGGAGCCGTTGCGGGCGACCACGATCCGGTCGGTGAAGTCGGAGTGCAGCACGGCGATGCCGTAGGTGCCCTCGATGTGCCGCAGCGCCTCGCGGACCTTCTCCTCCAGCGTCTCGGCCTTGGAGCGGCCGATGAGGTGCGCGAGGACCTCGGTGTCGGTCTCGGAGGCGAAGGTGACGCCGTCGGCGGTCAGCCGGGCGCGCAGCTCGGCGGCGTTGTCGATGATGCCGTTGTGGACGACGGCGACCTTGCCCTCGGTGTCGAGGTGCGGGTGGGCGTTGTCGTCGGTGGGCGCGCCGTGGGTGGCCCAGCGGGTGTGCGCGATGCCGGTGGTGCCGGCGAACCGCTTCGGCAGCCGGGCCTCCAGGTCCCGGACCCGGCCCTTGGCCTTGGCGGTCTTCAGGCCCGCGGACTTGCCGGTGCCGCTCGCGTGGAGGGCGATGCCGGCCGAGTCGTAACCGCGGTACTCCAGGCGGGCCAGGCCCTCCAGGAGCAGCGGAGCAACATCACGTTTGCCGATATATCCGACGATCCCGCACATACAGTGACCCTCCGAGAAAGACGTGTGTCGGTTGTGGTGTGCCCGGTGCCTGCCGGACACCGGCCGTGGCCCGGCCGGCGGTGGACCGGTCAGCCGTAGACGAGGCGGCGCAGCTGGCGGGCGGAGAGATCGGGCGGGGCCACGGCGCGGTGCGGCATCTCGTGGCGGATCCGTTCGAAGATCTCCTCGTTCCGCAGCCCCTGGGACTGCAGCTCCCGATGGCGCCGGCGGACGAACTCCTCCGTCGTCTCGTCGAAGTACGCCAGCACGTCCAGCACCACCCGGGCGGCCTCACCGCGCTGCAGCGGTGTGCTGCGCACCAGGTGGTCCACCAGGTCTTCGTGTGGCGCATCCGCGCGGTTCCGGCGTTCGAGCACCCGTCGATATTGCGGGGCGCCGCCAAGATTCGCAAGAAATCTGCCCGATATCGGGCAGGTACCCGGTTTGGGTGCGGGAAAGTGGTCTACACCTTGACCCCGTTCCAGGCTCGCGGTACGCATGGTCACCGCTCGGTCGCTCCATGCCATGACATGCCCGACGCTCGCCGAAGGGACCGTCGATGAGACGACGCAGACTACTGGGCCCGCTGCTGCTGACCGTGGCCGCGGCGCTGGGAACCGCCGCCGCACCGCCGCCCGCCGCCCGGGCCGCCGCCCCCACCGTCCCCCTCGACCGCATCGTGCCCGCCCCGGCGTCGGTGCACGAGGGCGGCACCCCGTACACGATCGGCGCCGGCACCCGCATCCGGGTGCCCGGCGGCTCCGGCGACGTGCGGCGGATCGCCGGCTATCTGGCGGGCCTGCTGCGCCCCTCCACCGGCCGCGCCCTGCCGGTCACCGCCAAGGACGGCGACGGCATCGTGCTGCGGCTCGGCGGCCCGGGCACCGCGGACCTCGGCGCGGAGGGCTACCGGCTGCGCGTGGACGGCCGCGCGGTGACCATCGGCGCCCGCCGGCCCGCCGGTCTCTTCCACGCCGTCCAGACGCTCCGCCAGCTGCTGCCGCCGGACGCCGGGGAGCACCGTGCGCAGGCCGGGTCCTGGAGGATCGCCGGCGGCACCATCGCCGACACCCCGCGCTACGGCTACCGCGGCGCGATGCTCGACGTGTCGCGGCACTTCTTCACCGTCGACCAGGTCAAGCGCTACATCGACCAGCTGGCGATGTACAAGATCAACAAGCTGCATCTGCACCTCTCCGACGACCAGGGCTGGCGGATCGCGATCCGCTCCTGGCCGCGGCTGGCGACCTACGGCGGCTCCACGCAGGTCGGCGGCGGCAAGGGCGGCTACTACAGCCAGGACGACTACCGCGAGATCGTCCGCTACGCCGCCGACCGCTACCTGACCGTCGTCCCCGAGATCGACATGCCGGGCCACACCAACGCCGCACTGGCCTCCTACGCCGACCTCAACTGCAACGGCGTCGCGCCGCCCCTCTACACCGGCACCCACGTCGGTTTCAGCTCGCTGTGCGTCCCCAAGAAGGTGACCTACGACTTCGTCGACGACGTCGTCCGCGAGCTCGCCCGGCTCACCCCGGGCCCGTACCTCCACATCGGCGGCGACGAGGCGCACTCCACCAGCCACGCGGACTACGTCGCCTTCATGGACAAGGTGCAGCCGGTGGTCGCCAAATACGGCAAGACCGTGATCGGCTGGCACCAGCTGACCGGCGCGCATCCGGCGAAGGGCGCCCTCGCCCAGTACTGGGGCTACGACGCCACCGGCGCGGCCGAGCGGCAGCAGGTCACCGACGCGGCCCGGAACGGCACCGGGCTGATCCTCTCGCCCGCCGACCGCGCCTACCTCGACATGAAGTACGACAAGGACACCCCGCTCGGCCTGAACTGGGCCGGCTACGTGGGCGTCCGGCGGGCGTACGACTGGGACCCGGGCAGCTACCTCCAGGGCGCGCCCGGCGAGGCGATCCGGGGCGTCGAGGCGCCGCTGTGGTCCGAGACGCTCTCCACCTCCGCGCACATCGAGTACATGGCCTTCCCGCGGCTGCCGGGCATCGCGGAGCTGGGCTGGTCCCCGCGCGAGGCCCACGACTGGGACTCCTACCGGGTCCGGCTGGCCGCCCAGGGCCCCCGCTGGGACGCGCTGGGCATCCACTACTACCGCTCGCCGGAGGTGCCCTGGCCGGCGGCGTGAGGGGGCGTGGCAAGACGTAACGGGCGCGGCACGACGTAACGGCGCGCGCCACGCGGCGTAACGGCGCGCGCCACGAGGCGTGGGGGCACCGTGCGCGCCACATGCGCCACCTGCGCCACGACGGAGGTGGGCCCCGGAATTCCGTCGGAGCCCACCCCGTTGTGGCCCACAGGGGGCGCTCGCACCCCCTACGGGATCTGTTCGACCGCCCCCTAAGAGGGCGTCTGATCTGGGTTCAGGCTGTTGTGGGTGGGTTGCCTGTTTCGGTTCGCCAGGTTGGTGTGGAT
>NZ_JBEZMM010000057.1:0-42738 GCF_040652715.1 Streptomyces sp. NPDC048196 | reverse complement strand
ACTCGCTACGACAAGACCACCGAGTCCTACCAGGCCGCCGTCACCCTCGCCTCGCTCCTGATGTGGGCGTGACATTTGAAGACATCTCCTAGCGGCGGCGGCCGCCCCGGCGGCGAGAAGCCTTCTCACGTGCGGCCGGACTCGATGAACGGCTCCACCAGCGACCCGCACCTCACCGGACGCCCCACGGGCGACCGGCCCTGTGAGAACGACCCGGTCGACGTCGCCAGCGGCGAGCTGCTGCAGACGGAGACCGATCTCGACCTGCCCGGCGTTCTGCCGTTGCGGATCTCCCGTACGCACCTTTCCTCGTACCGGTACGGACAGTTCTTCGGCCCGTCATGGGCCTCTGCGCTGGACGAACGTCTGGAGGTGACGGAGGACGGGGTCGTCTGGGCCCGTGAGGACGGTTCCTTGCTGCGGTATGAGTCCCTGCCGCCGGCGGGCAGTGACGAGGCGGTCCACCCCGTCACCGGGGCACGGCTGCCGCTCGCCCATGCCGGCACCGGGGCGCTCGGCGGGACCACGTACGAGATCACCGACCTGCGCACCGGCATCGTCCGCGTCTTCGCCGACTCCCCCTCCCGGTCGGGCTGGTTCTGGCTGCAGTACATCGGTGACCGGAACGGCAACGAGATCGTCCTCTCCCGCCTGGAGGACGGCACCCCGACGACGGTGCACCACAGCGGTGGCTACGTCGTGCGTATCCACACCGAGGCCGGCCGCGTCTCCTGCCTCGCCCTGGACACCTCCGACGGACCGGCCGAGATCAAGTCCTACCGTTACGACGACGACGGCGCCGGAAACATCACCCACGTGGTCAACTCTTCAGGCAATGCCCTGGAGTTCGGGTACGACGACTTCGGTCGGATGACCTCGTGGACGGACCGGAACGGCTCGACGTTCCGGTACGAGTACGACCAGTGGCACCGCGTCGTGCGGACGATCGGTCCGGACGGCGTCCTCTCCAGCCGCTTCTCCTACGACCCTGCCCGGCGCACCACCCGGTACACCAACTCCCAGGGTGCCGTCACCGTCTACCAGTTCAACGCCCGGCACCAGGTGATCGCCGAGACCGATCCGCTCGGGAACACGGTCAGGCGTGAGTGGGACGAGCACGGCAACCTCCTCGCCGAGACGGACCCGCTGGGCCACACCACTCATTACGCGTACGACGACGCCCAGAACCTCACCGCAGTTCACCGGCCTGACGGCACCACGGTCCGCGCCGTGTACAACGGCCTGAACCTGCCCGTGGAGATCACGACGCCGGACGGCTCAGTCTGGCGGCAGGCCTTCGACGAGGGGGGCAACCTCACCGAACACACCGCGCCGGACAGCACCGTCACACGGTACGGGTACGACCTCACCGGCGCGGTCGCCGAGGTCATCGCCCCGGACGGCTCCAGGTCGGGCTACGCGAACAACGGGGCCGGCCTGCCGACCTCGTACACCGACCCGCTCGGCCACACCGCGCACGTTGAGCGCGACGCCTTCGGCCGTCCTGTCGCACTGACCGACCCCCTCGGAGCGCGTACGCACCTGGAGTGGACCCGTGAGGGCAAGATCGCCACCCGTACCGGCGCGGACGGCGCCCGGGAGACGTGGGAGTGGGACGGGGAGGGCAACCTCCACCTGCACACGGATGAGCTTGGCGGCGTTTCGGCGTACACGTACACGCACTTCGACAAACTCGTCTCCCGTACCACTCCCGACGGCGCCACCTACCGCTTCACCTACGACACCGAGCTGCGCCTCACCCAGGTCACCGATCCGGCCGGCCTGACCTGGGACTACACCTTCAACGAAGCGGGCCGCCTCACCGCCGAGTCCGACTTCGACAACCGGACCTCCACTTACGGTCACGATGCGGCGGGGCGGCTCGCCACCCGTCTCACCCCCACCGGCGAGAGCGTTACCTACGAGCGCGACGCCTTGGGCCGCATCACAGCCAAGGAGGCTGCCGGACACATCACCCGCTACCGGCACGACGCCCAGGGCCGCCTCCTTGAGGCCGTCACCGCCACTTCCCGCGTCGCCTACGAACGCGACGTTCGCGGCCGGGTGCTGGCGGAGACGGTCGACGGCCGCACCGTCCGCTACACGTACGACGCGCTGGGCCGCCGCACCTCCCGCACCACGCCGACCGGTGCCGTCACCCACTACGCATACGATGCCGCAGGCCGCACCACCGGCGTCGACATCGACAGCCACGCCCTCGTCTTCACCCACGACGCCGCGGGCCGCGAGACCACCCGCACCTTCGGCACCCCCGACGCTCCGGTTTCGGTGACCTCGGTGTGGGACATGTCGGGCCGCCTCACCGCCCGCGCCGCCGCCGCTCCCGGCCGCACCCTCATCTCCCGCACCTACCGCTACCGGCCGGACGGCCACCTCACCGCCGTCACCGACGAACGCCTCGGTGTCGGCCGCGAGTTCACCCTCGACCCGATCGGCCGCCCGCTCGGCGTCAGCGCCGAGAACTGGATCGAGCGATACAGCTACGATCTCGCGGGAAACCAGACCGAGGCCGCTTGGCCCGACCAGGCCGGCCACGACGAGGCCCGCGGCCCCCGCACCTACGCCGGGACCCGCCTGGAGTTCGCCGGCCACGTCCGCTACGAGTACGACGCCGCAGGACGCATCACACTCCGCCAGAAGAAGCGCCTGTCGGCCAAGCCCGACTCGTGGCGCTACGCATGGGACGCCGAGGACCGCCTCACGGCCTGCATCACCCCCGACGGCACCCGCTGGACCTACACCTATGACGCCCTCGGGCGCCGCGCCGCCAAGACCCGCCTCACCGCCGACGGGCAATCACCGGCCGAGACAGTGGCGTTCACCTGGGACGGCACCCGCCTCGCCGAGGAGCATTCCAGCACCACCGGCATCACCACCACCTGGGACCACAAGGGACACACCCCTCTTGCCCAGTACGAACGCAAGCACCTCTCCCAGGACGAAGTCGACGCCCGCTTCTTCGCCATCGCCACCGACCTCACCGGTATGCCGACGGAGCTCATCAGCGAGGACGGCGACCTCGCGTGGCAAGCCCGCGCCACCACCTGGGGCTCCACCGCCTGGAACCGCAACGCCACCGCGTACACGCCCCTGCGCTACCCCGGGCAGTACGCCGACCGCGAGACGGAGCTGCACTACAACTTCTTCCGGCACTACGACCCGGACACCGGGCGGTACGCCAGCCCGGATCCGCTCGGGCTCGGACCGGCTGCCAATCCGATCAGCTATGTGCTGAACCCCGCACGTTGGCGGGACCCCCTTGGTTTGTTCGGCTGCGAAGACGATGAGGAATTCTCAAGCCACCACGAACCAGCGCGTGATCTTTCCCGGTACACTGAAGGACAGAGTACTCGCGATCCGAGTTCGCAGTGGTATCACGAATACCTGAGTAACGATGAGCTTGTGGCGTCATTCAACAATGCTGGACCAGGGGATGGATTCCTTGTTTCGCCCGGGGGGCAAGTACTCGGTGGGCATCATCGATGGGATGAGCTCATGACCAGGGTGGGCGATGGCCGTATCGATCCCGAAACTCCCATCCGTGTCGATGTTCTTGGCGGGGAGTAGCACCTATGTCACTCGTCCGGTCTTCAGATCCTGATTTCCGCGTGTGCCAGGTCCGTTTCGCGGATCTGCTCGAACTGCAGTTGCGGGCAGAGCGGGAAGGGTGGGCAACGCGGTGGTCCTCCGAGGAGTCACTCCGTGGGCAGGTGAAGGAGGCTGCCGTATTTCTCTGCACCATCTTGCGGGAGGAGCGAAATGGTGAAGTGCGCTCCTATCGGTGCCTGGTGCTTTTCCCGGCGGCAAAGGGTGACGCCGCAGGAGGTGTGACCACGATTGACATCGCCCCGGAGGTGCTCGCGTCAATGGAAAGGATCGATCGAGATCCGCAGACGCGAAAGGCGCTTGCGAGAATTTTCTCCCTCGCCTCGGGCGGTATCTCCATGGCCTCGAAAGACTGATGTCATCCGGTCGCGACCGGATCAAGGGGAGCTGCGGATGCGAGCTCGCGGGCCCTTCACGGAGGTCCGCTCCGTGAAGGGCCCGCGGCTGCAGCTGGATGACGTTCCGTGAGCTGCGCGTGGCAGTGATCGCCGACTGCTGGATACCCGCTGGATCGGACGCTACGACGGGACGTACCCCGCCGGTCACTGCGGTGCCGTCGACATGTCGGTTCAACGTGTAGCGGGTGACCTGACGCCACGCGGCTGACCCAACGTCACCCCGCTGATCCAGCACGCCTACACAGCTGATCCCGCACACCCCCACCGCACAGAGGCCCGGCCCGTCAGGGTCGGGCCTCTGGTTTTTGGGCCTCCGGCTTTCTCAGGGTGGCCGCGGCGACCTGATCCAGCCGAGGGAGCGCTCGACGGCGCGCTTCCAGTCCTCGTACTCCGCCTCCCGGCGCTCGGGGGCCATGTCCGGCAGCCACTGGGCGGCGCGGTGCCAGTTGCGGCGGAGGACTTCCAGGTCGGGCCAGTAGCCGGCGGCGAGGCCGGCGGCGTAGGCGGCGCCCAGGGAGACCGTTTCGACGGCCATGGGGCGCACCACGGGTACGTCGAGCACGTCGGCCAGGAACTGCATGAGCAGGTTGTCCGACGTCATCCCGCCGTCCACCTTGAGCACCTTCAGGGCGAGCGAGGAGTCGGCGTTCATGGCGTCGACCACCTCCCGGGTCTGCCAGCCGGTGGCCTCCAGCACGGCCCGGGCCAGGTGGCCCTTGGTGATGTACGAGGTGAGGCCGACGATGACCCCGCGGGCGTCGCTGCGCCAGTGCGGTGCGTACAGGCCGGAGAACGCCGGGACGATGTAGCAGCCGCCGTTGTTCTCGACGGTGCGGGCGAGCGTCTCGATCTCGGGGGCGGTGCTGATCAGCCCCAGCCGGTCGCGGAACCACTGGACCAGCGCGCCCGTGACGGCGATCGGGCCTTCGAGCGCGTAGACCGCGGGCTGGTCCTCGACCTTGTAGGCGACGGTGGTGAGCAGGCCGTGCCGGGACCGTACGAGGTCGGTGCCGGTGTTGAGCAGCA
Source organism: Streptomyces sp. NPDC048196 (assembly GCF_040652715.1). Taxonomy (NCBI): domain Bacteria; kingdom Bacillati; phylum Actinomycetota; class Actinomycetes; order Kitasatosporales; family Streptomycetaceae; genus Streptomyces; species Streptomyces sp. NPDC048196. Next base: position 37,687 of record NZ_JBEZMM010000057.1, on the reverse strand, counting down.
GGAAGCTGCCGGTTCCGTAGGTGCACTTCGCCTCGCCGGGGGCGAAGCAGGTCTGCCCGAACAGCGCCGCCTGCTGGTCACCGAGGGCCGCGGTGATGGGGACGCCCGGGATGACGGCACGGGCGGCCCCGTAGCTCTCGGCCGAGGCGCGGATCTCCGGGAGCATCGGCCGGGGGATCCCGAAGAACTCCAGCAGCTCCTCGTCCCAGTCGAGGGTGCTGATGTTCATGAGCATGGTGCGGCTGGCGTTGGTGACGTCGGTGAGGTGCACGCCGCCGGCCGGCCCACCGGTGAGGTTCCAGATCAGCCAGCTCTCCATCGTGCCGAACAGCACCTCGCCGTCCTCGGCGCGCTGCCGCAACCCGTCGACGTGGTCGAACAGCCAGCGGATCCGGGGCGCGGAGAAGTACGTGGAAGGGGCCAGGCAGCAGCGTCGGAGGAAGAACTCGTCGCCGGGCCGGCTCCTGAGGTCCTCGACCAGTGGAGTCGTACGGGTGTCCTGCCAGACGATCGCCCTGCCCAGCGGGGTGCCCGTACGCGGGTCCCACAGCACGGTCGTCTCGCGCTGGTTGGCGATCCCGACGGCGGCGACCTCGTCCGGGCTGACATCCGCATGGGAGAGCGCCTGCGGCACCACGCGCTGCAGGGTGTGCCAGATCTCGACGGCGTCGTGCTCGACCCACCCGGGCCGGGGGAAGTACTGCTGGTGCTCCCGCTGGGCGACCGACACCAGCCGCCCCTGGTGGTCGAACAGGATGCATCGGGTGGAGGTGGTGCCCTGGTCGATGGACATCACATACCGCTTAACCATGATCAACCCTCCGTTGCGGGGCGCGAGAGCGGTGGCTCACCAGCGGGCGGCTCCCAGGTCTCGGGAGATCGCCCGGGCGGCGTGGCGTACCTGGGTGACCAGGGCCGGCTGCGGGACCCCTTTGGCGTCGCAGATCCGCTCGACCGTGCCGGAGACGCCGATGGCGCCCACCACGAGACCGCCGTGGCCCCGGACCGGCGCGGCGATACCGGCCTCACCCGTGATCATCTCCTGCACCTCGGCCGCCCACCCGAGCTCGCGGACCTCGGTGAGCGCCCGGGTGAGGTGCTCGCGGTCGGCCAGGGTGTGCCGGGTATACGCCTCCAGCCCGGCCTCCACGGCCGGCTCCAGCGGCACACTGCCGAAGGCCAGCAGCACCTTGCCGAGCGAGGAGGCGTGCAGCGGCAGCAGCGCGCCCACGTCCAGGGTCTGGAGGGTGTCGTCGGGGCGGAAGACGTGGTGGACGATGAGCACCTTGCCCTCCAGGGGAGCGCCCAGCCGGACCGCCTCCCCGCTGCGGGCGGCCAGGGCGTCGGCCCAGTTGATGGAGCGGGAGCGCAGCTCGTTCACGTCGAGGTAGCTGGTGCCCAGGTGCAGCAGCGCGGCCCCGAGCTGGTACTTCCCGGTCGCCGGGTCCTGCTCGACGAAGTCGATGTTCTGCAGGGTGCGCAGAATGCCGTGGGTGGTGCCCTTCGCCAGCGCGAGCGACGCGGCCACCTCACCCAGCCCGAGCCGACGGGGCCCACTGGCGAGCAGACGCAGGATTGCCGCCGCCCGTTCGATCGACTGGACCGGGCCGGCCATGAGGCAATCCTAGTCCCGCGCTCGTAGTCCCGCGGTCGGCATCTGCCGGAAGCGACGGCCCTTCGCGGGCAGCGTTCGGTAATGCCGACCGCCGTTCATTGACCGCCCCCACCGTCCCTCATAGCGTCCCTTCAAAGCCCGGCATCCAGCCGGTAGGGGGCCTCGGAGGAGGCGGCATGACGGCACAGCTCGAAGAGGTGGTCGGGGAGGCGGTCGAACACGTCTGCCCGCTGCCCCACATCCCCGAAGCCGTCTCGGTCGTACGCCGGCGGGTGCGTACGGTCCTGGCCGGCTGGAACCTGACCCCGGGCCTCGTCGAGGACGCGCTCCTCGTGGTCTCGGAACTCGTCACCAACGCGGTCGTCCACGCCCGGCCGCCGGCCGTGCTGCGGCTGTCGCGGGCCGTCGACGGGCGCAACGCCCTGCGCGTCGAGGTCACCGACACCGGGCCCGTCACGGCGGACGGGCAGCCGGCCGCCGAGCGCTGCGCGGACGAGCACGGCCGCGGGCTCGGCATCGTCACCGCCCTGGCGGCCGAATCCGGCACGCGGGTCCACGCCGGCGGCACCACCCGGTGGGCGGAACTCCGCGCCGCGTGAGTCGTGAAGCGCCGTCGCACATCCGGAATGCCGTCGCACACCAGGAATGCCGTCGCACACCAGGAGTGACAACGGCGGCCGTCGGCGCGCGGGCGATGATCCATTCTCTCCCGGAAAGGGGGGCGGGCGCATCGACTCCGCGGATGATCTTGAACGCGTTCGGCGGCCCTAGCGTGGACGCATGACACGAAGCGCGCGGAACGCGGGCCGGGACCTGATGTGCGAGGCCGGCGACGGGGTGGAGCTGGCGGTGCGGGACCACGGTGGGGCAGGGACGGCGGTGCTGTTGTTGCACGGGGCCGGGCGGACGCTCATGGACTGGGAGCGGGTGGCGCCCCTGCTGGCCGCCGGGCACCGGGTGCTGGCGATGGACCTGCGCGGCCACGGGCGGTCGGGGGACGGGGCGGTGCCGTGGACGTTCGAGGTGGCCGTTGAGGACGTACGGGCGGTGCTGACCGCGTGCGGGACACCGCGGGCCGTGGTGGTCGGGCACTCCCTGGGCGGGATGGTGGCCGTACGGTGCCTGGAGGCTCTGGCGGACGCCGTGCCCGCGGCGGTGAACCTCGACGGGCACGGGATGGGACGGCCCGAGCAGTATGTGGGGCTGGATCCGGCGTGGGTGCGGGAACGGCTCGCCGAGGCACGGAAGTTCGCCGAGGAGGCGGGCGGACGGCCCTTCGAAGCAGCGGCGTTGGCCGGCGTGATCGGCTACCAGACCGGCATGGCCGCCGAGTTGGGGATTCCCGCCGACGTGATGGAGGCGGGGGTGCGGCGGTCGCTGGCGGAGACCGGGGACGGGCGGCTCTTCCTGCGGCCCGGGCGGCAGCAGGCCCGGGAGCTGCAGGAGGCGATGGCCGGGATCGACCTGTTCGGGCGCTACCGGAACGTCTCCCGGCCGCTGCTGATCGCCCGGGCGCTGCGCCCCAACCCGCCGGTGCCGGGCGTGCCGTCGTGGTTCGACGACCTGATGGCGGCCTATACGGAGGGCCTGCGGCGCGACCTGGCGGAGCTGGCCCGGACCCGGCCGTACGTGACCGTCACCGGAGTGGACGCCACCCACGCGATGGTGCTGGAACGGCCCGCGGAGATCGCGGAGCTGGTGGCCACGTTCGCGGCGGGCGCGGTGAACGGGGGCTGCGGCGTACGGGCGTACGGGGGCGGGACGCGGTGAGCAGAGGTGCGGCGCGGTGAACGGCGGCGGCCCGCGGGGAACAGAGGTGCGGCGCGGTGAACGGCGGCGGCCCGCGGGGAACAGAGGTGCGGGGACCCGGAGTTGGGCGCGGTGAACGGCGGTGCGGGGACCAGGAGTTGGGCGCGGTGAATGGGGTTGCCGGGGGCGGGGACTTGGGGTTCCTGGCCGTACGGGGGGCCTAGCGCGGGAACAGCTCGAACAGGGTGGCCGGGCGGCCGCGGTGACGTTCCCCGCCGGTGCGGAGGGCCTGCTCGATGAAGGCGCGGGCGTAGGACTGCGCGTCCTGCCCGTGGCCGCGCAGGCCGTTGATGTACGTACTGTGCGCCGCCAGGGAGGCCACCGCGCGGTCGATGCCGGGGCCGACCTCGGCGGCGTGCGTGGGGTACGGCGAGGCGGCCACCGCCACCCAGCGGACACCGTTCCAGGGGGCGAGGCCGAGCGTGTCGGCGAGCTCCGGGAAGATCCAGCGGTTGCCGGCGTCGCCCGCCGCGTCCAGGACCGCCCGGCCGACCGCCCGGTGGTCCGGCGTGTTCCAGTGGCCCCCGGTCCATGTGTCGTGGTGGTTGAGGGTGATCAGGAGCTCCGGGCGGTGGCGGCGGACGGCCGCTGCGAGGTCGCGGCGCAGCGCCGGCCCGCCCTCGATCGTGCCGTCCCGGTGGTGGTCGAGGAATTCCACGGTGTGGACGCCGACGAGCGCGGCGCCGGCCCGCTGCTCGGCCTCGCGCACCCGGGCGCATTCGTCGGGGGCCAGCCCGTCGATACCGGCCTCGCCACGGGTGACCAGGAGGTAGCTCACCTCCCGCCCGGCGGTGGTCCATTCGGCGATGGCCGCCGCGGCGCCGTATTCGAGGTCGTCGGGGTGGGCGGCGACGGCGAGGGCCCGTTGCCAGTCCTTGGGCATGGGGGAGAGGGGGGACTCGGCGGGCATGGGCGCCTTCCTTCCTACTCCGGGTGGTCGTTCCTGATCCGGGGTCGGTTTCCGTTCCGAAGTGGTCGCTTCCGTTCCGGGGCTGTCCGGCACGGTCGCCGTTCGGTCGATTTTCGGTCGCTTTTCCGGGCCGTCGTCCGGGCTGTCTTCCGGACGTTCCGTCGGGTCCGCCCGCCGGCGGGGCTGCCGTCGGGCCGTTCCGTTCGTCGTGGTCGTCGTCGTGGCAGTCGTCGGGCCCCTGTGATGGGGGCGTGTGGACGATCGTGACATGACGAGGTGGCGCGTGCGGGGTGTGACGCCGGAGGTGGGCGAGGCGGAAGATGCGGAACGCCGGTGCGGGCCCGCACGGTCCCCAGGTGGCTGAGCTGGGTTTCATCACAACAGGTGAATATCTGGCCCGAGGTTGCGGTCGACCACGCGCGGTTGCCACGCTGTTGCTGACTGTCAAGCTGTTGGGAGGGGCATGTGCCTTTCGGTGAGCAGCCCGCGTACCTCCGCGTCGCCGGCGACCTGCGCCAGAAGATCGTCGACGGGGTGCTGCCGCCGCACACCCGCCTCCCCTCCCAGGCCCGGATCCGCGAGGAGTACGGCGTCTCGGACACCGTCGCCCTGGAGGCCCGCAAGGTCCTGATGGCGGAGGGGCTCGTCGAGGGCCGCTCGGGGTCGGGGACGTACGTGCGCGAGCAGCCCGTTCCGCGGCGCATCGCGCGGGTCGGGTTCCATGCGGCGGGTGGGTGTACGCCCTTCCGGCAGGAGCAGACGGACGAGCGGGTGCGCGGCACCTGGGAGTCCAGCAGCGAGCAGGAGGCGGCCAGTTCGGCGGTGGCCGGCCGGCTGCGGATCCCGCCGGGCGGCAGGGTCATGCGGACCCGCTACCTCTTCCGCGCGGAGGGCGAGCCGGCGATGCTCTCGACGTCCTGGGAGCCGCTGGACGTGACCGGCCGGACGCCGGTGATGCTGCCCGAGGCGGGCCCACTGGCCGGGCGCGGTGTCGTCGAGCGGATGGCGGCCATCGATGTGGTGGTGGACAACGTCATCGAGGAGGTCGGCGCGCGGGCCGCACTGGCCGAGGAGGCCATGGCGCTGGGCGGGGTTCCGGGCCATGCGGTGCTGGTGATCTCGCGGACGTACTTCGCGGGCGGCCGCCCGGTCGAGACGGCCGACATCGTCACGCTCGCGGACCGCTACCGGGTCGCGTACCACCTGCCGGTGAAGTAGGCGGCGGGGCGGGGCGGGGACGGGCGGGCGCTGGGTGGGGGTGGGCGGCCCTTGCTGGGGCCTCGCCGCACCCCGTAAGGGCGTTGGCGTCGTAAGGCTACTGACCCCGGCCCGTAGAGCCGCTGTCCCGTAGAGCCGCGCCGCTGGTACCGGCCCGTAGAGCCGCTTTCCCCTAGGGAGGGGTCGAACGGATCCCGTAGGGGTTGCGCGCGCCCCCTGTGGGCCGACAACGGCGCACGGGACGGCGGTATTCCCGCGTGAAGCGGCGGAATTCCCGCGTGACGCCCCCGGGCCGTGACGCCCCCGGGCCGTGACGCCCCCGGGCCGTGACGCCCCCGGGCCGTGACGCCCCCGGGCCGTGCCGCCCCCGGGCCGTGCCGCCCCCGGGCCGTGACGCCCCGGGCCGTGACGCCCCGGGGCCCGCCTCGTGCGAGATCCGCAGTTACTTTCGGCCTCAAGTCAGCTGTCCGTTTCATCCGCATATGCACGTAAACGTTGGCCGGATCTTGGTGTTGGAAAACTCACAGAGCCTCAGCTGGGCGGGAGTTTTGGCCGAGAGCGGGAAGCCGATCTTCGGATTCGCTCTTACGATGGCGAAGTTTGTGCACGGCACGGGGGAAGACCAGGAGACCAGCACGTGAGCACGACGAAAAACCCGGGTGCGGAGCAGGGTTCGCATTCGCATTACCGTCGGTCCCTCGGGACCATCGCCCTGACCGCCACTGGTCTCGGGTCCATCATCGGCTCCGGCTGGCTCTTCGGGGCCGAGCGGGCCGCCGCCATCGCGGGGCCGGCCGCGATCATCGCCTGGATCATCGGCGCGCTGGTCGCACTCACCATCGCCCTGACCTACTCCGAGCTCGGCGCGATGTTCCCGAAGGCCGGCGGCATGGTCCGTTACGGCCAGTACTCGCACGGCTCACTCGCCGGCTACCTCGCCGCGTGGGCGAACTGGATCGCCATCGTTTCGGTCATCCCCGGCGAAGCCACCGCCTCCGTCCAGTACATGAGCTCGTGGGACTTCGGCTGGGCGCAGGCGCTCTACGACGGCAAGGAGCTGACCGGCACCGGCGTCGGGCTCGCCAGCATCCTGCTGATCTTCTACTTCTTCCTCAACTGGTTCGCGATCTCGCTGTTCGCGAAGACCAACACCGCGATCACGGTCTTCAAGGTCGTCGTCCCGGTGCTGACCGCCAGCGCCCTGATGCTGGCGCACTTCGACACCAGCAACATCGCGCACCACGGCGGCTTCACCCCCAACGGCTGGAGCTCGGTCTTCACCGCCGTCGCGGTCTCCGGCATCGTCTGGGCGTACAACGGCTTCCAGTCCCCGCTGAACCTCGCCGCCGAGGCCCGCAACCCCGGCAAGTCGCTGCCCAAGGCCGTGGTCTCGTCGATCATCATCGCCCTGGTCATCTACGTGGCGCTGCAGGTCGCGTTCCTGATGGCGGTCCCCGGCGACAAGCTGGGCGCCAACGGCGGCTGGGCCGGCCTCGGCTTCAACTCGCCGCTCGCCGACCTGGCCGTGGCCTGGGGCCTGAACTGGCTCGCGCTGCTGCTCTACGCGGACGCCTTCGTCTCGCCGTCCGGCACCGGCATGATCTACGCCGCCACCACCTCGCGCATGATCCAGGGCGTGCAGGAGAACGGCCACCTGCCCGGCGTCTTCGGCAAGGTGGACAAGAAGACCGGTGTGCCCCGCCCGGCGCTGCTGCTCAACCTCGTGATCGCGTTCCTCTTCCTCGCGGTCTTCCGTGGCTGGGGCTCGCTGGCCGAGATCGTCTCGGTCGCCACGGTCATCTCGTACATCACCGGCCCGGTCGCCGTGATGTCGCTGCGCCGGCTGTCGCCGGACCTCAAGCGCCCGGTCAAGCTGCGCGCCATGCCGGTCATCGCGCCGATCGCGATGATCTTCGGCTCGCTGGTCCTCTACTGGGGCCGCTGGCCGCTCACCGGCAAGGTCATCCTGATCATGGCCGTCGGCCTGCCCGTCTGGGCCTGGTACGAGATCGGCAAGCCGCTCACCCAGGGCCGCAAGCCGTGGGCCGCGCTGGTCCCGCACCTGAAGGCCGGCGCCTGGATGGTGGCGTACCTGCTGGTCATGGCTGCCGTGTCGTACCTCGGCGGCAAGGACTTCGGCGGTAAGGGCTACCTGCCCGAGGGCTGGGACATCCTCCTGGTCGCCGTGATCGCGCTCGCCTTCTACTACTGGGGCGTCCGCAGCTCCTGGCGCAACCCGTCCCTGGCGACGGTCGAGGGCGAGCTCGCCGCCGAGGCCGAGAGCCGTGCGGCGGACGAGACGGGAGAGGCCGAGGAGGCCAAGGCGTCCGCGCGGGCGTAACCCGGACTTCCGTCCTCGGGGCGGCCGATGCCCGGTCGCCCCCTCACCACCACACCTGCCCGAGTCCTTCGGGCCCCACCGGCCACTCGCGGCCGCCCCGGTACGCCGGGCCCGCGGGTGGCCGGTTCGGTATCTCTTTGTGTAATTCCATATCCGCTGAGTAAAGGTCGGGCGTACGCTCGGGCATATGCGGATTGCGATTTCGGCATCAGCACACGAGGGGCGCGCCACGGCGCGCTGTCCGGCGGACGGAGGGGCGCAATGACCGACAACGGAGCCGTGCTGCCCTGGCTCGTCATCCGCCAGGACGAAGGCGGCAACCGGTATCGCGTGGGCCGTTATGCCACCCGAGCGGAGGCGGAGCGGGTGGCCGAACGGCTCGATACCCGGGGCAGCCGGCGGCTCTACGTGGTCGAGAAGGCCGATCGCGCGACGACCTGAGGGCCGCCGCGCAGAAGCGGGACGAGGGCGGGGGACGTAGGCTGCCGCGCATGACGACGGTGCGCGTAGTGGTGGGCGGAGCGGTGTGCGAAGGCGGGCGGCTGCTGGCCGCCCGGCGCAGCGCACCGCCCGCGCTGGCCGGCCGCTGGGAGCTGCCCGGCGGCAAGGTCGAGGACGGCGAGACGCCCGAGCGGGCGCTGGAGCGCGAGCTGCGCGAGGAGCTCGGCGTCGAGACCGAGATCGGGGACCGCATCCCGGGGGAGTGGGTGCTGCGGCCCGGCTATGTCCTCCAGGTGTGGACGGCGCGGCTGGTGTCCGGGGCGCCGCAGCCGCTGCAGGACCACGACGAGCTGCGCTGGCTGCGGCCCGGGGAGGAAGCGCAGGTCGACTGGCTGGACCAGGACCGGCCGGCGGTCGCCGAGGCGATGCGACGGCTGGCCGCCACGGCCGCCGGGGTACCGGGCGTCCGTCGCTGAACGGTCCGGGCCCGTGCCCGTGTACGCCGCTGAGCGCTGAAGCGGTCCGAGGCCGTGCTGTTACGCCGCTGAGCGCCGAGCGGTCCAGCCCCTGCTGTTACGCCGCTGAGCGGTCCCCTGGGGGCGCGCGGGCGTCCGTCCGCCGGCCGGCACGCCCGGCGCATCGTGGCCCCTCCGCCGCGCACGCCCGCCCGCCCACCAGGCATCCCTCGCGTCACCGCAGTCATATGCGCCATTTGTGCCACAGTGCACGATTGCGGGCGGTACTTCGCCCTCGATATCGGGTATGTCCTGATTGAGCCCTTGAATGCGGGTAATCCGACGGGGATGCCTCGGCTGGGATGTGATCGGCGTGAGCGACAGCGCAGCGGAAGGCGTCCCGGCACCCGGCCCCGGCCCCGCCCGCAAGCGCGGCAGGGCCACCGGTTCACCGATCGCCGAATGGAGCTTCCCGGCCGATCCGGGCGCCGTACGCACCGCCCGCACCGCCGTCCGCCGGGTGCTCAACGACTGGGGTCTGAACGGTGCCGCCGACATGGCCGTACTCCTCGTCAGCGAGCTCGTCACCAACTCCCTGCGCCATGCCACCGGACCGATCGGGGTGCGCATGGTCCTGCTGAGCGCCGGCGAGCTGCTGGTCGAGGTCTCCGATCCGCTGCCCGACCCGCCGCAGGAGCGCACCGCCGCCCCCGACGACGAGGGGGGACGCGGATTGCAACTGGTCGCCTGCAGTTCGCGGCGCTGGGGGACCCGTCGCGGAAAGAGTGGCAAGACAGTGTGGTTCGAGCTGTCGGTGGCTGGTTAGGAGACAGGTGGGGTCCTGATCGTTGCCATTTCATCGACATTCCGTCGATGGCCTGCGATCGAGACTGTGCTGTGATCGTGAAGACCGTGTTCCGGATAGCCGAGGTGCTGGATACTCAGGTTGGTCCGGTCCGGGCACGATGAGCTGGAGGGGACGGGGCTCGTGAGCGAGATGACATCTGGCGGGGCAGAACCCGCGCAGGCCGAGGGCCAGGGCGGTGCGGACGGCCCCGGCGGCCCAGGTGCCCGTTCGCACGCGCGCGAACCGCAGGGCCCGCCCGTCTGGCAGAGCAGCCGCCCAGGCTCGATCTACGACTACATCCGGGTGGCCTCCTTCTCCCTCGGACCCGACGGACGCATCGACCAGTGGAGCGAGCGCGCCGAGCAGATGCTCGGCATTCCCGCCCGCTACGCCCTCGGCAAGGACCCCGTAGCGGCCTTCGTACCCAGCGAGTTGCGGGAAACCGGCCGCCGCAAGGTCTCCGAGATCCTCGACGGCCGGGAGTGGACCGGCCTGGTGCCCTACCGCCGGAACGAGGACGGACCGGCCGACGGGCTCGCCGAGATCTACGTCATGCCCTCCCGCAACGAAGAGGGTGAACGCGCCGCGGTCTGCGTGGTCGTGGACGTCCGGGCCCTGCGCGGCATCGAGACCGACCTCGCCGCCTCGCAGGCCGTTTTCGGTCAATCTCCCATGGGCTTCACCCTGTTCGGCACGGACCTGAAGCTGCTGCGCGTCAACGAACGCTTCGCCACGGTCTTCGGCGGCCCGGCGAGCAAGTACCGCGGCTGCACCCCGCACGACTTCCTGCCCCGCCCCGAGGCCGAGCGGATGACCGTCGCACTGCGCCGCGTCCTGGACACCGGCGAACCGGTCACCGAAATGCAGTTGGTCGGCGCGGTGCCCGGCGAGGACGAGCGCCGTCGCTGGTCGATCTCGCTCTACCGGCTGCACGGCGCCAGCGGCCGCCCCATCGGCGTCGCCGCGCTCGCCGCCGACGTCACCGGCCGGCGCCGGGCCGAGCGCGAGGCCGCCAACGCCCGCCGCAACCTCGCCCTGCTGAACGAGGCCGGCGCCCGGATAGGCAACTCCCTCGACCTGGAGACCACCGCCCGCACCCTCCTCGACGTCGCCGTCCCCCAGTTCTGCGACCTGGCCTCCGTGGACCTCTACCAGGGCCTGCTGTCCGGCGACGAGGCCCCGCCCGGCACCAGCGACGGCAGCGCCGAGCTCCGCCGGGTCGCCTTCGCCAGCGCCGTCTCCGACGCCCCGCTCGCCGGGGCCCCCTGCTGCGAGCCGCCGGACGCACCCGGCCCGGTCGCGGTCGGCGCCGTCCACCGCTACCCCTTCAACTCCCCCTGCGCCGGCGCCCTGCGGACCGCCCAGGCGCAGATCATCCCCGGCCGGGAGAGCGACGACGGACCCGAGCTGGGCGCCGTGGTGCACTCCACCCTCGCCGTCCCGATGGTCGCCCGGGACACCGTCGTCGGCCTGGTGCAGTTCTCCCGTACGAAGGGCAGCGAGCCGTTCGGCGAACGCGACACCGCACTCGCCGTCGAACTCGCCGCGCGCGCCGCGGTCTGCATCGACAACGCCCGCCTCTACCGCCGCGAACACGAACGCGCCCTGATATTGCAGCGCAGTCTGCTGCCGCCGGGCGACCCCGAGGCGGCCGGCCTCGACATCGCCTGCCGCTACCTGCCCGGCACCACCGCCACCGAGGTCGGCGGCGACTGGTTCGACGTCATCGAACTCCCCGGCCACCGCACCGCGTTGGTCGTCGGCGACGTCATGGGCCGCGGACTGCGCGCCGCCGTCGCCATGGGCGAACTGCGCACCGCCGTACGGACCCTGGCCCTGCTGGACCTGGAACCGGCCGAGGTGCTCTCCGCCCTCGACGAGATCGCCCGCGGGCTCGGCGGCAGCGGCGACGGCCGGACCAAGGGCCCGGGCCCGCGCGGCCGTTCGGGCACCGCCGGTTCCGCCGGTTCCGCCGCCTCCGCCGCGGAGTCGAGGCGCTCCGCCCGCACCGCCGACCTCTCCGAGGTCTACCTCGCCACCTGCGTCTACGCCGTCTACGACCCGGTCACCCGGCGCGCCACGTTCGCCAACGCCGGGCACCTGCCGCCCGTGCTCGTCGAGGAGGGCGAGGACGCGCTGCTGCTCGACGTACCGCCGGGGATGCCGCTGGGGGTGGGCGGCGAACCGTTCGAGGAGATCGAGGTGGAGCTGCCGGACGGGGCGCTGCTCGCGCTGTACACCGACGGACTGGTCGAGTCCCGCGAACACCCGCTGGACGAGGGGCTGCAGGCGTTCCGCCGGGCACTGTCGGGCGCCGACCGCCCGCTGGAGGACGCCTGCGACCACGTGCTCAGCGCCCTGGACACCTCGCACGGCGAGGACGACATCGCGCTGCTGATGGCGCGGGTGCACGGGCTGCCCAAGGACGCGGTGGGCGACTGGAGCCTCGCGCCGGAGGCCCGCTCGGTGGCCCGGGCCCGCGAACTGGCCCGCGACCAGCTGACGGACTGGGGCCTTGCGGGCCTGGTCGACACCACGGAACTGCTGGTCAGCGAGCTGGTCACCAATGCGCTCCGGCACGGCCACGGCGAGATCCGGCTGCGGCTGCTGCTGGACCGCACGCTGGTCTGCGAGGTCTGGGACGCCGACCTCGCCCAGCCGCGCCGCCGCCGTGCCCGCGACACCGACGAGGGCGGCCGCGGGCTGCAGCTCGTCGGCCTGCTGAGCGAGGGCTGGGGCAGCCGCCGTACGCCACGCGGCAAGACGGTCTGGTTCGAACTCGCCCTGCCCGACGGCGAGTCCACGGCACCCGACCCGACGGAAGCCCTGCTGAGCCTCTTCTGAGGGGCGTACGGCCCCCCGCGGGGGCTGGCCCGGGCCCGGGGCGGCGGCCGGTTGTCCACAGGCCGGGGCGGGCTCTGGGCGCCCGGCCTACCCTGGGTCGAACCGGGGGCCCATCGATCCCTTAGGGGACGCACCCTAGGGGACCGGCCCCGCACTCCCCTCGGGCCCACCCCCCTCGTGCCACCCGCCTCCGGCCCCGCGCCCCGCACCGCCCCCTCGCCCCTCCCCCGCACCGCCCCCTCACCCCGCCCCTCACCCCGCCCCGTTACGCCGCCCCCGTACGCGGGCCGCCGCGCGTTCCGCCTCGTGGACGACGTGGGTCGGGTCGACGTGGATCAGTCGGCCCCGGTGTTTGCGGAGGTGGCCGTCGACGAAGACCTCGCTGACGTTCGGCGGCTGGCCGTTGAGCACGATCTGGCTGGTCCAGTCGAAGCGCGGGGCGAAGTTGAGCGTGCCGGGGTCCAGGACGACGACATCGGCGCGCTTGCCCGGTGTCAGCGACCCGACCCGGTCCGCCAGGCCGATGCACTCCGCGCCGCCCAGCGTCGCCATCCGCAGCACCGCCGGGATCGTCGGGTGGACCGACGCGTCCTCGTGCCGGGCCCGCTGGAGGCCGACCGCCGCCTTCATCACGTTGAACATGTCCGAGGTGTCGTTGGTGCCGCCGTCGTGCCCCAGACCGGCCCGTACACCGTGCCGGTGCAGGGCCGGCAGCGGCATGATGCCGGACGCCAGCCGCATGTTGCTGAGCGGGCAGTGGGCGACCCGGACGTCGTGTGCGCCGGTCAGCGCGATCTCCTCGTCGGTGAGGTGGATCGCGTGGTTCATCAGCAGGTCCGGGCCGAACGCACCGGCCTCGCGCAGCGCGCGGATCGGGTCGTCCTTGCGGTCGTCGCGGTGTTCCAGGACATGGGAGTTGAGCATCACCCCCAGGTCCCGGGCGAGCTCGTGGAACTGCCGCAGCTCCTTGCGGGCGGACATCCCGGCGTGCACCGACACCTGCGCGGAGGCCAGCGGCAGCGGATCCAGGAGGTCCTTCTTGACCCGGGGGATGAGGTCGAGGTCGGCGGCGCCCTGGGTGGCGGCGTAGACGAACCGCAGACCGGCGTCGTCCAGCGCCCGGACGTAGCGCTCGCCGGTGTCGTACGGGATGGGGTGGACCCAGTCGACGAGCGTGGTGACGCCCGCCTGGAGGGCGTCGAGGGCGGCGAGGTGGACGAAGCGGTACATGTCCTGGGGGTCGATCTTCGGCAGGGTGGCACGGTTGCAGCCGGCCAGCCAGCCGTACAGGTCCTGGGTCGAGCAGCCGCCGCGGATGCTCGACTGCCACAGGTGGTTGTGCAGATCGACGAAGCCGGGCAGGACGAGCTTCCCGCCGGCGTCCATGATCCGGGCGCCGGCGGGCGCGTCGAGCCTCCGGCCGACCGCGGCGATCGTGCCGTCCTTGAGCAGGACGTCGACGCCGTTCTCCAGGGTGCCCAGCGGGCCGTCGCCGAGTGCCGGGTCCATGGTCAGGACGAGGTCGGCGCCGCGCAGCAGGGTGGTCCGTCTGCCGCCCGGCGCCTCGACCGGTCTTCCGGGACGCTCCCGGCCGCGCGCCGGTACCCCTGCCGCGGCCGCCAGCGGCACGCCCCCGATGCCGGCGAGGACCCGGCGCCGGCTCAGTTTCGGAAAATTCATTCCGTTTTTATACCGCGTTGACAAGAGCGCGTCGGGAGGTGAGATCAAGCCATTTGATGCCTCGTCAGTATGTGTCTACGTAGCGGCGGTTGGGCGGACATGTCGGCCTGTGGGGCAGGCGGGTCCGGCCGTGCGGCGGTCATTCGGTGCGGCGCCGGATCTTGTTCCCGAGCCACACCAGCGGGTCGTACTTCCGGTCCGCGGCGCGTTCCTTGAGCGGGATCAGCGCATTGTCGGTGATCTTGATGTGCTCGGGGCAGACCTCGGTGCAGCACTTGGTGATGTTGCAGTAACCCAGCCCGTGCTCGTCCTGCGCGGTCCGCTTGCGGTCGATGCCGGACTCCGGCGCCGCGTCCAGCGGATGCATGTCCAGCTCGGCGATCCGCATCAGGAACCGCGGACCGGCGAACGCCGCCTTGTTCTCCTCATGGTCACGGACCACATGGCAGGTGTCCTGGCACAGGAAGCACTCGATGCACTTGCGGAACTCCTGCGAGCGCCCCACGTCCTCCTGCTGCATGCGGTACTCGCCCGGGCCCAGCTCCGGCGGCGGCACGAACGCCGGGATCTCCCGGGCCTTGGCGTAGTTGAAGGACACATCGGTGACCAGGTCCCGCACCACCGGGAACGCCCGCATCGGCGTCACCGTGATCGTCTCCGTGCGCTCGAACACCGACATCCGGGTCATGCACATCAGCCGCGGCCGGCCGTTGATCTCCGCACTGCACGAACCGCACTTGCCCGCCTTGCAGTTCCAGCGGACCGCGAGGTCCGGGGCCTGGGTGGCCTGCAGCCGGTGGATGATGTCGAGCACCACCTCGCCCTCGTGCACCTCGACCGTGAAGTCCGCAAGCCCTCCGCCGTCCGTGTCGCCCCGCCACACCCGGAAGTGCGCCTGGTAGGCGCCGGACGCGCCCGGCTGCTCCGCCACGTGCTGCGCTGTCTGCTGCTCGGTCACCGGGTCAGCTCCTCGTCGGTCAGGTACTTCGCCAGCTCGTCCTTCTCGAACAGCTCCAGCAGGTCGCGGCGGATCGGCGGGGTCTCCCGCCGGGCCAGCCGGATCTGGCCCAGCGACGGGTCGGCGGCCCGGGCGTCGCCCTGCGGATCGGCCAGTTCACAGACGAGGTTGATGTTGCGCCAGCTCCGGTCCATCGCCGGGTGGTCGTCGCGGGTGTGCCCGCCGCGGCTCTCCTCGCGCTCCAGCGCCGCCCGCGCCACGCACTCGCTGACCAGCAGCATGTTCCGCAGGTCGATGGCCAGGTGCCAGCCCGGGTTGTACTGCCGGTGGCCCTCGACGCCGGCCCCCCGGGCCCGCACCCGCAGATCGGCCAGCCGCTTGAGCGCCTCGAACATCTCGCTCTCCTTGCGGATGATGCCGACCAGGTCGTTCATCGCCTGCTGGAGCTCCTGGTGCAGGGTGTACGGGTTCTCCGCCGGGCCGCGGTCGGCGGCTCCCGCCCGCTCCTCGCCCTCGGCGCTGAACGGACGGAGCGCCTCCGCCTCCGCGGCGTCGATCTGCAGCGGATCGGCCGCCGGCCGCGCGGTCAGCCCGGTCACGTACTCGGCCGCGTACAGACCCGCCCGGCGGCCGAAGACCAGCAGGTCGGAGAGGGAATTGCCGCCCAGGCGGTTGGAGCCGTGCATGCCGCCGGCCACCTCACCGGCGGCGAACAGCCCCGGTACGCCGGTGGCCGCCGCGGTGTCCGGGTCCACGTCCACGCCGCCCATCACGTAGTGGCAGGTCGGCCCGACCTCCATCGGCTCCGCCGTGATGTCGACGTCCGCCAGCTCCTTGAACTGGTGGTGCATCGACGGCAGCCGGCGCTTGATCACCTCGGCCGGCATCCGGGTCGAGACGTCCAGGAAGACCCCGCCGTGCGGGGAGCCGCGGCCCGCCTTGACCTCGGCGTTGATGGCCCGGGCGACCTCGTCGCGGGGCAGCAGCTCGGGTGGGCGGCGGTTGTGGTCCGGGTCCTCGTACCAGCGGTCGCCCTCGTCCTCGGTCTCGGCGTACTTCTCCTTGAAGACGTCCGGGATGTAGTCGAACATGAAGCGCTTGCCGTCGCTGTTGCGCAGCACCCCGCCGTCCCCGCGCACCGACTCGGTGACCAGGATGCCCTTGACCGACGGCGGCCAGACCATGCCGGTCGGGTGGAACTGCACGAACTCCATGTTGATCAGCGGGGCCCCGGCCAGCAGCGCCAGCGCGTGCCCGTCGCCGGTGTACTCCCAGGAGTTCGACGTCACCTTGAAGGACTTGCCGATGCCGCCGGTGGCCAGCACCACCGCGGGCGCCTCCAGCACGAAGAACCGGCCGGACTCCCGCTCGTAGCAGAACGTGCCGGACACCTTGCCGTCCGTCTTGAGGACCCGGGTGACCGTGCACTCCTGGAAGACCTTCAGCCGGGCGTCGTACGCGCCGAACTCCTTCTCGTCCGCCTGCTGCAGCGAGACGATCTTCTGCTGGAGGGTGCGGATCAGTTCCAGTCCGGTGCGGTCGCCGACGTGCGCCAGCCGCGGGTACTCATGGCCGCCGAAGTTGCGCTGGGAGATCCGGCCGTCCGGCGTCCGGTCGAACAGCGCGCCCCAGGTCTCCAGTTCCCAGACCCGGTCCGGCGCCTCCCGGGCGTGCAGCTCGGCCATCCGCCAGTGGTTGAGGAACTTCCCGCCGCGCATGGTGTCGCGGAAGTGGACCTGCCAGTTGTCGTGCTCGTTGGCGTTGCCCATGCTGGCCGCGATACCGCCCTCGGCCATCACCGTATGGGCCTTGCCGAACAGGGACTTGCAGATCACGGCCGTCCGCATGCCTGCCTCGCGGGCCTCGATGGCGGCGCGCAGTCCGGCGCCGCCCGCGCCCACCACGACCACGTCCCATGTCTGCCGGTCCACATGCGCCATCGGGAGGCACAACCTTCCTTGGAGAACTGTCGTAGGAACAGGAGTTGTTGAGGGGGAGAGGATTCAGGGGGAGGGGTACGGGTCCGGGCCGCGCCGCGTCAGAAGAAGCGCGGGTCCGCGAACGCCCCGCTGGCCAGCAGGAAGACGTAGAAGTCCGCCAGCGCCACGCTGATCAGCGACGACCAGGCGAGCAGCATGTGCCGCTCGTTGAGCTTGCCGATCCAGCCCCAGAGCCGGTAGCGCACCGGGTGCTTGGAGAAGTGCCGCAGCCGGCCGCCGACGATGTGCCGGCAGGAGTGGCAGGAGAGGGTGTACGCCCAGATCAGCACGATGTTGGCGAGGAACACCAGGCTGCCCAGGCCCATGTGGCCCCAGGCGTAGTGCTCGTCGCGGAAGGTGAGCACGGTGTCGTAGGTCAGCACGCCGGCCACCAGCACCGCGAAGTAGAAGAAGTAGCGGTGGATGTTCTGCAGGATCAGCGGGAACCGGGTCTCGCCGGTGTACTTCTTGTGCGGCTCGGCGACCGCGCAGGCCGGCGGCGAGGCCCAGAAGCCTCGGTAGTAGGCCTTGCGGTAGTAGTAGCAGGTGAGCCGGAAGCCCAGCGGGAAGATCAGGATCAGCAGGGCCGGGGACAGGCCCCACCAGCTCCCGAAGATCTCCCAGTTGGGCCCGCCACGCATGGTGTGGCAGTTCTCCGCCAGGCACGGGGAGTAGAACGGCGAGACGTAGGGCGCGCTGTAGTAGTCGGCGTTCGCGAACGCCCGCCAGGTCGAGTAGACGATGAACGCGAGCAGCCCGGCGGCGGTGATGGCCGGTGCCAGCCACCAGCGGTCGGTCCGCAGATGGCGGGCCGGGATGGCGGCGCGCGCCGGGGTGTGCACGCCGGTCGTGCCCGTCGGTGAGGTGGGTTCGGTGCCAGTGGCCAACGTCGGTCTCCGTGAAGGGCGCTCCGTCGGGGCGCGGCGGGGCGGGATGAGGGGCGGACGGGAAGGTGCCCAGGGGGAGGTTTCCTCCTGCGGCTCGGTCCTTAAGGGGCGTGCCCGTGTCTCGACCCGAGGCCCTCGTCGTCGGCACCGGCCCACAGCGCGGAGTTGTAGGGCGCGTCGGAGATCGTGACCATCTCGGCCGCGACGGCCTGCCCGCGGGCGGCCGGTCCGCCGGACGCGCTCTGCTTGAGCAGGGCCAGGCTCTGCCGCAGGTGGTCGGTGTCGCTCCGGACCCGGCGGATGTCCAGGCCGCCGCCGAGCCGCACCTCGAGCCTGCCCACCGACCGGACCAGGTCGTCCAGGTTGCGTTCAACCGCCGTCAATTCGTCCTGAAGGGACATAACGTGCCCTCACTTTTGAAGGTGTGCTGGGCGATCTCATGCGCCCGAGAGTGTCGCGCGTCACAGTAGGGCTTGGGAAGGGGTCCAACGCGACTACGACTCGAACCGGTGCGTTTCGGAACCCATGCGCCGTGGCGGGGGTCGAACGCCATTGCGGGAAACGGCGGATGTGGGGCCCCGCGCGCCCCCCTCGTGCGCCGGCCTCCACTCCGCCGTACGGGCCTGATGTTGGGCCGGGCGGGTGGCCTTGGCGGGGCGGTCGCCGTGTCGGGATGCCGGTCCGCCTCCGGTCGCCTTCAGTAGGGATGCCATAGATGTGATGAGCCGCAAAGTCGGCCGAACGTGGTGCGCCGGTCAGCACCAGCGCGGTGCTCGGCGCGGCGCGGGCGAGCCCGGAGGTAACCGTCATGACCGACCACGACCACCCCTCAGGCCGCCGCACGGCGGGCCGCAGACGCCGCTGTGCCGCCCTCGTCGCGGCGGGGGTGCTGCTCCCCCTGCCGGCCCTGGCCGGATGCAGCAGCGACGACCGCGAGGCGTCCGCCGAGGCCTCCCAGGACATCGCCCCGGCGCCGCGCGGCGAGCTCAAGGACGGCGGCACCCTGCGCTGGGCCGTCGACGCGATGCCCGGCACCTTCAACGCCTTCCAGGCCGACGCCGACGCCACCACCGCCCGGATCACCGGCGCGGTGCTGCCCAGCATGTTCACCGTCGACGCCAACGGCACCCCGCAGCGCAACGCCGACTACCTCGACGCCGCCGACGTCAGCGCCCGCGACCCCAAGCAGGTCGTCACGTACAAGATCAACGCCAAGGCGCGGTGGAGCGACGGCAAGCCGATCACCGCCGCGGACTTCATCGCCCAGTGGACCGCCCTGCGCGGCAAGGACAACGCCTTCTGGACCGCCCGCAACGCCGGCTACGACCGGATCGGCAAGGTCGAACAGGGCGCCGACGCCCACGAGGTCAAGGTCACCTTCGCCCGCCCCTACGCCGACTGGCGCTCGCTGTTCACCCCGCTCTACCCGAAGAGCGTGATGGGCAGCCCCAACGCCTTCAACGACGGGGTGCGCGAGCGGCTCCAGGTCGGCGCCGGCCCGTTCCTGGTGCAGCAGCGCGACGCCGACGAGGGGCGGGTCGTCCTGGTCCGCAACCCCTCGTGGTGGGGCGCCCGCGCCAAGCTGGCCAAGATCGTGCTGCAGGCGCTGCCCGCGGACAAGCGGGCCGCGGCACTGGCCGACGGCTCCATCGACGTCGCCGCCGTCGACCAGAGTGCCGCCAAGCGCGTCGAGGCGGCCGGAAAGACGGACGGCAACGCGGGCCCGCAGCCCGGCCGGGCGGCCGCCACCGGGAGCAAGGTGCTGCGCGGCTACGTCATCCACAAGGCCCTGGAACCCGCCTACACCCAGCTCGCCCTCAACGGCAGCAGCGGCCCGCTGGCCGACGACCGGGTGCGCCGCGCGGTGGCCCGCGCCATCGACCGGCAGGCCCTCGCCGACACCGTGCTGAAGCCGCTCGACCTGCCGTCCAAGCCGCTCGGCAGCCATCTGCTGATGGCCGGGCAGCCGGGCTACGAGGACCACAGCGACGCGCTCGGCGACCAGGACACCGGCGCCGCCAAGGCGCTGCTCGCCGACGCCGGCTGGAAGCCCGACGGCGCCGGCCACCAGCAGGCCGGCGAGAAGGCCGGCGCCCCCGCGCCCGGCGGCTGGCTCGGCGCCCGCGACTACGGCGACGAGGACGAGGACGAGCGCGCCGACGACCGCGCGGACGACGGGGACGGCGACGAGGGGGACTACGACCCGGACGCCGACGGCGCCGCCGACGGCCGCAACCCCGGCCGCCCGGTCCCCGCCCAGGCCGTCCGCCCCGCCAAGGGCGACCACGAGGAGGGCGCCCGGCCCGCCGCGGCCGACGCCCCGCTGTCCTTCACCGGCGCGGTCGGCTCCGAGGTCCAGCAGGCCGCCCTGCTGCGGCAGAGCGCCGCCTTCTACAAGGACGCGGCCGCCGCCGAGAAGGAGGACGCCGACGGCGACACCGCCTCCGGCTCCTACGCCAAGTACAAGCGGTACAAGAAGCGCGCCGCCCAGGCACTGGGCGCCGCCGAGGTGATCGAGACCGGCCAGGGCCACGACCTGCCCGGATCCGGCGGCCACCCGGGCGCCGAGCACGCCGCCGTCCCGCGCTCCTACGACGCCCCGCTCGCCGCCCCGCCGGCCGGTGACAAGGCGGCCCGCGGCCCCGCCCTCAAGAAGGACGGCAAGCCGCTCACCCTGCGCTTCGTGCTCCCCGACGGCGCGGCCTCCGAGCAGCTGCGCACCGTGGGCAGCCGGATCGCCGCGATGCTCGCCAAGATCGGCGTGCAGACCTCCCTCCAGCGGGTCTCCGACGCCAGCTACTTCCAGGACCACGTGGCCTCCGGCGACTACGACCTGGCGCTGTACTCCTGGCCCGGCACCGCCTACCCGGCCACCGACGCCCGCCCGATCTACGCCAAGCCGCAGCCCGCGCCGGACGGCTCGCTGACCGTCGAGCAGAACTACACCCGGGTCGGCACCGACCACATCGACCAGCTCTTCGACCAGGCCGCCTCCGAGCTGGACGAGGACGCCGCGCGCACGCTCGTGGCGCAGGCCGACGCCCGGATCTGGGCGGCCGCCGGCTCGATCCCGCTCTACCAGCGGCCCGAGCTGGTGGCCACGAAGAAGTCGCTCGCCAACGTCGGCGCCTTCGGCTTCGCCACCCCGCGCTTCCAGGACATCGGCTACCAGAAATAGGACCCGGGAAGACCCCGAAAGACCCCGCGCAACCCCTCTTTTCGAAAGGGAAGCGCAGGTCAGCGGTGCTGTGTACGGGCTGGGGCGGCCTTTGTCGCCCCAGCCCCGTACCATGGGGTGAGGCCGTGGCGTCTTCATGCCCGGCGGGCGCGCGTACCGGTCCGTACGCGCTGCCATCCACGATTCCGGGAGAAGCACCGCTAGTGCCCACGCGCCACGACATTCGTAACGTAGCCATCGTCGCCCACGTCGACCACGGCAAGACGACCCTCGTCGACGCCATGCTCAAGCAGGCCGGCGCGTTCGCCGAGCACGCCGCAGAGAAGCTCGACGACCGGATGATGGACTCCAACGACCTGGAGCGTGAGAAGGGCATCACGATCCTCGCCAAGAACACGGCGGTGAAGTACCACCCCAAGGACGGCGGGGAGCCCATCACGATCAACATCATCGACACCCCCGGCCACGCCGACTTCGGCGGTGAGGTCGAGCGCGGCCTGTCGATGGTCGACGCGGTCGTCCTGCTGGTCGACGCCTCCGAGGGCCCGCTGCCGCAGACCCGCTTCGTGCTCCGCAAGGCGCTCGCCGCCCGGATGCCGGTCATCCTGTGCATCAACAAGACCGACCGCCCGGACTCCCGCATCGACGAGGTCGTCAACGAGACCTACGACCTCTTCCTCGACCTCGACGCGGACGAGGACCAGATCGAGTTCCCGATCGTCTACGCCTGCGCCCGGGACGGCGTCGCCTCGCTGACCAAGCCGGAGGACGGCACGGTCCCGGCCGACAGCACCAACCTGGAGCCGTTCTTCTCCACGCTGCTGGAGCACGTCCCCGCGCCCGAGTACGACGAGACCGCCCCGCTGCAGGCGCACGTCACCAACCTCGACGCGGACAACTTCCTCGGCCGCATCGCGCTGCTCCGCGTCGAGCAGGGCGAGCTGCGCAAGGGCCAGAACGTCGCCTGGATCAAGCGCGACGGCTCGATCTCCAACGTCCGCATCACCGAGCTGATGATGACCGAGGCGCTCACCCGCAAGCCCGCCGAGAAGGCCGGCCCGGGCGACATCTGCGCGGTCGCCGGTATCCCCGACATCATGATCGGCGAGACGCTGGCCGACCCGGAGAACCCGATCGCGCTGCCGCTGATCACGGTCGACGAGCCCGCGATCTCGATGACCATCGGCACCAACACCTCCCCGCTGGTCGGCCGCGGCGGCACGGGCAAGGGCGCGGACGCCAAGGCCGCGGTCAAGGACCGCAAGGTCACCGCCCGCCAGGTCAAGGACCGGCTGGAGCGCGAGCTGATCGGTAACGTCTCGCTGCGCGTGCTGGACACCGAGCGCCCCGACGCCTGGGAGGTGCAGGGCCGCGGTGAGCTGGCGCTGGCCATCCTGGTCGAGCAGATGCGCCGCGAGGGCTTCGAGATGACCATCGGCAAGCCGCAGGTGGTCACCAAGCAGGTCGACGGCAAGACCTACGAGCCCGTCGAGCGCATGACCATCGACGTGCCCGAGGAGCACATGGGCGCCGTCACCCAGCTCATGGGTGTCCGCAAGGGCCGGATGGACAACATGTCCAACCACGGCTCGGGCTGGGTCCGGATGGAGTTCGTCGTCCCGTCCCGCGGTCTGATCGGCTTCCGCACGGAGTTCCTCACCAACACCCGCGGCACCGGTATCGCGCACTCCATCCACGAGGGCCACGAGCCGTGGTTCGGCACGCTGACCACCCGTAACAACGGCTCCCTGGTCGCCGACCGCGCCGGTTCCGTCACCGCCTTCGCGATGACGAACCTCCAGGAGCGCGGTGTGCTCTTCACCGACCCGGGCACCGAGGTGTACGAGGGCATGATCGTCGGCGAGAACTCCCGCGCCGACGACATGGACGTCAACATCACCAAGGAGAAGAAGCTCACCAACATGCGCTCCTCCTCCGCCGACTCCTTCGAGGCGATCGTGCCGCCGCGCAAGCTGTCGCTGGAGCAGTCCCTGGAGTTCTGCCGCGACGACGAGTGCGTCGAGGTGACCCCGGAGGCCGTGCGCATCCGCAAGGTCGTCCTGGACCAGAAGGAGCGCGGCCGCACGGCGTCGCGCGCCAAGCGCTGAGGTCCTACCCCACGTACTCGGCCGTAGCGCCGCGGTGGTACCTCGCCGTCACGCCTGCGGCGGACGTTGGGTGTCGGGTGCGGTGCCGCTCCTCCGGACTTCGTCCTGCGGCGCGGCCCCTCCCGTGAGTGGGTGAATTGAGGCCGGTGGGGGTGCATGTGATCACTTACGTGCACCCCCACCGGCCTTTTCCCTTTTCCGCTACCGAAGAGCGTGGCCAATCGGAGTAGCGAGGGCCGTCGCTGACGTGCGGTACGTCCCGGTTTGCGATCTCATGTGCCTAGGCTTGATCGCGGACCTGAGGAGGCGTCATGCGGGTGGTGCGTGCACGCGTCGGCGCCCTCCTCGCGGCCGTCGCGCTGGCGGCCACCGCCTGTGGAGGGGGGAACGCCGGCCAGGCCGGCGTGGTCAGCGCCTCCTGGGGGGATCCGCAGAACCCGCTGGAGCCGGCGAACACCAATGAGGTCCAGGGCGGGAAGGTCCTGGAAATGCTGTTCCGGGGGCTCAAGCGGTACAACCCGACGACCGGTGCGGCGGAGAACGTGCTCGCGGAGCGGATCGAGACGGCGGATTCGCAGAACTTCACGGTGACCCTGAAGCCGGGCTGGACCTTCAGCAACGGGGAGAAGGTCACCGCCAAGTCCTTTGTCGACGCCTGGAATTACGGCGCTTTCATCGGCAACAAGCAGAAGAACGCGCCCTTTTTCCAGTACATCGACGGCTTCGACCGGGTGCACCCGGAGAACGGGAAGCCCACCGCCCGTACGCTGTCCGGGCTGGTGGTCAAGGACGACAAGACCTTCACCGTCCGGCTGAACCAGAAATTCTCCAGCTGGCCGGACACCCTCGGCTATTCCGCGTTCATGCCGCTGCCCCGGGCGTTCTTCACCGACCATGACGGCTGGCTGCGGAAACCGGTGGGGAACGGGCCGTATCTGGTGGACTCCTACGAGAAGGGGTCCGTGCTGCGGATGCGGAAATGGGGCAAGTACCCGGGCAGTGATCCGGCGCGCAACGGGGGTATCGATCTCCGGGTCTACACGGACAACAACACCGCCTATACGGATCTGCAGGCGGGGAATCTGGACCTGGTGGACGATGTGCCGGCCTCGCAGCTGCGGCATGTGAAATCGGATCTGGGTGGCCGGTATATCAACCAGCCGGCCGGGATCATCCAGACGCTCACCTTTCCGATGTACCGGAAGGAATGGTCGCGGCCGGGGTCGGACAAGGTCCGGCGGGGGCTGTCGATGGCCATCGACCGGCAGCAGATCACCAAGGAGATCTTCGAGAACACCCGCACCCCGGCGACCGACTGGACCTCGCCCGTGCTGGGCGCGGACGGCGGCTACCGGGCCGGGCTGTGCGGTGCCGCCTGCGAGTTCGATCCGGCGAAGGCGCGACAGCTGATCAAGGAGGGCGGGGGGCTGCCGGGCGGCCGGATGACCCTCGCGTACAACGCGGACACCGGGTCGCACAAGGACTGGATCGACGCGATCTGCAACAGCATCAACCGGTCGCTGGGCAACGACCGGGCCTGTGTGGGCGATCCGGTCGGCACCTTCGCCGACTTCCGGAACAAGATTTCGGCAAAGGCGATGAACGGGCCGTTCCGGGCCGGCTGGCAGATGGACTACCCGCTGATCCAGAACTTCCTGCAGCCGCTGTATTACACCGACGGCTCCGCCAATGACGGCAAGTTCAGCGACAAACGGTTCGACAAGCTGGTGAACGAGGCGAACGCCGCGACGGACCGGGCGAAGGCCGTGGCGACCTTCCAGGACGCGGAGAAGATCCTCGCGCAGCAGATGCCGTCGATCCCGCTCTGGTACCAGAACGGCAGCGGCGGCTACTCGGAACGGATCAGCCATGTCTCGCTGAATCCGTTCAGCGTGCCGGTCTACAACGCGATCACGGTCAACTGACAGGACGAGAGAGGCGGGGCGCGCATGGGACGTTATGTGGTCCGGCGGCTGCTGCAGATGATCCCGGTGTTCATCGGCAGCACCTTCCTCATCTTCTTCATGGTGTACGCCCTGGGCGACCCGGTCGCGGCCATGTTCGGCGACCGGGCGCCGGACCCCGCCACCGCCGCGCAGATCCGCCGCGACCTCTATCTCGACCAGCCACTGGGAAAGCAGTACCTGCACTACATGGGCCAGATCTTCCAGGGGAATTTCGGCACCGCGTTCAACGGGCAGTCGGTCACCGAACTCATGGCCTCCGCCTTCCCCGTGACGCTCCGGCTGACCCTGGTCGCCATCGTGCTGGAAATGCTCGTCGGCATCACGCTGGGGGTGTTCAGCGGGCTGCGGCGCGGCCGGGGCATCGACACCGGTGTGCTGCTGCTGTCGCTGGTCGTGGTGTCCGTCCCGACGTTCGTCAGCGGCTATCTGCTGCAGTTCGTGTTCGGCGTGCGATGGGCCTGGGCGGCGCCGTCCGTGGCCCCGGAGGCGCCGCTGAACGAACTGCTGCTGCCCGGCCTGGTGCTGGCACTGGTCTCGCTCGCCTACGTGACCCGGCTGACCCGTACCTCCATCGCCGAGAACGTCCGCGCCGACTACGTCCGCACCGCGCTCGCCAAGGGCCTGCCCCGGCACCGCGTCATCACCCGCCACCTGCTGCGCAATTCGCTGATCCCGGTCGTCACCTTCATCGGCACCGACATCGGCGCCCTGATGGGCGGCGCGATCGTCACCGAGCGGATCTTCAACATCCACGGCGTCGGATTCCAGCTCTACCAGGGCATCCTGCGGCAGAACTCGCCGACCGTGGTGGGCTTCGTGACGATCCTGGTCCTGGTCTTCCTGCTCGCCAACCTCCTCGTCGACCTGCTGTACGCCGTCCTCGACCCGAGGATCCGCTATGCCTGAGCCCTACGTCCCCAAGGAAGCCATCGGCCACGGCGACGGCGGCACCGCCGCGCTGGCCATCGGCGAGGCGGAGTCGCTGGAGCGCCGGCCGTCCGCCGCACCCCCGACCGCCGGCCCGCCCGGCGCCCCCGTCGGCAAACCCCGCAGCCTGTGGAGCGACGCCTGGCACGATCTGCGCCGCAACCCGGTCTTCGTGCTCTCCGCGCTGGTCATCGTCTTCCTGGTGGTCATCGCGATCTGGCCGCAGCTGATCGCCACCGGCAACCCGTACCGCGCCGACCTCGCCAAGGCGCAGCAGGGCTCCCAGCCCGGCCACCCCTTCGGCTTCGACACCCAGGGCCGGGACGTCTACACCCGGGTGGTCTACGGCGCCCGGGCCTCCATCACCGTCGGCGTCTGCGCCACCGCCGGCGCCGCGCTGCTCGGCAGCCTGCTCGGCGGGCTGGCCGGGTTCTTCGGCAGCTGGTCGGACACCCTGCTGTCCCGGCTCGCCGACATCTTCTTCGGCATCCCGGTGATCCTCGGCGGCCTGGTCTTCCTCTCCGTCGTCACCAGCACCACCGTCTGGCCGGTGGTCGGCTTCATCGTGCTGCTCGGCTGGCCGCAGGTCTCCCGGATCGCCCGCGGCTCCGTCGTCACCGCCAAGCAGAACGACTACGTCCAGGCCGCGCGGGCGCTGGGCGCCGGCAACGGGCGGCTGCTGCTGCGGCACATCGCGCCCAACGCGGTGGCCCCGGTCATCGTCGTCGCCACCATCGCGCTCGGTACGTACATCGCGCTGGAGGCGACGCTGTCCTACCTGGGCGCGGGCCTGAAGCCGCCGACCGTCTCCTGGGGCATCGACATCTCCACGGCCTCCACCTACATCCGCAGCGCCCCGCACATGCTGCTGTGGCCCGCGGGCGCGCTGAGCATCACCGTCCTGGCCTTCATCATGCTCGGCGACGCGGTCCGCGACGCCCTCGACCCCAAGTTGCGCTGAGGAGACGGCAGATGACGAACGACGCGCGGAGCGGGGAGGGCGGCGGGACGGCCCTGCTGGACGTACGGGACCTGAAGGTGGAGTTCCGGACCCGGGACGGGGTGGCGCACGCCGTCAACGGCGTCAGCTACCGCGTGAAGCCGGGGGAGACCCTGGCGGTGCTCGGCGAGTCCGGCTCCGGCAAGTCCGTCACCGCCCAGGCCGTGATGGGCATCCTCGACTCCCCGCCCGGCCGGGTGACCGGCGGCCAGGTGCTCTTCCAGGGCCGCGACCTGCTGACCCTGCGCAAGGAGGAGCGGCGCCGGATCCGCGGCGCCAAGATGGCGATGATCTTCCAGGACGCGCTGTCCGCGCTGAACCCGGTGCTCAGCGTCGGCGCCCAGCTCGCCGAGATGTTCACGGTCCACGAGAGCACCTCCCGCAAGGAGGCCCGCGGCCGGGCCGTGGAGCTGATGGAACGGGTCGGAATCCCCGCCGCCCGGCAGCGGGTGGGCGACTACCCGCACCAGTTCTCAGGCGGGATGCGCCAGCGCATCATGATCGCCATGGCGCTGGCCCTCGGCCCCGACCTGATCATCGCGGACGAGCCGACCACCGCACTCGACGTCACCGTCCAGGCCCAGGTGATGGACCTGCTCGCCGAGCTGCAGCGCGAGCTCACCATGGGCCTGATCCTGATCACCCACGACCTCGGGGTGGTCGCGGACGTCGCCGACACCATCGCGGTGATGTACGCGGGCCGGATCGTCGAGACCGCGCCCGTCCACGCCCTCTACCGCGCGCCCGCCCACCCGTACACCCGCGGACTGCTGGAGTCCATCCCGCGGCTGGACCACAAGGGCCGCCGGCTGCACGCCATCAAGGGACTGCCGCCCAGCCTGACCGCCATCCCGCCGGGCTGCCCCTTCCACCCGCGCTGCCCGCTGGCCCAGGACGTCTGCCGCACCGACCCGCCGCCCCTGTACGAGGCCGGCCCCGGCCGGGCCAGCGCCTGCCACTTCTGGAAGGAAACCCTCGATGGCGCCCGGTGAACCCCTCCTCGAAGTGCGCGACCTGGTCAAGCACTTCCCGCTCACCCAGGGCGTGCTCTTCCGCAAGCAGATCGGCGCGGTCAAGGCCGTCGACGGGGTCTCCTTCGAGCTCCGGAAGGGCGAAACGCTCGGCGTGGTCGGCGAATCGGGGTGCGGGAAGTCCACCCTCGCCCGGCTGCTGGTCGGCCTGGAGCGCCCGACGTCCGGTCAGATCCGCTACCAGGGCGAGGACATCACCGCCCTCTCGGGCCGCGCCCTCACCGCCGTGCGCCGCAACATCCAGATGGTCTTCCAGGACCCCTACACCTCCCTCAACCCCCGGATGACGGTCGGCGACATCATCGGCGAACCGTACGAGATCCATCCGGAGGCCGCCCCCAAGGGGGACCGCCGCCGCCGGGTCCAGGAACTCCTCGAAGTCGTCGGCCTCAACCCGGAGTTCATCAACCGCTACCCGCACCAGTTCTCCGGCGGCCAGCGCCAGCGCATCGGCATCGCCCGCGGTCTGGCGCTGCGCCCGGAGATCATCGTCGCCGACGAACCGGTCTCCGCGCTGGACGTCTCCGTGCAGGCCCAAGTGGTCAACCTCCTGGAGCAGTTGCAGGACGAGTTCGACCTCTCCTACGTCTTCATCGCCCACGACCTGTCCGTCGTCCGGCACATCTCCGACCGGATCGCGGTGATGTACCTGGGCCGGATCGCCGAGACCGGCACCGACGAGCAGATCTACGACCACCCCACCCACCCCTACACCCAGGCCCTGCTCTCCGCCGTCCCCGTGCCCGACCCGGAGGCCCGCGTCCACCGGGACCGCATCCTGCTCAGCGGGGACGTCCCCTCACCGGCCGACCCGCCGTCCGGCTGCCCCTTCCGCACCCGCTGCTGGAAGGCCCGCCCGCGGTGCGCCGAGGTCGTCCCGCCGCTCGACGTCCCCCCGGAATTCCAGGAGTCGACCGGACCCGCGCACCACGCGTCGGCCTGCCACTTCGCGGAGGAGCGGCACGTCGTGCCGAGCGAGTAGCCGGTGCCTTCAGGCCCGGACGCCGCCGCTCACCACCGCCAGGTACGCGCCGATGGCGTCCCGATTCCGGCACAGGGTCTCGATGCGTTCGGTCATCCGGTCGCGCTCGTGCTCCAGCGTGGCGAGCATCTCCGGGGTGGCGTCCGGGAAGTGGATCGCCCGCGGCCCGTTCAGACAGGGCAGGATCTGCCGGATGATCCGGGTCGGCAGCCCGGCGTCCAGCAGGCCGCGGATCTGCCGCACCCGGTCGACGGTCGGCTCGTCGTAGGCGCGGTAGCCGTTGGCGCAGCGGTCGGAGACGATCAGCCCCTGCTCCTCGTAATACCGCAACAGCCGCCGGGGCGTGCCCGTACGCTCCGACAGCTCCCCGATCCGCATCGGCACCCACCTCCTGTGGAAACGACAGCGCCGCCGTGGCGGGAATCATTCCCGCCACGGCGGCGCCGGGCCGTCGCGTCCGCGTTACTCGGTGGACTCCGACTCCGCCGCGGCCTCCTCGATGGCCGCCAGCGCCGGGTCCAGGATGATGTCCTCGTCGCGGGCCGCGGTCGTCGGCTCCTCGGGGAAGTGGCAGGCCGTCAGGTGGCCCGCCGCGTTGCCGCCGAGCTGGATCAGCGGCGGCTCCTCGGTCGCGCACTTCTCCTGTGCCTTCCAGCAGCGGGTGCGGAAGCGGCAACCCGAGGGCGGGTTGACCGGCGAGGGCACGTCACCGGCGAGGCGGATGCGCTCGCGCTCCTCCTCCTCGCTCTCCACGAACTTGGCCTCGGGCACGGCCGAGAGCAGCGCGTGGGTGTACGGGTGGCGCGGCCGGTGGTAGATCTCGTCGCGGCTGCCCACCTCGACGATCTTGCCGAGGTACATCACCGCGACCCGCTCGCTGAAGTGCCGCACGATCGCCAGGTCGTGGGCGATGAACAGGAACGCGATGCCCAGCTCGCGCTGGAGGTCCTGGAGCAGGTTGACGACCTGCGCCTGGATGGACACGTCGAGCGCGGAGACCGGCTCGTCGGCGATGATCAGCTTCGGCTCCAGGGCGAGCGCCCGGGCGACGCCGATGCGCTGCCGCTGGCCACCGGAGAACTCGTGCGGGAAGCGGTTGTAGTGCTCCGGGTTCAGGCCCACGGTCTCCAGGAGCTCGCGGATCCGCTTCTCCCGGCCACCGGGCGGATTGATCCCGTTGATCTCCATCGGGCCGCCGATGATCGTGCCGACCGTCTGCCGCGGGTTGAGTGAGGCGTACGGGTCCTGGAAGATCATCTGGATCTCGGAGCGGATCGGTGCCAGCTCCTTGCGACCCGCGTGGGTGATGTCCCGGCCCTGATACGTGATCCTGCCGGAGGTCGGCTCCATCAGCCGGGTGAGCAGCCGTCCGGTGGTGGACTTGCCGCAGCCGGACTCGCCTACCAGGCCGAAGCTCTCCCCGGCGTGCACGGTCAGGTCGACGCCGTCGACGGCCTGCACCGCGCCGACCCGCCGCTTGAACGGAAAGCCGCCGTAGATCGGGAAGTGCTTGGTGAGTCCCTCGGCGGTGAGCAGCGGCTCGCCCTTCGCGGGCACGGCGTCCCGGGGCGCGGGGAGGGTGACGTTGTCGGTCATGGTGGTCGCTCCCTAGCCCAGCCGGGGCTTGATCTGCTCGATGAAGAAGGTCTGCTTCTGCTCGACGCTCAGGTGGCACGCGGCGGCGCGACCCGGCGCCAGCGGCGGCCGCTCGTCGCTGCAACGGCTGCCGCCGACCTCGCCGGTGAAGCCGCAGCGGGGGTTGAACGGGCAGCCGGACGGCGGGTTCAGCAGGCTCGGCGGGGAGCCCGGGATCGGGTGCAGCGCCTCGGTGACGTCCGAGGAGAGCCGCGGCATCGAGCTGAGCAGGCCCCAGGTGTACGGGTGCCGCGGCTCGGTGAGGATCTCCTTGACGGAGCCCCGCTCGACCGCCCGGCCCGCGTACATCACCAGCAGCTTGTCCGCCGTGTTGGCGACCACGCCGAGGTCGTGGGTGATCAGGATGATCGCGGAGCCGAACTCCTGCTGGAGGTCCTTGAGCAGGTCGAGGATCTGCGCCTGGACGGTGACGTCGAGGGCGGTGGTCGGCTCGTCGGCGATCAGCAGCTGCGGGTTGCAGACCAGCGCCATGGCGATCATCGCGCGCTGGCGCATACCGCCGGAGAACTGGTGCGGGTAGTCGTCCACCCGCAGGTTGGGCTGCGGGATGCCGACCTTGGTCAGCATCTCGATGGCGCGCTGCCGGCCCTCGCGCTTGGAGGCGCCGGTGTGCTTCATGAACGGCTCGGCGATCTGCCGGCCGACCGTGTAGTACGGCGACAGGGCGGTCAGCGCGTCCTGGAAGATCATGGCCATCTTGTTGCCGCGGAGCTTTTCCAGGGTCCGCTCCTTGGCCCCGGTGAGCTCCTGGCCGTCCAGGTGGATCTCGCCGCCGATCTCGGTGGCCTTGGGGTTGTGCAGACCCAGGATCGCCAGGTTGGTCACCGACTTGCCGGAGCCCGATTCGCCGACGATGCCGAGCGTTTCGCCGCGTTCCAGATCGAAGGAGAGACCGTCGACCGCCTTGACGATGCCGTCCTCGGTGGAGAACCGCACGTGCAGGTCACGAACGGACAGGAAGGGGTCGGACCCGGCCGGCACGGTGGTGCCTTCGGTCTTGGTGAGTGTGGTCACTTCAGGCTCTCCTAGGACAGGCGCACGCGCGGGTCGATGAAGGCGTACGTCGCATCCACGATGATGTTGAACACCAGGATCAGGGCGGCGCTGAAGACCAGCACGCCCAGGACCATGGGCAGATCAAGGGTGATGACTGAGTCGATCGCGAGCCGTCCGACGCCGGCCAGCTGGAAGGTGAACTCGGTGATCATCGCGCCGCCGAACAGCGAGCTGAGGTCCATGCCGAGGATGGTCACGATCGGGATCAGCGAACCGCGCCAGGCGTAGCGCAGGAAGACGTAACTGCTGGACATGCCCTTGGCCTTGGCCGTCCGGACGTGTTCCTCCTGCAGCTGCTCGATCATCGTCGAGCGGGACATACGGGTGTACTGCGCCGTGAAGATCGTCGCCATCACGATCCAGGGGATCAGCAGGCCCATGAACCAGCCGGCCGGGTCCGAGGTGAAGTCCACGTACTTGGGCGAGTCCATCAGGCCGCTGTAGACGAACAGACCGAGCGCGATCGGGCCGAGGATGTAGATCTGCGCCGAGCTCAGCACCATCGAGATGGAGGTGAGCACCTTGTCGAGCATCGAACCGCGCTTGTAGGCGGCGAGCAGGCCGGTGGCCAGACCGACGGTCAGGAACACCGCGGCGCCGCCGATGGCCAGCGAGGCGGTGGTGGGGAGCCGGTCGATCAGCGTGGACCAGACGTCCTGCTTGGTGGCGAAGGAGTAGCCGAAGCAGGGGGCGCTGCAGTGGCCGATGGAGTAGTCCCGGCCGGCGAAGATGCCGACCAGCCAGTCCCAGTACTGGGTGGTCAGCGGCTTGTCGAGGCCGAGGTTCTGGTGGATCAGCGCGATGTTGTCCGCGGTGCAGTTCTTGCCGCAGGACATCGCCGCCGGGTCACCGGCACCGAAGAACACGAAGAAGGTGAAGGCACTGAGCAGGAGAAGGATGACAACAGCGCCGAACGTCCGGCGAAATAGGAATTGAAGCATGGCAGTTCGCTGCTCTCAGGACGGCGGCGGCAGTGGGCGTGAGGGGTGGCGGACGAAGGCCCCGGAGAGCGCGCGTTCCGCCGTGTGCGCGCTCTCCGGAGTGCCTTCGTCAGGCGATTGCCGTAAGGGCAACCGCTCGGGTCACTTCTTCAGGTACAGCGTGTTCGGGTCGAGGTAGCTGACGTCCAGGTTGTAGCGGACGCCACCGACGTTCGAGCCGTACAGCTGGAGAATCTTGGTGTAGAAGGCCGGCCCGGCCGGGTTGATCTTCTCCACGATGTACTGGTGCAGCTTCTGCCACTCCTCGGTCGCCTTCTTGACGTCGGTGATCTCGGAGATCCGGGCGATCTCGGAGTTCACGTGCTTGTCGTTGACGTGGGAGTAGTTCGAGGCGCCGTCCTGGATCGTGGTGCCGTCGTACGACGGCGGGATCACGGTCGAGGCGTCCGGCCAGTCCTGGCCCCAGCCGGTCATGTAGATGTCGAAGCCGTTGTCGACCTTGCCCATCTGCTCGTACCAGGAGGCCGCGTCGACCTCCTTCTTCTGCACGTTGAAGCCGGCCTTGGTCAGCGCGTCCTCGATGGCGACGGCTTCCTTCTGGCGGGCCTCGGTGTTGGAGTACGCGTAGACGAGCTTCATGCCCGTCTTGCCGGCCTCCTTGAGGAGCTTCTTGGCCTTCTCCGGCTCACCGTTGGGGTGCGAGAGCTTGCCGTAGGGGTCGTAGCCCTTCTTGTAGCCCGCGACGGTCGGGGCGAGCAGACCGCCGGCGATCTCACCGCCGTAGCTGCCGCCGTTGAGGCGGACCAGCTGCTGGTCCGGCAGCGCGTAGGTGATCGCGTCACGGATCCGCTTGTCCTTGAGGCGGTCCATGTTGAAGTTCATCTGCCAGACGTAGGGCTGGTAGCCCTGCACCATGCGCTTGCTGGCGCTGGCGTTGTTCAGCACGTCCTTGGTCAGCGTGGGGTCCACCGCGTTGGTGAAGCTCACCGCGTTCTTGGCCTCACCCTGGTCGGCCATCAGGCGCTTGGTGGAGTCCGACGCCTGGTGGTTGAAGGTGATGTTGAAGCCGTCCGGGTACTGGTGGTGGATCGGGTCGGTCTTCGCGTCCCAGTTCTTGTTGCGCACCAGCTGCATGGACTTGCCGGACTTGAACGACGCGATCTTGTACGGACCGGAGCACACCGGCGCCACGTCGTAGGCGTCCTTGGTGTCCTTGGCGCTGTCCGGGACCACGCTGTAGCCGGGCATCGTCAGCGCGTACGGCAGCTGCGACTGCGGCTTCTTGAAGTGGAAGATGACGGTCTTGTCGTCCGGCGTGTCCAGGACGCTCTTGGGCAGGTGGTCGCCCTTGTAAGGACCGTCCGGCAGCGCCTTGCGGTAGGTGGTGCCGGCGCCCGACAGCCAGGTCTGGACGTAGGTCGGGCCGTCGGTGATGAACTTGGCGTACAGACGCTCTATGGAGTGGCGGATGTCCTTCGAGGTGATCGGCTTGCCGTCCTCGAACTTGATGCCGTCCTTGAGCGTGTACTTCCAGGTCTTGCCGCCGTCGGACATCTGGCCGGCGTCGGTGGCCAGGTCACCGACGACCTTGGCGTTGCCCTGGTCGTCCTGCTTGAAGGCGGTCAGCCCGCGGAAGATCAGCTGCGACAGCGCCTTCATGTCGCTGACGTACATCTGACCCGGGTCCAGGTGGTTGAAGCTGTCACGCTGGTACACGCGGATGGTGCCGCCGTTGCGGGCACCCTTGACGGCGACGGCCGGGCCGGTGGAGTCGGCGGCGGTGCCCATCGGGATCGTCTTGGCCTGGGCCGCGGCGTCCGCGTCGGTCTGCGCCTTGTCCTTGTTGTTGTTGCTGCCGCCGCTGCAGCCGGTGAGCGCGAGCGATCCGGCCGCGAGGGCCACGATCGCCGCGCGTGCTCTGCGCGTAGAAAGTGCGTTCATGGGGTTCCAAGCACCTGCCTGTCAGTTGGTGGGTCCAGATGTGCTGTCTGACGCATCCCGGGACAGGCCCGGACGGGTGGGGTGACAGCAAGCCCCCTCAAGCGGACGATCAGCGCCCGGACTTGGGATCGAAGGCGTCGCGTACCGAGTCTCCGAGCAGGTTGAAGCAGAGCACGAAGACCACCATGGCCACGGCGGGGATGAGCAGGAACGTCGGGTCGTTCTCGTAGAAGCGCGCGCCCGCCTGGAACAGCGCACCCCAGTCCGGGGTCGGCTCGACGATGCCGACGCCCAGGAAGGACAGACCCGCCTCCGCGGTCACGAAGAGGGGCAGCATGTAGGTGCCCTGCACCAGCACCGGGGTGACGACGTTCGGCAGCAGTTCCTTGCGGATGATCCGCCAGGGCGAGGCGCCGGTGATCTTCGCGGCCTCGACGAACTCCCGCTCGCGCAGGGAGAGCACCTGGCCGCGGAGCAGTCGGGCCAGACCCATCCAGCCCAGGGACCACTGCACGATGATCAGTGCACAGACCCGCACGTAGGTCGGGGTCTCGTCGCCCGGCGGCACGAAGAGCGCCACCACGACCGGCATGAAGGCCACGAAGGTCAGCTGGCTCGGGAACGCCAGCAGGAAGTCGATGACCCGGCTGAGGAAGTAGTCGGTCTTGCCGCCGATGTAGCCGGCGGTGATACCGATGACGATGCCGGTGAGCACGGTCAGGAGGGTCACCGCGACGGAGATGCCGAGCGACATCCGCATGCCGTAGACCAGCCGCATGAACACATCGCGGCCCAGCTGCGGTTCGATGCCGAACCAGTGTTCCGGGGAGATCCCGCCGTTGGGGCCGGCCGGATAGCCGAATTCATCGAGGAGATTCGGGTCGTCGCTGCCGTAGAGGGTGTACGGGTCCTTGCCGTACAGCGCACTGATCACCGGGGCCAGCGCCGCGATGACGAAGAAGGCCAGTACGACGATCGCGCAGATCATTCCGGTGCGGTCGCGCTTGAAGCGCGTCCACATCAATTGGCCGGGGGAACGGCCGACGAGCTCACCGCCCTTGCCCTTCTTTTCCTTCTTCAGGCCGCCGGATCCAAGCCCTGGGGTGTCGGACCTGTCAGCGGCGGTCTGGGATGGACTAGTCATCGCGAAGTGCCCCCGCGCCGAGTTCTCTTGGAACGTGAAGCGGTGTCGATTCGCACCGCTGGATGTGCGGACTTTCGCAAGTGATTTATGGCGGAGTCAAGGGGATCGGGTGTGCTCGCGAACAGGTCGTCTACTTCTTGAGCGAACATTGCGCAGATCGACGCCAGTGCGTGCTTGACAGGTGGGCGGGATATCCGGCATGGGGGACATATCGCCACCAATCGCTTTAACGTGAAGGCAACTTCACTGTCGCAACACCGATATACGGACGCGCCATGATGAACAACGTACGGCCGTGCGGGTGCCGTGGACCGGCCGGGACGCCAGAGGGCGGCCCGGCCGGTTGCCGTTTCAGGGGTTTTGTCCCCTCGGTGCGGCGGCCCGCCCAGCCCGCTTCCCGTCCCGCTCTGTTGTGCCCGCGCCGGTACTGGAGTAGATCTGCGGTGGACGCCGCGTCCCCGCGGCGCCCCAGGCCACCCGGCACACCGACACGGACGGGGGACGGGCCGTGTCCACAGAGCGGGACAGCTTTCTCACCAACGGCATGCGCCGCACCGCCACTTGGCTCTGCGTACTGCTCGCACTCTCCGGCGCCGGCTGGATCGCC
The DNA here is from genome assembly GCF_040652715.1 of Streptomyces sp. NPDC048196. Taxonomy (NCBI): domain Bacteria; kingdom Bacillati; phylum Actinomycetota; class Actinomycetes; order Kitasatosporales; family Streptomycetaceae; genus Streptomyces; species Streptomyces sp. NPDC048196. The sequence continues at coordinate 1,165 of NZ_JBEZMM010000057.1, read as the reverse complement.
CGGGACCTCGCCGTCGCCGGGCAGGGCGCGGACCTGTGGCGGCACTGGAGCGGCGCGGCCCTCCGCCCGGGCGGGCACACCGTCTGGGCCACCTCGGCCCTGGACCCGCTGCTGGTGCTCGGCGCGCTCGGTGCCGCGGCGGCCGTACGGCGCCGGGCCCCCGCCCCGGCCGTGGCCGCCGGCGCCCTGTGTTCCCTCGCGGCCGGCCTCGTCCTGCTGCGGCTGCCGGTGCTGTGGACGACGGCCGCGGCCCCGCCGCCCGGCCCGGACGGCGGGCTGCTGACCTGGGCCCGGGCGACCGTCGCGGCCCAGCTCGTGGCGGCGGCGGTGCTGTGCGCGGTGGCGGCCGGCGCGGTCCGGCGGCGCGGGCGCCCGGGCCGGTCCGGCGGACGCCGTGCCGACGCCCTGCCCGAGGTGGCGTCCTCGGCGTACGGGGTGGTGCACACGGTGCCGTACGGGGCGGGCCCCGGCCCGGCCGGCCGCCCGTACAAGGGGCCGGCGGTCCTTGCGGGCCTCCTCCTGGGTGCCGTCGGCCTGGCCCTGACGGCCCAGGAGATCCACCACTGGGTACGGCTCGGCGGCGAGGCGTACGGCAGGCGGCTGACCGGCGGAGCGGGGGCCGTGCGGGCCCTGCTGGAGCCCCCGGCCGACTGGCGGACGGCGGTGCTGGCACTGCTGGCGCTGGCCGGGGCGGCGGCCGCCTTCCGCCGGGCCGCCTGGGCCCGACCCGCGGCGGCCGCCGCCGGGGCACTGCTGACCGTGCACGGCGCGGTGACGCTCGCCCTCGCCGTGCGCGCGGGGCAGTTCGGGCGGCTGGCGGTGCTGCCGGGCGGGGTCCAGCTCGGGCTCGCCGCGGCGGCCCTGTCGGCGGCCGCAGGCCCGGTCGTGCTGCTCGCCGCGGCCCGGCCCGGCCTGCCACCGCCCGCCGCGGACCCCGACCGGCTGCGCGCCTACGGCTCCGCCCCCGGCGAGGCCCGCCCCCCACACGCCCCGCCCCCGCCGACCACGCTGCCGCCGGGGTGGTGATCACGGGGCGGGCGGGGGGAGCGGGTGGGGCGGGGCCGGACCTTAGAGGGCATCTGATCTCGGTAGTTGGTGTTTTGGGATGTTCTTGTGACTGCTGGTGAGGGTGGTCGTTGCATGTCGTGTGAGTGCTCGCCGTTCG
>NZ_JBEZMM010000056.1:0-48292 GCF_040652715.1 Streptomyces sp. NPDC048196 | reverse complement strand
GGCGCAACGGCGAACATCCCCGCGGCGCCGCAGATGGCTACGTGCGGGGGCGCCGCAAGGCGCAACGGCGAGACGCCCCGCGGCGCAGCAGACAGGTACGTGCGGCGCGCCGCAAGGCGCACAGCGGCGAGCCCCGCGGCGCAGCACACGGGTACGTGCGGGGCGCCGCAAAGCGCAACGGCGAGACGCCCCGCGGCGCGAAAGACAGCCACGTGCGGGGCGCCGCAAAGCGCGCAACGGCGAGTAGCCCCGCGGCGGGACGGCGAGCTACGTGCGGGGCGCCGCAAAGCGCAACGGCGAGACGTCCCGCGGCGGATCAGACGGCTACGTGCGGGGCGCCGCAAAGCGCACAACGGCAACCCCCGCGGCGGGACAGCCAGCTACGTGGGCAGAAGCTCAATGCGGCTGCATCGCGCGGACGTCCTCCGGACGCCCCGCGCCCGGTGGCATCGCCGGGTGGGTGCCGATCAGGACGATGCCCGCGACCACGGCCGCGATGCCGGCGACCTCCCAGGCCAGTGCGCCGGGGGTGACCCGCAGCTGGTCGCCGAGGAAACCGACTCCGCACAGGATCCCGGCCAGCGGCTGGGCGGCGGTGAGTGCGGGCAGGGACAGCCGCAGCGGCGCAGACTCGAAGGCGCTCTGCACCATCACCAGTGCCAGCACCCCGAGGACCACGATCGCGTACGGCTGCCAGCTGGTGAGCAGGGCCGACCAGCCGCCCTGGCCGAAGTGCTCGCCGCTGATCCGGGTCAGCGCGTCCTGCAGGCCGTATATCAAGCCGGCCGCCACGCCCAGCAGCGCGGCCTCCAGGCTCACGTGCACCCGCTCCCGTTTGGCCACCGCCGCCAGCGTCAGGGCGATGCCCAGCACCACGCCCATGATCAGCCACTGCCACAGGTGGTCGGTGCTGCGCTGGCCGCCCCGGGGCCGGCCGGCCACGATGAACGCGGTGACGCCGCCGGCCAGCAGCCACAGGCCGGCCCAGCCGGTGCGGCCCAGCCGCTGTCTGGTCAGCCGTCGGGACAGGGCCATCGCGAAGAGCAGATTGGTCGCGAGCAAGGGCTCCACCAGAGTGATGTCGCCCATGCCCAGCGCCACCGCCCCCAGTGCCATGCCCACCACCATCAGCCCGATACCGGCCACCCACAGGGGCATCCGCACGAGGTCGAGCAGCAGGCGGAGGGAGAGGTAGTCCTTCATCGGGGCGTGCTGTGCGGCGGCTTGCTGGAGTACGAAGCCGAGTCCCAGACAGCAGGCCGCTCCAAGGGCGAGCAGTATCACCGTCACGTCGCACCTCTATCGCGCGGGGCGGGGGATGCGCCTGAGGATAGCCATCCGGCGGCGGGTGAGGGGTGGCCCTGGTCACCCCCCATTCTCCCGCGCGCCTTCCTCTACTGCGCGGTAACGGACGGTTGACGCGGCAGTCGGGTGCACTGAGGATCGTTCCACCCGGGTGGGCCCGGGGCGGCCGGGACGCCCGGCGGGCCCCGGCGAGGAGAGGCTGCTGATGGCGTACGACGCTGATGTGATCGTGATCGGAGCGGGTCTGGCGGGGCTGGCGGCCACCGCGGAACTGGTGGACGCGGGACGCAAGGTGATCCTGCTCGACCAGGAGCCCGAGCAGTCCCTCGGCGGGCAGGCCCACTGGTCCTTCGGCGGCCTCTTCCTCGTCGATTCACCCGAACAGCGCCGGCTGCGGATCCGCGACAGCCACGCCCTGGCGTGGCAGGACTGGCTCGGCACGGCCGGATTCGACCGTCCGGAGGACCACTGGCCGCGCGCCTGGGCCGAGGCGTACGTCGATTTCGCGGCCGGCGAGAAGCGGTCCTGGCTGCACCGGCAGGGCGTACGGTTCTTCCCCGTCGTGGGCTGGGCCGAGCGGGGCGGCTACGCCGCGACCGGGCACGGCAACTCCGTCCCGCGCTTCCACATCACCTGGGGCACCGGCCCCGGTCTGGTCGCGCCGTTCGCGCGCCGGGTGCGGGCCGGGGCCGCGCGCGGCCTGGTGGACCTCCGCTTCCGGCACCGGGTCACCAGTCTCACCCGGAGCGCCGGCAGCGTGGACACGGTCGGCGGCGAGGTCCTGGCGCCCTCCGACGTCCCGCGCGGGAAGCCCAGCAGCCGCGAGGTGACCGGTGCCTTCGAGCTGCGGGCGCAGGCCGTGATCGTCACCTCCGGCGGGATCGGCGGCAACCACGAGCTGGTGCGCGCCAACTGGCCCGAGCGCCTGGGCACCCCGCCGGAGCGGATGCTGTCCGGTGTGCCCGCGCACGTCGACGGCAAGATGCTGGGCATCGCCGAGGCGGCCGGCGGGCGGATCATCAACCGCGACCGGATGTGGCACTACACCGAGGGCATCGAGAACTGGAACCCGATCTGGCCGCTGCACGGCATCCGGATCCTCTCCGGCCCCTCCCCGCTGTGGCTGGACGCCCGCGGCCGGCGGCTGCCGGTGCCGCTGTTCCCGGGCTTCGACACCCTCGGCACCCTCGAACACATCATGCGCACCGGCCACGACCACACCTGGTTCGTGCTCACCCGGAAGATCATCGAGAAGGAGTTCACCCTCTCCGGCTCCGAGCAGAACCCGGATCTGACCGGCAAGAGCATCCGTGACGTGCTGGGCCGGGCCAGGGCCGGCGCGCCCGGCCCGGTGCAGGCGTTCATGGACCGGGGCACGGACTTCATCGTCGAGCGCTCGCTGCCCGATCTCGTACGACGGATGAACGCGCTCACCAAGGAGCCGCTGATCGACGAGGCCGCGCTGCGCGGCGAGATCGTGGCCCGGGACCGGGAGATCGCCCACTCCTTCACCAAGGACCTCCAGGTGACGGCGGTGCGCGGGGCCCGCAAGTACCTCGGTGACCGGCTGATCCGCACCGCGGCCCCGCACCGGCTGCTCGACCCCAAGGCGGGCCCGCTGATCGCCGTCCGGCTGAGCATCCTCACCCGCAAGACGCTCGGCGGGCTGGAGACCGACCTCTCCTCGCGGGTGCTGACCGACGGCGGGGCGCCCCTGCCGGGCGTCTACGCGGCGGGCGAGGCGGCCGGCTTCGGTGGCGGCGGGGTGCACGGTTACCGCTCGCTGGAGGGCACCTTCCTGGGCGGCTGCCTGTTCTCCGGCCGTACGGCGGGCCGGGCGGCTGCCCGGGCGGTGGCCTGACGGCGTGGGGGCCGCGGAAAGATGTTGGCGGATCCAGCCATTCCTCTTTCCGCCTTGACGGGGAGCTCTGCGTACCGCTTTGCTGTGCGTGATGACTGGTGCGGACCAGACCGTCACCCTCTGCACAGGCGCGCGCAGAACCGGCCCCGCCCACCAAGGACGACAGGTGCGGCGCACGACCGGCGCGGCGCGCCATGGAGCCCGCTGACCCGTGATGTCGATTTCCCCCTCGCCGCCCCTCGCACCCCCGGCCCCCGGCCCCACCGGCCGGGCGGCCGGCCCGGCCACCGGCCCCGCGCTGGACGACGCCGAACTGGCCGTCGCCGCCGACGCCCTGGCGCTCGGCCAGTGGGCCCGGGTGCGCACCCTGCTCGCCGGGACCGGCACCGACTGGGACCGCCGGGGCCACCGATTAACGGTGCTGGCCGGCGTCCCGGGCAGTGCCGCCTGGGCCGGTGACTGGCAGCTCGCCGAACCGGACAGCGGGGACGCGGCCACCCTCCTCGCCGTCGCCACCGTCCGGCGGGCGCTGCGCGGCGAGACCAGCAGTGGTGCCGCCGCCGCGGCCTGTGCGGCCGCCGCCCGGCTGCTGCCCGACGACCCCACGCCCTGGCTCGGCGCGCTGATCCTGGCCCGCCGCACCGGCACCGAGGACGCCCGCGCCCACGCCTTCAGCCAGATCCGGGCCCGGCACCCCGACCACCACCACGCCCACCACGTGATGGCCGCCTGCCTGGCCGAACAGCAGCCGCACGCGGCCGACGACCCGCGGCACCCGGCCCATGACTTCGCCGCCCGTGCCGCGGCCCGCGCCCCCGCGGACTCCCCGCTCGCCCTGCTCCCCGTCGTCGCCCACGCCGAGCGCTACCGCGTACGGGCCGCCGCCGGCCTGGAGCCGCCCGACCCGGCGGACTCCGGCCACTGGCGCACCCGGCACGCGCACCGGCTCCGGCAGGCCGCCTTCGACTGGTGGCTGGAATGGGAGGGCGAGGACCACCCCCGCGGCAAGGTCGACCTCAACTTCCTGGCCCACGCCACCTTCCACGAGGGACGGATGGCCGAGGCCGCCACCCTCTTCGCGCGCATCGGCCGCCACCGCACCCGCGCCCCCTGGTCGTACGCGGGCCGCGACCCCGACCGCGCCTTCCGGGCCGCCCGGGCCGCCGCACTGCGCCGGGCCCGGGGGTTCGGGCGCACCGGCCCATGACGGAAGCCCATGACGAAAGTCTGACGCCGGGGCCCCGACACTGGCCCCGGCGCCCGCGCGGTGTTCGAATCGAGGGGTGACCAAGGACGAAAATCCGGCCCGCCCGGCCGGCCACGACGACGACCGGCGCGGCACGCCCGTCGGCCGCCGCGTGGTGCTCGGGATGCTCGCGGCCGGCGCCGCCGGCGTCGCCGCGGCCCCCTACCTCCAGCGCGCCTACGACGAGACCCTCGGCGCCGCCGCGCAGAACGACCCCACCGGTCTGTCCGGTCTGCTGCCCGCCGGCGGCGGCTTCCGCTACTACTCGGTGACCGGTTCCGTCCCGGACAAGGACGAGCACAGCTACCGCCTCACCGTCGACGGCCTGGTGCGCCACCGCGCCAGCTACCGCCTCGCCGATCTGCGCGCCCTGCCGCAGACCCGGCTGGTCCGGGACGTCCAGTGCGTGACCGGCTGGCGGGTGCCCCGTACCCCGTTCGAGGGCGTGCGCCTGGCCACCCTCCTGGATGCCGCCGGGGTCCGCCCCGAGGCCAAGGCCGTCCGCTTCACCTGTTTCGACGGCGCCTACAGCGAATCCCTCACCCTCGAACAGGCCCGCCGCCACGACGTCCTGGTCGCCCTGCGGATGCAGGACCGGCCGCTCGGCCACGACCACGGCGGGCCGGTGCGCCTCTACGTCGCGCCCATGTACTTCTACAAGTCGGCGAAGTGGCTCTCCGGGATCACCGTCACCGACCACGTCCAGCCCGGATACTGGGAGCAGCTCGGATATGACGTCGATGCCTGGGTCGGCCGGTCGAACGGACGGGACGATGTCCCCACGACCTGAGACCGCCGCCGGCCCGGACCGAGGCCGCCCCCGTGTCCCGCGCTTCACCCGCGCCGAACACCGGGTGCACCGGGCCACCGCCGCCCTCATGGCCGTCTGCGTGGCCACCGCGGCCTGCCTCTACCTCCCCTTCCTCGCCCAACTCGTCGGCCGCCGCGCCCTGATGGTCACCCTCCACGAGTGGTCCGGCATCCTGCTGCCGGTCCCGCTGCTGCTCGGCCTGGCCTCCCGTGCGCTGCGCGCCGACCTCACCCGCCTCAACCGCTTCGGCCCGCACGACCGGCGCTGGCTGCGGGCCGTACTGCGCCGCCGGGGAGGCCGTCCGGCCGGGAAGTTCAACGCCGGCCAGAAGCTGTACGCGGCCTGGCTCGCCGGCGCGGTCCTGGTGATGACCGGCACCGGCCTGCTGATGTGGTTCACGCACCTGGCGCCGCTGGTCTGGCGCACCGGCGCCACGTTCGTCCACGACTGGCTCGCGCTCAGCCTCCTCATCGTGATCGGCGGCCACCTCTGGATGGCGTACCGGGACCCCGAGTCGAGGGTGGGGCTGCGCACCGGGTCGGTCGACGCGGCATGGGCCCGTCGCGAACACCCGTTGTGGACGCCGGAGGACGACAAGGGAGGCAGCGGGGAGTAGGAAAACCCACTGCAGAGGGTTCTCTGCACAGAATTCTCTGCAGAGAACTCTGTGCAGAGGGCCCTCTGCAACGCTATGCTCAGGTCATGCCTGACGACCCCTCAACACCGCCTGCGCGGCCGGCCGGCGCCCTTCCCGAGCGCCGGATGGACGCCCGCAGCCTGCGCGGCCTGGCGCATCCGCTGCGGATGCGCATCCTGGACCTGCTGAGCCTCGACGGCCCGGACACCGCGACCGGGGTGGCCCGGCGGCTCGGCGAGAACACCGGCACCGTCAGCTGGCACCTGCGCCACCTCGCCGACCACGGTTTCATCGAGGAGGACACCGGCCGGGGCACCAAGCGCGAACGGTGGTGGCGGGCGGCCCGGGTCTCGCACCGCCTCGACACCGCCGAATTCCGCGACGATCCGGCCACCCGCGGCGCCTTGTCGGTCTACCTCCACGAGTTCGTCCAGCGGGACTTCCACCAGGTCACGACCTACCTCACCGAGGACTGGGAGCCCGAGTGGCACAACGCCGGCACCCTCTCCCGCTGGCAGGACCTGCGGATGACGGCCGAGCAACTGGAGGCGCTCAACGCCGAGCTGGCCGAGGTCGTCGAGAGACACCGGGCGGCGGCGCTGGACGCGAACCGCAACCCGTCCGCGGTGGACGGCGAGGCGGTCCGGCCGGTCCTCGTCCAGCTGCAGTCCTTCCCCCGGAAGGAGAGCGGGGGCGCGGACGGGGGCGGCGACCGATGAGCGGACTGCTCCGCCGGCACCGCGACTTCCGGCTGCTGTGGTGCGGCGAGACGGCCGGGAAGTTCGGGGCCGCGGTCACCAACGTGGCCATGCCGCTCGTCGCGGTGTCCACCCTGCACGCCTCCACCTTCGCGGTCGGACTGCTCGCCGCCGCCGGCTGGCTGCCCTGGCTGCTGATCGGCCTCCCGGTCGGCGTATGGGTGGACCGGGTGCGCCGCCGCCCCCTGATGCTCGCCTCCGCCGCACTGTCCCTGGCGCTCTTCGCCGCCGTCCCCGTCCTCGCCAGGTACGGCAGGCTCGGCCTGGGAGCGCTGCTCGCGGTGGCCCTGCTGACCGGCGGTGCCGCGGTGGTCTTCCAGACCGCGTACAGCGCCTACCTCCCCACCCTCCTCGACCCCGCCGACCAGGCCGAGGGCAACGCCAAGCTGCACGGCAGCGCCTCCGCCGCGCAGATCGTCGGACAGGGCACCGCCGGCCTCCTCGCCCAACTGGCGGGCGCGGTCAACGGCTTGCTGGCCAACGCCGGCACATTCCTCATCTCCCTGCTGTGCCTGCTCGGCATCCGGCACCGCGAACCCCGCCCGGCGGAGCGGAACGACGGCCGCGCGGCGCGCTCCCTGCCCGCCGAGATAGCCGAGGGCGTGCGGCTGGTCGCCGGCGATGTGTGGTTCCGTACGCTGACGCTCTTCGGCGCGCTCTCCAACCTCGCGCTGATGGCCTATCAGTCCCTGGTCGCCGTCTTCCTGGTACGCGAGGTCGGCCTGCCGTCCGGAGCCGTCGGCGGACTGCTCGCGCTGGCCAGCACGGGCGGGATAGCGGGCGCGTTCCTGGTGCGCCGCACCGCCGCCCGGCTCGGCACCGCCCGCGCCATGCTGCTGTACGAACTCGGCCTGCCCAGCGCCGCGTTGCTCATCCCGCTGACCACCCAGGGCGCCGGCACGCTGCTCTACGTCGCGGGCAGCTTCGGGGTCAGCGCGGGCGTGGTGGGCGGCAACATCCTCAAGGTGGGCTTCCAGCAGCGGTACTGCCCGCCGTCCCTGCTCGGCCGGCTGGTGGCCAGCAGCGCCTTCCTCAACTACGGGACGCTGCCGCTGGGTGCCCTGCTCGGCGGTGCGCTCGGCTCCGCCCTCGGGGTCCGCACCGCCCTGTGGATCACGACCGCCGGTGTGCCGCTCGCGGCCCTGACCCTGGTCCTCTCGCCGGTCCGTACCGTCCGGGACTTCCCGGAGCGCCGCACGGACGACACGCACCACGCCACCGGCCCCGGCCCGGAGGAACGGGACGGGGCGGCGGCCCGCGGCTGAGCCGGTACACGACCGCCGGGCCCCTACGTCCCAGCCCCCGGCCCGGAGGAACGGGACGGGGTGGCGACCCGCGGCTGAGCCGATACACGACCGCCGGGCCCCTACGCCCCCCGCCCCCGGCCCGGAGGAACGGGACGGGGTGGCGGCCCGCGGCTGAGCCGGTACACGACCGCCGGGCCCCTACGCCCCCGCCCCCGGCAGTGCCACCTCGAAGCGGCAGCCCGCGCCGGCGTTCCGTACCGTCGCCCGGCCGCCGTGGGCCTCCACGATGCCGCGGACGATCGCCAGCCCGAGCCCCGCCCCGGCCTGGCCGTCCGCGCGCGGGGTGCGGGCGCTGCCGCCGCGCCAGCCGGTGTCGAAGACCCGGGCCAGGTCCTCCGGCGGGATGCCGCCGCAGCCGTCCTCGACGGCCAGGACCACCCGGTCCGCCTCCTGCCGGGCGCTGACCGCGACGGTCCCCTCGGCCGGGGTCGCCCGGATCGCGTTGACCAGCAGATTGCCCAGGACCCGGGTGATCTGCTGGGCGTCCACCCGCACCGGCAGCGGCGCCACCCCGCCGTCCACCAGCCGCACCCCGCCCGCCCGCGCCAGCGGCCGGGCCCCGGTCAGCGCGTCGTCCACCAGGTCGTACACCGACACCCGCGACAGGGTCAGGGCCAGCGCCCCGGCCTGGATCCGGGACAGTTCGAAGAGGTCGTCGACCATGGCGGACAGCCGTTCCACCTCGATCCGGATCCGGGAGTGGTAGCGCGCGGGGTCCTCGGCGACCCCGTCCTCCAGCGCCTCGGCCATCGCCCGCAGCCCGGCGAGCGGGGTCCGCAGATCGTGCGAGATGCCCGCGATCAGCTCACGGCGGGAGCCGTCCAGGGCCCGCTCGCGTTCCCGGGCCTTGGCCAGCCGCGCGCTGGTCTCCTCCAACGCTCGTGACAGCGCGGCGAGTTCGGCCGTCGGCGGCTCGTCCGGCGCGACGAAGCCGCCCTCGCTGCCGACCGTACGCGCCGACCGCGCCAGCTCCCGGCTGCCCGCCGCGATCCGCCGGCCGAAGAGCAGCGCGGCCGCCAGCGACACCACCCCGGACACCGCCACCACGGCCATCACCACGCCCAGGTCGTGTCCCGACAGGAACATCGCCTGGGCGACCGCCACCGTTCCCGCGGCCATCGCGGCCACCGCCAGCGCCGCCACCGCGAACAGCGACAGAGCCACCGAACGGCGCCGCAGCGCCCGTACCGCGGGCGCGGCGAGCAGCCCCACCAGAGCCGCGCCGAGCGCCGCCAGCGCCACGATGACCAGGAAGTCCGTCATGGCAGACACCCCTCGTCCGCCTCTCCCGGCCCGGGGGAGCCCGGCGCCGGATCGAAGCGGTAGCCCGCGCCCCACACCGTCGTCACCAGCCGGGGCGCCGCCGGATCCGACTCGACCTTCTCGCGCAGCCGCCGCACATGGACGGTCACCGTCGACAGATCGCCGAACTCCCAGCCCCACACCCGTTGCAGCAGCTCCTCCCGGGAGAAGACCCGGCCCGGGTGGCGCATCAGGAAGACCAGCAGGTCGAACTCGCGGGCGGTGAGGGCGAGTTCGCGTCCGCCGCGGTCGGCCCGCCGGCCCTCGGGATCGGCGGTCAGGTCCCCGGCCCGCAGGACGGGCGCGGGCGCCGCGGCCGGCGGCGGGGCCTCCGCGCGCCGCAGCACCGAGCCGATCCGCAGCACCAGCTCGCGGGGGCTGAACGGCTTGGTGACGTAGTCGTCCGCGCCCAGCTCCAGCCCGAGGATGCGGTCCGCCTCCTCGCCGCGCGCGGTCAGCATCACCACCGGGACCGCGGGCCCGTCGTGGGCGCTGCGCAGCCGGCGGCACACCTCCAGGCCGTCGAGGCCGGGCAGCATCAGATCCAGGACGACCAGATGCGGCCGGAAGGCCGCGGCCCGGTCCAGCGCGGCGAACCCGTCGGCGGCGTGCTCGGTGGCGTATCCGGCGCGGGAGAGATAGCCGGTGACGACCTCGGCGACGGTCGGATCGTCCTCGACGACCAGGACGCGCCGGGGCGGTCCGGACGCGGGGGCGGGCGGGGGAGCGGCGGGCGGCGGTTCGCGGTGCACGGTCAGCGGGCCCTTCCCGGGAGAGACCTCATGGCCCCAGCCAACACCACCGGGCGGCGCGGCGCGCGGTCCGGCGTGCGGCCGTAAGACTCCGGTAACCGGCGGCAGGAGCCGGACGTCGGGGCGGCACGCGCGCGCTCAGTCCGCCAGTCCCTCGCGCACCCGCCGCGACACCGTGATCGTGTACAGGTCCAGGACGCCCGGAGGTTCGGCGAGACCGGGGCCGCCGGCCCGGATCCAGGCGGCGATGTCCGCCAGCGCGTCGTCGTCGTTGACCAGCCCCAGCCACACCGGCCGGCCACCCGCCGCCCGGCCGGCCGGCGAGGGCTGCACCACCACGACGTTCGCCTGGTCGCAGACGTCCAGGCAGTCCGAGGCGCGCACCGGTGCCGCGCCGTCCAGGGCCGCCCGCAGCCGGGGTATCTGACCGGTGTGGTCCACGCCCGGGATCTTGGCCGCATCGCCGCAGCAGCAGCCGCGGCAGACGGTGACCCGGCAGGACGTCGCGGCCGCGGGGGCCGGGCGCCCGGCACGCTTGTTGATCATCCGGCCCATGTTACGCGGCCCGGCACGGCGCCGCCCCGGGCCCCTGCGCCTTCCCGCCACATTGCGGCCGGGCCCCCGCCGGGGGTAGGAACACCCGTCGCCGGGATAGACATCCGACCATGCCCATAACCGACTCCCAGCCCGACTCGCCCTCCGGCTCCCGGCCCGCCCCGGCCGCCGTCGACGCCATCCCCGGCCCGGCCGGGCTCCCCCTGCTCGGCTCGATGCTCGACCTGCGGCGCGACTCCCTCAGCACGTTCGCCCGGGCCCGGCGCGAACACGGCGACGTGGTCCGCCTGGAGGCCGGCCCGCCCGGTCTGCGCAGCGTGTTCCACGCCGTCTTCGCGCCCGAGGGCGTCCAGCAGATCCTCGCCTCCCAGGCCGCCAACTTCCGCAAGGACCACCCGCTGTACGAGGAGGTCCGGCAGGCGTTCGGCAACGGCCTGCTCACCAGCCAGGACGCCGACTACCTCCGGCAACGGCGGCTGGTGCAGCCGCTGTTCACCAAGCGCCGGGTGGACGGCTACGCCTCGGCCGTGACGGGCGAGGCCGCCACCGTCGTCGACCGCTGGCGGACCGCCGAGGACGCCACCGTCGACCTGGTCCCCGAGATGAACCGGCTCGCGCTGCGCACCGTCGCCCGGATCCTCTTCGGCCTGGACGCCGAGGAGGCGGTGGCCGCCATCCACCGCTGCGCCCCGGTCATCAACGCGTACGTCGTCCAGCGTGCCTACGTGCCGGTGAAGGTCCCGCGGCACTGGCCGACCCCGGGCAATCTGCGGGCGCGGGCCGCCATGGACGAACTCGACGCGCTGTGCGACCGGATCATCGCCGGCCGTCGCGCGGCGACCGGGGCGGCGGACGGCCCGGACACCGCCGGGGGCGAGGACCTGCTCTCGCTGCTGGCCGCGGCCGGCAACGCCGAGGACGGTTCGCTGGACGCCACCGAGATCCGCGAGCAGGTGCTGATCTTCCTGCTGGCCGGCCACGAGACCACCGCGATCTCCCTGGCCTTCACCCTGCACCTGCTCGCCCGCCACCCCGAGGAACAGGCCCGGGTCCGGGCGGAGATCGACGGTGTGCTGGCGGACCGGGTGCCCACCGCCGCCGACCTGGACCGGCTGCCGTACCTGACCCAGGCGCTCAAGGAATCGATGCGGTTGTACCCGGCGGCCCCGGTCGTCAGCCGGCGGGCCGTGGCGGCCACCGAGATCTGCGGCTTCCGCATCCCGGCCGGTGCGGACGTGGTGGTCGCGCCGTGGGTGACCCATCGCGACCCGGCGCTGTGGCCGGACCCGGAACGCTTCGATCCCGGCCGGTTCGCACCCGAGCGGGACGGGGAAAGGCACCGGTACGCCTGGTTCCCGTTCGGCGGCGGTCCGCGCGCCTGCATCGGGCAGCACTTCTCCATGCTGGAGTCGGTGCTCGCGCTGGCGATGCTGCTGCGCGCGTACGAACTCGACGCCGTGGACGAGGAGGTGCCGGTCGCCGCCGGCATCACCCTGCAGCCGACCGGTCCCGCCCGGGTACGGCTGCGCCCGCGCGAGGGGGCGGGGGAGTAGGGCGGGATTCCGGGGGCGCCGGCGCGCACCACCGCTTACAAACGCAACGAAAAATGCGTTTGCTTTTTCGTGGCGTCCCCCGTACCGTCTTTCCCGGCCCCATTGCCGCCGATTGGAGAAGGCCGTTGCTCGTCTGAGGTCTTGAGACACCGCGCGCACGCGTACGCCCTGACGTACCGCGTGGCGCCGTCCGTGACCTCGGCGTGCCGACCGGCGTACCCCGGCGCACCCGGCCCTTCGGCGTCCCCCGCGGTGTCTCCCGCGCAGCTCCCCGCACACTTTCCGCGCACCCAGGAGACCCGTATGTCACAGACCCCCGCATCCCGTGCCGCCTCCGCCGCCTCCCTCGCCTGCTCCGGCCTCGGCTTCAGCTGGCCCGACGGCAGCTGCGTCTTCGAGGACTTCCAGCTCACCGTCGGCCCCGGCCGCACCGGCCTGATCGGCCTCAACGGCTCCGGAAAATCCACCCTGTTGAAGCTCCTCGCGGGCGAGCTGACCCCGACCGCGGGCAGCGTCCGGACCGCCGGTGAGATCGGCTACCTCCCGCAGCACGCCCCGCTCGACACCGCGCTCCGCGTCGACCAGGCACTCGGCATCGCCGCGGCCCGCGCCGCCCTGCACGCCATCGAGAGCGGCGACCCGAGCGAGGAGCACTTCGCCGTCATCGGCGACGACTGGGACGTCGAGGAGCGGGCCCGCGCCACCCTCGACCAGCTCGGGCTGACCGGTATCGACCTCGACCGCACCATCGGCGAGATCTCCGGCGGGGAATCCGTCCTGCTCCGGCTGGCCGCCCTGCTGCTCGGCCGGCCGGACGTCCTGCTGCTCGACGAGCCCACCAACAACCTCGACCGGGCGGCCCGCGAGCGCCTGTACACCGCGGTGGACGGCTGGTCCGGCGTGCTCGTCGTGGTCAGCCACGACCGGGAACTCCTCGGCCGGGTCGACCGGATCGCCGACCTCCGCGGCGGCGAGGTCCACTGGTACGGCGGCAACTTCGCCGACTACGAACGCGCCCTGGCCGCCGAACAGGAGGCGGCCGAACGGATGGTGCGGGTCGCCGAGGCCGACGTCCAGCGCCAGAAGCGCGAACTGTCCGACGCCCAGGTCAAGTTGGCCCGCCGGGCGCGATACGGCAGCAAGATGAACGCCAACAAGCGCGAACCCAAGATCGTCATGAACGGACGCAAGCAGGACGCCCAGGTCTCCGCCGGCAAACACCGCATCCTGCACACCGAACGCCTCAAGGAGGCCAGGGAACGCCTCGACGAGGCCGTCGAAGCGGTCCGGGACGACGACGAGATCCGCATCGACCTGCCGCACACCGCCGTCCCGCCGGGCCGCGGCGTGCTCACCCTGCGCGAGGTACGCACCCGCTACGGCGCCCGCGCCCACCTGGAGGTGCACGGTCCCGAACGCATCGCCCTCACCGGCCGCAACGGTTCCGGCAAGACCACCCTCCTGCGCACCCTCGCCGGCGAGATCCCACCGGAGTCCGGCACCGCGGAGGTCCACGTCCCGCACCGCTTCCTCCCCCAGCGACTGGAGGTCCTCGACCACGACCTGACCATCGTCGAGAACGTCGCCCGCTTCGCCCCGGACGCCACCAACAACCGCATCCGGGCCCGGCTCGCACGCTTCCTCTTCAAGGGCGCCCGGGCCGACCAGCAGGCCGGCACGCTCTCCGGCGGCGAACGCTTCCGCGCCTCGCTCGCCGCGCTGATGCTGGCCGAGCCCGCCCCGCAGCTGCTGCTGCTCGACGAGCCGACCAACAACCTCGACATGGCCTCGGTCCGCCGGCTGGTCACTGCCCTGGAGTCCTACGAGGGCGCGCTCGTGGTCGTCAGCCACGACCTGACGTTCCTCCGGGAACTGGGCATCACCCGCTGGCTCGCCCTGGAGGACGGCGAACTCACCGATGTCGCACCGCTGTAGGGCCGCGGAGGAAGGCGACGGAAGGCTCGTCCCGTAAATGCGTTGCCGCCGCCCTTCCCGTGGTTCATGATCCTCCCCATGACCTACAGGAAGGGCGGCCACCGCCCCACCCGATGACCACGCGGACGCCGGGCCAGGATCCGGCCTCCACCCCGTCGACCACTGCCGGCCCGTCGACCGATGCCACCGAGTCGACCTCTCCCGGCCCCGACCGTCCGCCGGACCTCACCGCGGCGGTCCTCGACGGATCCGTCCTCACCCCGGGCACCCCGGCCAGAACCGCCGTCTTCGAAGCGGTCGGCGCCGACGCCGACGGCCCGGCCACCCGCGAACTGCTCTCGCTCACCCGCCACATCAGCCCCGCGGTACGCCGTACCGCGCTCACCCTCCTCGGCGAGCTGACGTACGGCCGTACACCCTGGCCGGCGCCGGCCCCGGCGGCCGCGGCAGCGCTCCACGACCCGGACCCGGACGTCCGCAGGGCCGCCGCCACGCTCCTCGTCCGCACCGGTGCCGCCGACCGGGCCCGTACCGCCCTCGGCGAACTCACCGACCCCGGCACCCGGATCGCCCTGGCCGACGCGCTGCTCGGCACACCGGGCGCCTCCTGCCCGACCGGCCCGCTCCGCACCGACCCGCTCCCCGAGATCCGGCTGCTCGGCTGCCTGGAGGAGCTGGCGACCGCACCGCGCGAACGCTGGCCGGAACTGGACGCCCAGATCCTGACGGAGGTCACCGCGCTCACCGCCCACGACGCCGACCGCGGCTGCTCCATCGGCGCACGCTGGGGCCGCGCCCTCCACCGCCAGGAACGCGAACAGGACTGCTACGCCACCGTTACCCGGCTGCTGGCCGGCGAGGCCGGCGCCTACGGGCGACGGGTCGGGGTGCAGCTGGCCCACCGGGCGTTCCAGGAGTGGCGGGCCGCCCCCGGCACCCTGGCCCCGCACCTCGTCCGGCTGCTGCCCACCGCACCGCCCGGCCTGCGCGCCCTCGTCGTGCCCGCCCTGTGCGCCTCCCGCACCGCCACCCGCCGGTCCGCCGCCGCCCTGGGCGCCCTGGTGCCGGACCCCGCCACGGCCCCGGCCGCGGACCCCACCGGCCCGGGCGCCGACCCCTCCGCCGCCCTTGCCTGGGACATCACCTACGCCCTCGCGACGGTCGACGATCCACGCGCCGCCCCGCACGTCCACGCCCTGCTGACCACCGGCGCCCGCCCGCCCGGCATGCTC
Source organism: Streptomyces sp. NPDC048196 (assembly GCF_040652715.1). NCBI lineage: Bacteria > Bacillati > Actinomycetota > Actinomycetes > Kitasatosporales > Streptomycetaceae > Streptomyces > Streptomyces sp. NPDC048196. The sequence continues at coordinate 33,038 of NZ_JBEZMM010000056.1, read as the reverse complement.
GCCGCCCTCCGCGGCCTGCTCCGCGCCGGAGCCGTCGATACCGCCCAACTGGCCACCTACGCAGGCGAGTTGCTCCGATTCGAAGACCACGACGCACTGTCCCTCGCCCTCGGCATCCTCGACGCCCTCGATCCGGCGGACGCCGCTCCGTGCGTCCCCGGCCTCCTCACCGCGCTGCGCGCAGTGTGCGAGGCGGCCGAGGCCCGCGGCGCCACCCTGGCCACCTGGCCGGAGCTCTCCCTCGTCGGCACGCTCGGCCGGATCGGCCCGCCCGCGGCCGCCGCGGTGCCGCTGATCACCACGCTCACCCGCGACTCCCGCCGGCGCCCCGGCCACGGCGCACTGGCCCTGGCCCGGATCACCGGCGACCGGGCGCCCGTCGAGACCTACCTGCGCACCCGTCGACCGGAGGGCCGCCGCACCGCCGACCACTCCGCCCTCTTCCGGTGGCTGCTCGACCACGGCGGCCTCGACCACGAGCAGTCCGAGCAACTGCGCGCCGCCGTCCTCGGCCGCCCCGGCGCCATGCAGGTACGCGGCTCACTGCTGCTGTGGCGGAACGAGGGCCCACCCGTGGCCACCGAACTCCTCGCCGTACTCCCGGCCTACCTCGACGACGACCTCTTCGGGCCCGTCGCGATGACCACCCTGGCCGCCATGGGGCCGCACGCCCGTCCCGCGCTCCCGCACCTGCGCGCGCTGATCGACCGACGCACCCGGCTCCCGCTGTACGCCGGTTCCGCGGACGCCGACCTGCGCGCCGACGAACAGCTCCTGGAAGCCGCCGAGCGCACGGTGGCGGCGCTCACCGGCCCCACCGGCCCCACCGACGGGCCCTAGCCACCCGCCTCCGCGGACGAGACGGACCGCACGAACAACGCCAGGCTCTCCCCGCACTGCGAATGCAGCGGCGCGGGGAGGGCGTCCGGCGGGCACCACCTCAGCGCGTCGAACTTGTGCGGCTCGCCGATCGTCACCGCCTCCGGCGCCACCCGCACCGCGAAGACCACCGCGACCCAGTGCGAGTCCACCGGATCGCCGCGCAGCACATTGCGCACCCCGAGCTGCTCGATACCGAGCGGCCGGGTGCCGTACTCCTCGTGGACCTCCCGCGCCACCGCGGCCTCGAAGGTCTCGCCGAACTCCAGCGCCCCCGCACCGCAGTCCCACGTCCCCGGCTCGTCCCGGGCCCCGGCGCTCCGCCGCGCCAGCAGCACCCGCCCCGCACCGTCGTGGCACACGAACACGCACGACACCCCCGGCCGCCGCACCGCACCGTCACCTTCTCCCACGTCGCCCCTCCTCACTTCCGTACCGGTGCCTGCCGCCCTCAGAAGTGCCGCAGCAGCTCCTGGAACGCCGACAGGTGCAGCACCTTCTTGTCGTCCGGGTCGAGCTCGTCGTGCTCCAGCACCCAGGTGTGCCGGTGCGGGATGAACACCGCGTTCAGCCCGGCCGAACGCGCCGGCAGGATGTCCGACTTGGGGGAGTTGCCGATCATCCAGGTCTCGTCCGGCACCAGGTCGTAGGCGCGCTTCAGCCGCTCGTACGTGGCGACGTCCTTCTCCGCCACGATGTGCACCCCGCGGAAGTGCCCGGTCAGCCCCGAGGCCGCCACCTTCCGCTCCTGCTCCTCGGTGTCGCCCTTGGTCAGCAACAGCAACTCGTGCCGCCGTGCCAGCTCCGCCAGCGTCTCGGCGACCCCGGGTATCAGCTCCACCCGGTCCCCGGCGAAGGCGGCCGCCCACCCGGCGATCCGCGCCGTCTCCTCGGCCGTCGCGGCCCGCCCGCGCAGCCGCGCCACGCACTCGCCCAGGCTGTGCAGGAAGACCTTGCTGCCGTACCCCAGCGTCGGGGCGTTCGCGGCCTCGATCCCGTCGAGCACCGTCCGCACCGCGACCCGGTCGAGCCCCGGCTGCACCATCCACTCCAGGAACTCGTCGATGACCCGCTCGAAGATCACGTTGTTCTCCCACAACGTGTCGTCCGCATCAAAGATCAGCATCCGGCCGGCCCTTCGCCCCAGTTCACCAACCCCCGCACCCTACGGACGCCGGACCCCCGCCCGCACCCCAAATTCCGCCTGCGGACGTCAGCCGGCCGCGGCCCCCGGCCACGCCGCCAGCCGCAGCCCGCTCTCGAACCGCCGCTCCCGCCCGTCCACCGGGTCCCGGAACGCCAGCACCTTCGCCAGCAGCTGCAACGGCGCCCCGAAGTCCTCGGCGCCCGCCCCACCGGCTCCCTGGGCACCCGCCGCGCCATCACCGCCCGGATACAGCGGATCATGGAGGATCGGCAGCCCCAGACCGTGCATGTGCACCCGCAGCTGATGCGTGCGCCCGGTCGCCGGCAGCAGCCGGTAGCGTCCGAGCCCGCCCCGCCGCTCGACCAGCTCGATCCGGCTCTCCGCGTTCACCGCCCCGGGCACCTCACGCGCCGTCTGCACCCCGCGCTCCTTGACGATCCGGCTGCGCACCGACACCGGCAGCGCCACATCCGGGTCGTACGGGGCCACCGCCTCGTACTCCTTGCGCACCCGGCGCCCGCCGAACAGCCCCTGGTACGCCCCCCGGTCCTCGGGCCGTACGACGAACAGCACCAGCCCCGCCGTCAGCCGGTCCAGCCGGTGCGCGGGCTGCAGCGCCGGCAGCCCGAGCTCGCGCCGCAGCCGGGCCAGCGCGGTCTCGGTGATGTGCTGCCCGCGCGGCGTGGTGGCCAGGAAGTGCGGTTTGTCGGCGATCACGATCCGTTCGTCCCGGTGCACGATCCGCACCTCGAACGGCACCCGCACCTCCGGCGCGAAGTCCCGGTGGAACCACACATACCGCCCCGCGACGTACGGCTCGTCCCCGCTCAGCGCCCCCTCAAGCCCCACGAACCGGCCCGCGCCCAGCATCTCCACCACCCGCCCGGCCCCGATCGCCCCACCGAACCGCGCCACGAGATGATCCCCGACCGTCCCCCACACCCCACCCGGATCGGCCGGCAGCCGCACCCGCACCGCATCGATCCCGTCCCGCTGCGGCAACGGCGCGGGCGGCACGGGGGAGCGGCGTCTCACGGGATCTCCGGGGCGGGGGGAAACGGCGAAGCGAAGAACGTGGGAAAACACCGAGGCCCGCTTGGTCAGTGCCAAGCGGGCGTCGATGTTGATGAGTGTCCGAGGGGGGACTTGAACCCCCACGCCCGATAAAGGGCACTAGCACCTCAAGCTAGCGCGTCTGCCATTCCGCCACCCGGACCAGGTGTCTGCCGGTGTGGCCTGGGCCGTTCCGACGTGGAAAACAATAGCAAACGTTCGGGGGTGGTCGATCACCCGTACATTCCGCCGGGTGCGGGCCTGTGACCAGCGGATGTCGGGAGTATTGCGGCCTTGGGCAGAGCGTGGCCGGGGTGGAGGATGGCGGTGGACCCCCGCCGCGGACCGGGCGCCTCGGGGCGCGCGACGCGGCCGTGAACCAAGAGGAGGCAGCGTGATCGAGTCACAGCCGGCCCGTACGGTGACCGGCGAGGACGAGGTCGTCGACCTGTGCCGGGATCTGATCAGGATCGACACCAGCAACTACGGCGACCACTCGGGCCCCGGTGAGCGGGCCGCCGCCGAGTACGTCGCGGAGAAGCTCGCCGAGGTCGGCCTGGAGCCACGGATCTTCGAGTCGCACAAGGGGCGCGCGTCGACCGTCGCCCGCATCGAGGGCGAGGACCGCTCCCGGCCCGCGCTGCTCATCCACGGGCACACCGACGTCGTGCCGGCCAACGCCGCCGACTGGACCCACCACCCGTTCTCCGGGGAGATCGCGGACGGGTGCGTCTGGGGGCGCGGCGCGGTCGACATGAAGGACATGGACGCGATGACGCTGGCCGTCGTCCGGGACCGGCTGCGCACCGGCCGCAAGCCGCCGCGGGACATCGTGCTGGCGTTCCTCGCGGACGAGGAGGCGGGCGGCACCTACGGCGCGCGGTACCTCGTCGACCACCACCCGGAGCTCTTCGAGGGGGTGACCGAGGCGATCAGCGAGGTCGGCGGCTTCTCCTTCACGGTCAACGAGCAACTGCGGCTGTACCTGATCGAGACGGCCCAGAAGGGCATGCACTGGATGAAGCTGACCGTGGACGGCTCGGCCGGCCACGGCTCGATGATCCACAAGGACAACGCGATCACCGAACTGTCCGAGGCGGTCGGGCGGTTGGGGCGGTACGAGTTCCCGGTGCGGGTGACCAAGACGCTGCGGGTCTTCCTGGACGAGCTCGGCGACGCGCTGGGCACCGAGCTCGACCCGGAGGACATGGACGGCACGCTGGCGAAGCTCGGCGGCATCGCCAAGCTGATCGGCGCCTCGCTCCGCAACACCGCCAACCCCACGCAGCTGGGCGCCGGGTACAAGGTCAACGTGATCCCGGGGCAGGCCACCGCACACGTCGACGGGCGCTTCCTGCCGGGCTACGAAGAGGAGTTCCTGGCCGACCTGGACCGGATCCTCGGCCCGCGGGTCAAGCGCGAGGACGTGCACGCGGACAAGGCGCTGGAGACCACCTTCGACGGGGCGCTGGTCGCGGCGATGCAGTCGGCGCTGCAGGCCGAGGACCCGATCGCGCGCGCGGTGCCGTACATGCTGTCCGCCGGTACGGACGCCAAGTCGTTCGACGACCTGGGAATCCGCGGATTCGGCTTCGCGCCGCTGAAGCTGCCCCCGGAGCTGGACTTCGCCGGAATGTTCCACGGCGTGGACGAGCGGGTTCCGGTGGACGGACTGAAGTTCGGGGTGCGGGTGCTCGACCGGTTCATCGAACAGAGCTGAAACCCGCGGGGCCCGCGGGAAGAGCTGCCGTCGAAGCCGAAATCGACGCGGATTTCCTGCCGTTCGCGTCGGTGTCGCCGGAAAGAGTGAATGCTTTGATGTGTTCGTAGCTTCAACGTCCTTTTCCTCGTTGCAGGGTGTGCGGTCCGCGGCTGGGACCGCATTGCCTACTAGGAGGAACAATGCTGAAGAAGATCGTCGCTGCTGCGGCGGCCACCGGTGGTCTGGTGCTCGCCGGTGCGGGCCTGGCCGCCGCCGACTCGGGTGCCCAGGGCGCTGCCGTGAACTCTCCGGGCGTCGTGTCCGGCAATGTCGTCCAGGTACCGGTGCACGTTCCGGTGAACGCCTGCGGCAACACGATCTCCGTGGTCGGTCTGCTGAACCCGACCTTCGGCAACTACTGCGTCAACAAGTGACTTTCTGACGCCGTTTGACGTTGTACCTGCACCCGTAAGGGTCAGATCCGGTTCGGCTCCGTAATGCGTGGCACGCATTCCGGGGCCTCTGGGTATTTCGGTGGGCGGGCGGATGATCCCCCGGTCTCCCCGGGGGATCGCCGCGCGCACGCATTCCTGTAAGGCACTAGGCAGGGGAACAATTTATGAGACAGGTCGCACGAAAGGGCCTGATCACCATGGCGGCGGCCGGCGGTGTACTCGCCGCGGTCGCCGGCTACGCACACGCGGATGCGGGGGCCGCCGGCGGCGCGGCGAACTCGCCCGGCGTGGGATCCGGCAACAACGTCCAAGTACCGCTGCACATCCCGGTGAACGCCTGTGGCAACACCGTCAATGTCGTCGGGCTGCTGAACCCCGCGTTCGGCAACCACTGCGCCAACGACGGCCACGGCCACCACACCGGACACCCGGGCGGCCCGCACCAAGGGGGCCACCACCAGGGTGGGCATCCGGGCGGGGGCGGCCACCACGGTGGCGCCAGCGCCGCGGGCGGTACCGCGAACTCACCCGGTGTGGGTTCCGGCAACAACGTCCAGGCGCCGGTCGACGTCCCGGTCAACGCCTGCGGCAACAGCGTTTCCGTGGTCGGTCTGCTGAACCCGGTCTTCGGCAACGACTGCGCCAACGACGCGCCGCTACCGGGCCGTCCGCACCAGCCGGGCCAGCCCCACCACCCCGGCAACCCGCAGCACCCGGGACATCCGCACCACCCCGGGAAGCCGCACCACCCGGGTAAGCCGCACCACCCGGGTAAGCCGCACCACCCCGGCACCGGCGACAACTCGGGGCACCACCCGCACCACCCGCACCACCCGGGGAAGCCGCACCAGCCGGAGCAGCAGCACCCGGGCAAGCCGCAGCACCCGGGGAAGCCCCAGCACCCGGCCACCCCGCAGGGGCACACCCCGGCAGTGCAGCCGCAGACCGCGCCGCACAGCCAGGTCGTGCCGGCTCCCCGCCAGCAGCTCGCGGAGACCGGTGCCGGCACGGCCGGCTACGCGATTCCGGCCGCCGCCGGGATGCTGCTCGGGGGCGCGGTGCTGTACCGCAAGGCGCGTGCCGTCCGCCGGTGAACGGCGGCGCTCACGCGGCGATCATGCGACGGTCGGCGCTGTGTGACGAGCGGTAGCTGAGCGCGCATGAGCGCACCAAGGAGCGGGCCCTGCCGAGGCGGGGCCCGCTCTGCTGCTCACGCGCCGGTGGTGATCACCACGTGGCGCGGAGCTGGCGGATGATCCGGCGGCGCAGCCGCACCTTGCGGCTGCCGTCCGGATTAAGCCGCAGACGGTCCAACTCCCAGTGTCCGTACTCGGCATGGTCGGTCAGCAAGCGTGTGGTGGCCTTCCGGGAAACGCCCCGTGGCACGTACACATCGCAGAATTCGTATTCCGGCATCGCATCTATTGTGCGGGACCGGCCCCGGTACGGATAGCGTCTGCACTATGTCTGATGCTGCGCAGCCCTCCGCTGCCGAGGTACGTGCCGCCGCCGAGGCGGTCAAAGCCGCGCTGGACCGTCACCTCGACGCGGTCGAACGCCGCTCGGGGCAGGACGATCCGGCTGTCTACGCCGCGTTCGACGAGCTCGCCGCCGCGGCCGAGGTGTACGACGAGCTGCTCTACGACACCTACGACGAGGTCACCCCCTTCGAGATCCCCGGTAGCGACGCGCTGCCCGCGTACGCGGGCCCGGAGGATCCCAGTGCGCTCAGCGTGCTGATCCGGCGCGACTACACCGTCGCCGAACCGCAGCGGCTGCTGCACCAGGCGCAGCGCATCGCGGACCTCGATCCGGACGCCGCCGACGAGGCGGCGGGCCCCTCCGCCGACGCCGCCGCGGTCGTCGGCAGCAGCGTCCATGCGGCGCTGGGGGTGCTGTTCGGGGAGTTCGAACCCGATGAGATCGCCTCCCGGCACAAGGAGTTCGGCCTGGAGGAGGGCGACTCCACGCTGTGGGTGGCGGCCGCCGACGAACCGGCGGAACCGGGGGAGTGGCTCTCCGCGCCGTTCGACCAGGCGGACCCGCAGCGGGTGGTGTGCCGCTTCGACGTCAGCGCCGTCTTCGACGAGGAACTGGGCGACGACGACCTGCTGGAGCCGCTCGACCGCGAGAGGTGAGGGCGGAGGCGGCCGCTCCGGGCGGCCGCCTCCGCGCCCCGTCTCACTCCTGGGCGTCCTCCGCGGACGGCACGCTCTGCTGCCCGAGCAGCGTCCGCAGCCGGGTGGTCCGCTCCTTGACGGGCACCTCGGCGATCGCCCGGGCCAGCGCCTGATCGGCGCCCTGCACCACCGACAGATGCCGCTCACCGCGGCTGAAGGCCGTATAGGCCCAGGCGCGGGTCAGTCCGCCGGCGGCGTCCCCCGGCACCACGACCACCGCGGCCGGCCAGCGCATCCCGGCCGCCTGGTGGGCGGTGAGCGCCCAGCCGTGCCGGACCGCGCCGCCGACCCGCTCGCGCGGCACCACGACCGCGGTGCCCGCGCAGTCCAGTTGCAGCCCCGCGGCGTCGGCGCCGGTGACCGTGCCGGGCAGCGTACGGCCGGGGGCCGGGGCGTAGGCCACGCGGTCGCCGGGGTCGAAACCGCCGAACCGGCCGGGGCCGGGGTTGAGCCGCTCCTTGAGCGCGGCGTTCAGCGCCCGGGTGCCCGCCGCGCCGCCGTGTCCGACCGTGATGACCTGGGTGTCCTCCGGCGGGACGCCCAGCGCACGGGGCACGGAGTCGGCGACCAGCTGGACGGCGCGGTGCACCGCCTCGCCGGCGTCCCGCACCGGAACGATCACGACCTCCTTGCCGGGCGCCTCGACCTGGCTCAGCTCACCGATGCCGATGCCGGACACCAGCTCGCCGATCGGGCCGAAGTCCGGGGTGCGGGAGGCGACCTGGGGGCAGAAACGGGCCGCGAGGACATCGGCGAAGAGACGGCCGGGGCCGGCGGACCACAGGACGCCGGGATCACCGCTGAGCACCAGCCGGGTCCCGTCGGTCAGCGACTCGACGAGCAGGGCCGCGGTCTCCAGATCCAGCTGCGGCGCGTCCAGCACCACCAGCAGATCGAGCGCGAGGGCACCGTCCGCGTCCCGTCCGGGGCCCTCCTGCCCCGCCAGCAGCCCGGCGACCGTCACCGCCGCTGCGCCCACGCCTGCGGAACCGGCCTCCGGGCCCGCCTCGGGCGCGAGCGCGGCGAGGTCGGCGGCCAGCCGGCGGCGGCCGTTCTCGCTGTGGGCGGCGCCGAAGGCCCGCAGGCCCAGCGCACGGGCCGCGGCGATCAGCGCGGCCGGCTCGGCGCGGGCCGCCTCCGCGCCCGTATGCGCCACCAGGCCGCTGTGCGCGGCCGCACGGATCAGCTCCGCGGCCGACGGCGACGGCGCGGCGGCGGCCGCGGCCTCCCAGGCGGCGGCGGAGGGACGGACCGGGGCCGGGGCCGGGGCGTCACCGGCCTCCGAGGACGGACCGGCGGTCTCCGCCCGCTCGTCGGCGTCCGCGGAGTCGGCGTCGGAATCAGAGCCGGCGTCCACCGCACCGGATTCGGCGTCCGGCGTCCCGGAGCCGGTGTCCGGAGCGTCGGAGTCCGGGACCGGCTCGAAGGTGTTGAGCAGCCGGGCCAGGCCGTCGGCGACGCTCTCCTCGGCCATGGCCCAGCGGTCCAGGCCCAGCAGGATCCGGACCGGCCGCTCCTCCTCGTCCTCGTCCGTCGCGGGCCGGGCCCGGCCCGGTTCCTCGATCGCGTCCTGGAAGACCAGGACGGCGCCCTCGGCGATGGCAATCTGCAGGGCCTCGTCGGGGTCGGGCACCTGGCGCTGCGCCAGCGCGCTGCGCAGCGCGCCGGCCTCCAGCGCGGAATGCCCCGCGACCGCGGCCTGCTCCAGCAGCCAGCCGACCAGCGCCTGGCCGCGGCGCTCGTCGCCCGGCCCGGCGGCGGCACCGAGCAGCGCCCGCGCGAAGCCGTCGGCCTGCTCGGGCCGCACACCCGGCACCCCGAGCAGCTGCCAGGGATCCTCGCGCAGGACCTCCGCGGCCCGCTCCCCGAGCAGCTCGGCGGTCCGCTCCGCGAGGGTCTCCGGGGCCCCGCCCGCCCGCAGCACCTGTCGTACGCCGTCGAGGCCGGGGGCGGGGGCCGGGAGAGGTGCGGTGGTGGGAGCGGCGGCGCCCGGGGCCGCTACGGGCGGTGCGGAGGGCCCGGCCGGTGCGGCGGCGCGGTGCACGGTCGCCGGCTCCGGGGGCGGGCCCGCCGGCCCGCCTTGGGGTGCCGGTCCGGCGGGTGCCGGGGCCGCCTTGGTGGCTGCGGCCGGTCGGGCGGGGCGCGGGGCCTGGGTGAAGAACGACGCGGCCGAGCGCTCGCCGCTCTCCACGGCCCGGACGGCCGCCGCCAGCGCCGCCGCGGTGGTCCGGCCGGCCGGGGGCGCCGCGGCCGGTGCCTCGCTCGCCGGTGCGCCCGGGTCCGCCGCCTGCGCCCCCTCGGGCGTACGGGCCTCCGCGGTCCCGGGTGCGGCCTCCTGCCCGGGCGGGGTGTCGCCGGCGGGGCGGTCGGTGCTCACAGCGTGCTCCAGTCGTGATCGGGGTAGTGGTGCACCGGAGCCGACACATCGTCCAGCGCCCGGCGGATCTCGTCAGGAAGAGTAAGGGCCTCCACTGACAATGCCGCTCTGAGCTGCTGTGCCGTACGGGCGCCCAGGACCGGCGCGGTCACTCCCGGCCGGTCCCGGACCCACGAGAGGGCCACCTGCAGCGGGGTGACGGCCAGTCCGTCGGCGGCGGTCGTGACGGCCTCCACGACCCGGCCCGCCGTCTCGTCGAGATACGGCGCGACGAACGCCGCCAGGTGCTCCGAGGCACCGCGCGAGTCGGCGGGGGTCGCATGGCGGTACTTCCCGGTCAGCACGCCCCGGCCCAGCGGCGAGGACGGCAGGACGCCCATCCCGAGGTCGAGCGCCGCGGGCAGCACCTCGCGCTCGATGCCGCGCTGCAGGAGGGAGTACTCCATCTGGGCGCTCGCCAGGCGGTTGCGCACCCCGGGCGCCGCGAGCTGCCAGGTGGCGGCCTTGGCCAGCTGCCAGCCGGAGAAGTTCGACAGGCCCACGTAGCGCGCCCGGCCGCTGCTGACCGCGAGGTCCAGGGCCTGGAGGGTTTCCTCCAGCGGCGTGTGCGCATCGAAGGCGTGGAGCTGCCACAGGTCGACGTACTCGGTGCCCAGCCGTCCCAGGGAGGCGTCGAGGGCGGCGAGGAGATGGCGCCGGGAGCAGTCCACCCGGCGGTCGGCCTCCAGCACGCTGCCGGCCTTCGTCGCGATCACCAGGTCCTCGCGCGGAACCAGCCCCTCCATCAGCCGGCCGAGGAGGTACTCGGCACCGCCGTCGGCATAGATGTCGGCGGTGTCGACGAGCGTGCCGCCGGCCTCCCAGAACGTCTTGAGCTGGTCGGCGGCTTCCTGCTCGCCCGTGTCGCGGGCCCAGTTCAGGGTGCCGAGCCCGAGCCGGGACACGCGCAGGCCCGTTCGGCCGAGGTGCCTTTGCTCCATGGGCCCTGAGAGTACGCGCCGGGCGCCGGGAACAGGGGACCTGTGGACAACCCGTCGGTGACGTCCGGCGGGCGTGCGCGCTACAGTCCCCGGAACAGCGACGTTACCGATGGGTAAGGGGAGCGGCATGAGGCTTGGCATCAACCTCGGCTACTGGGGCGCCGGGATGGACTCCGACAATCTCGCGGTGGCGAAGGAGGCCGACCGCCTCGGCTACGACGTCTGCTGGGCCGCCGAGGCGTACGGGTCCGACGCCGCCACCGTGCTCTCCTGGGTCGCCGCCCAGACCGAGCGCATCGACATCGGCTCCGCCATCTTCCAGATCCCGGCGCGGACGCCCGCCATGACCGCGATGACGGCCGCCACCCTGGACTCGCTCTCCGGCGGCCGGTTCCGGCTCGGTCTGGGCGTCTCCGGCCCGCAGGTCTCCGAGGGCTGGTACGGCGTCAAGTTCGACAAGCCGCTCGCCCGCACCCGCGAGTACGTCGAGATCGTCCGCAAGGCGATGACCCGCGAGCGGCTGTCCTACGAGGGCGAGCACTGGACACTGCCGCTGCCCGGCGGTCCGGGCAAGCCGCTGAAGCTCACCGTCCACCCGCAGCGCCCGCACATCCCGCTCTACATCGCCGCGATCGGCCCCAAGAACCTGACGCAGACCGGTGAGATCGCCGACGGCGCGCTGCTGATCTTCCCCGCCGCCGAGAACCTGGAGGAGACCGCGGTCGCCCCCCTCCGGGCCGGCCGGGAGAAGGCCGGCAAGACCCTGGACGGCTTCGACATCTGCCCGACGCTGCCGTTGGCCGTCGGCGCCGACAAGGACGTCAGCGCGCTGGCCGACATGTTCCGCCCGTACACCGCGCTCTACGTCGGCGGCATGGGCAGCCGCAAGCAGAACTTCTACAACCAGGCGGCCCGGCGGATGGGCTACGAGAAGGAAGCCGTCGAGATCCAGGACAAGTACCTGGCCGGCGACAAGGAGGGCGCCGCCGCGGCGGTCCCCGAGGAGCTCATCGACCGGACCACGCTGCTCGGCTCCGTCGAGCGGATCGCCGACCGGATGCGGGCCTATGCGGAGGCCGGGGTGACCACGCTGACGCTGTCCCCGGCGGGCTTCGGACTGGAGGACCGGCTGGCCTCGCTGCGGGCCGGTACCGAGGCCCTGGAGCGCGCCGGGCTGGCATGAGCGCCGCCGGGCGAACGGACCGGCGGCGCTCAGCGAGAGGCGCCCGGTGAAACGCCCGGTAGCGACCGGCGAAGGGCCCGGCGCCGGGGCGCCTGGACCTCGGGCCTTTCCGAGAGCCTGCGGCCGTGGTGGGGGCTCGGGGGATCTTCCCCGCCACGGCCGTCGCGCTGCACAACGCGGGTACGGGCGGGCGGGTTACGCCCCGCCACCCGGCCGCGCCTCGTCCGAACGGGCGAACGGGCGTCCCGCCCGGTTGCCGCGCCCGGAACACCTGCTTTGACTGATTGCGGGTGTGTCCGTTCGGAGGTGAGGCAGATGCTCTCGGCCCGGAGCCTGTTCCAGGAGATCGTCGACAACGATGAGGCCTACCGCCTCTTCTGCTCCATAGCGGCGAGCGGTGAGGCGCAGGGCGGCTGGGAGAACGGACGGATCGCCGCACTGCTGCCCGAGTCGTTGCGCGAGCTGGCGCCCAAGGTAGCCCGGCACGGCGCCGACGAGGACAAGCACGGCCGGATCTTCCAGGCCCTGTTGCGCAAGCGCGGACTGACCCCCACCGACGTCCCCCGGACGACCGACTACACCATGCTCCTGGAGCGGCGGGGCATCGGCCTGGCGCACGACAAACTGCGCCGTGACGAGCCGCTCGGCGAGCTCGACGTCATCACCTACCTCACCCACAGCCGGGTCACCGAACAGCGCGCCGCCGACCAGATGGCCCTGCTGACCAAGCACTTCGGCGACCACCCCGAGGTGGGCAGGGCGATCCGGATGATCTCGCACGACGAGACCAATCACCTCGCCTACTGCCACGAGGAACTGCTCCGCCTCGCCCGGGCCGGCCACGGGCGGACCATCCAGCGCGCCCTCCACGAATGCGCGCACGCCGAGATCGCCGTCTACCGGGACGTCAGTCTGGCCGTGATGGAGCACATGGGCCGCATCCTGAAGTGGCCGGGGGCCAAGTCCGCGGCGCTCACCGCCGGTATCGCGGCGGCGTACGGCTACGAGCGGCTGGGCGGCTGGCGGCGGATGGTCAGCCTCCGGATGCCCGAGCGGCGGAACGCGCTGGGCGGCCCGGCCACCTCCGCCCCGGAGTTCGCGTAAGGGCGCCGCTGCCGGGCGTCTTCGCGCCGGCCCCTCAGAGCCAGCCGCGGCGCTTGAACAGCCGGTAGAGCGACACCTCGATGAGGACCATCACCACGAGCACCCCCGGGTAGCCCCACTGCCATCTCAGTTCCGGCATGTTCTCGAAGTTCATGCCGTAGACCCCGGCGATCAGGGTGGGGACGGCCGCCAGCGCCGCCCAGGCCGAGATCTTGCGCATGTCGTCGTTCTGCCGGACGCCCATCTGTGCCAGATGGGCGGACAGAATGTCCGAAAGCAGGCGGTCCAGGCTGTCCACCGACTCATTGGCGCGGGTGAGGTGGTCGTCGACGTCGCGGAAGAACGGCCGGGCGTGATCGTGCACGAACGGCACTCCCGGGTTCTGCAAGCGGGCCATCGGCTCCGCCAGCGGGCCGGTCGCCCGCCGGAACTCCATCACCTCGCGCTTGAACGCGTAGATCTGCGCGGCGGTGTTGCGGGTGTCCCGGCCGCGGACCGGAGCGAACACCTCCGCCTCCAACTCCTCCATGTCCAGGGCGAGTTCGGCGGCCACCTCGATGTAGTGGTCGACCACCGCGTCGCTGATCGCGTAGAGCACCGCGCCCGGCCCGTGCCGCAGGATCTCCGGATGCTCCTCCAGCCGGCGCCGCACCGCGGCCAGCGGGCTGGCCGCCCCGTGCCGGACGGTCACCACGAACGAGTCCCCCACGAAGACCATCAGCTCCGACGCCGTCACCGTGTCGGCCCGGGTGTCGTACGTGACCGGCTTCAGCACCATGAACAGCGAGTCGTCGTAGACCTCCAGCTTGGGTCTCTGGTGCGCCTTGAGCGCGTCCTCGACGGCCAGCGGGTGCAGCGCGAACTCGCTGGTGACGCGGTCGAACTCCGCCTGCGTCGGCTCGTGCATCCCCAGCCAGAGGAAAGAGTGCCCCTCCGCCCGCGCCGCCTTCAGGGCGCGGGAGAAGTCGGCCGCGCAGTCCGTGCGGCGGCCCTCCCGGTAGATGGCGCAGTCCACAATCACACCAGGCATTCTCGCGCGTCCCAGGGACCCCTGCCAGGACGCGGCAGCCGGAACGTAGGGTGGCGGGCATGCCCACGCTGATCCTGGTGCGGCACGGCCGCTCCACCGCCAACACCGCCGGAGTGCTCGCCGGGCGGGCGCCCGGCGTCGCCCTCGACGAGCGCGGCGCGGCCCAGTCCGCCGCGCTGCCCGCGCGGCTGGCGCAGGTACCGCTCGCCGCCCTCGTCACCAGCCCCCTGCAACGCTGCCGGGAGACCATGGCGCCGCTGCTGGCGGCCCGGCCCGGGATCACCCTGCACATCGACGACCGGATCAGCGAGTGCGACTACGGCGACTGGTCGGGCCGCAAACTGGCCGAGCTGACCGACGAGCCGCTGATGGAGGCCGTCCAGCAGCACCCGTCCTCGGCCGCCTTCCCCGGAGGCGAGTCGATGCGGGCCATGCAGGCCCGCGCGGTCGACGCGGTCCGCGACTGGAACGCCCGCGTCGAGCAGACGCACGGCGCCGAGGCCATCTACGCCATGTGCTCGCACGGCGACATCATCAAGTCCCTGGTCGCCGACGCGCTGGGCATGCACCTCGACCTCTTCCAGCGGATCTCGGTCGAGCCCTGTTCCTTGACCGTGATCCGCTACACCCGGCTGCGCCCCTACCTCGTACGCCTCGGGGACACCGGCGACTTCGCCTCGCTGGTGCCCCGGGAGGACGGCGGCGGTCCGGCGGACCGGGACGCGACCATCGGCGGTGGTGCGGGCGCAGGGTGATCAGTCGGCGCAGTAGGGTGGTGCGACGGCGCTGCCCGCCGCCCCTGCGGTCCGCAGGACCCGCAGCGACCGCAGACCCCGCAGTCGAGCAATCGGAGCAGGACGTTGTCCCGTCAGGTGTTCTTCTACGACGTACCGGACCGCTTCGTCGCCGGTACGGTCGGGCTGCCTGGCCGCCGTAGCTTCTACCTCCAGGCCACCGCGGCCGGCCGGACCACCAGCGTCGCCCTGGAGAAGACCCAGGTCGCGGCGCTCGCCGAGCGGATCGACGAGCTGCTGGACGAGGTCGTCCGGCGCAGCGGCGGCAACGCCCCGGTCCCCGCCGTCTCGCCCGCCGAGCTCACCGACACCGCGCCGCTGGAGATGCCCGTCGAGGAGGAGTTCCGGGTCGGCACGATGGCGCTGGCCTGGGACGGCGAGGACGAGCGGATGATCGTCGAGGCCCAGGCGCTGGTGGAGCTCGACGCGGACAGCGAGGAGGACCTCGCGGACGCCGAGGAACGGCTGCTCCAGGACGACGAGAACGGCCCGCCGATGCTGCGGGTGCGCCTGACCGGGACGATGGCCAGGGCGTTCGCCAAGCGGGCCCTGGAGGTCGTCAACGCCGGCCGCCCGCCGTGCCCGCTGTGCAGCCTGCCGCTCGACCCGGAGGGACACGTATGTCCGCGCCAGAACGGATACCGGCGGGGCGCCTGAGCGCCATGGAGCCCGCCGTCGAACCGGCCGGGCAGCTGCCCGGTCCCACCGGTCCGCAGGACCCGCCGGCCGCGGCGGAGCCCGCCGGCGGGCTGACCGACGCCCTCCTCGCCGAAGGCGAGCTGACCGTGCGCGGCCGTATCCGGGAGGCGTCCAACGCCGTGCTCTACTGCACGGTCGCCCACGACGGCCGCACCGCCTCGTGCGTCTACAAGCCCGTCGCCGGCGAGCGCCCGCTGTGGGACTTCCCCGACGGCACGCTCGCCCAGCGCGAGGTCGCCGCGTACGAGATCTCCCGTGCCTGCGGCTGGGACCTGATCCCGCCGACCGTGCTGCGCGACGGGCCCTACGGCACCGGCATGGTCCAGGAGTGGATCGATCCGCCGGAGAGCAGCGACGAGGTGCCCGAACTGCTGGCACTGGTGGAGGACGAGGAGCCCGGGCCCGGCTGGAAGGCCGTCGGCTTCGCGGAGCTCGGGGAGGGCCGCACCGCGCTGCTGGTGCACGCCGATCATCCGCGGCTGCGGCGGCTCGCGGTCCTCGACGCGGTGATCAACAACGGTGACCGCAAGGGCGGCCATCTGCTGCCCGGCGTGGACGGCGAGTTCTTCGCCATCGACCACGGCGTGACCTTCCACACCGAGGACAAGCTGCGCACGCTGCTGTGGGGCTGGGCCGGCGAGCCGCTGACCGAGGAGGCGGTGGAGGTGCTGCGGAGGCTCGGGGCGGCCCTGGCGGACGCAGCGCCGCTCGCCGCCCGACTGGCCGAACTCCTCACGGCCGCCGAGATCGACGCGCTCCGGGCGCGGGTGGCCGGGCTGCTGGAGCGCGGCCGGCACCCCGAGCCGAGCGGGGAGTGGCCCGCCATCCCCTGGCCGCCGGTCTGAGCCCGTCCGGTGCCCCTTCGGGGCCGGCGGTGCGCCCATGCACGTCCGGCCGCGAACCGCAAGACCGCCTTTCCGGCCAAGACCCGTGGTCCGGTTCGTATGCGGAACATGCATCCGGTTACGCTCATGGCATGCATGCATGGCCCGCTTCTGAGGTCCCCGCCCTGCCCGGTCAGGGCCGCGACCTGAGGATCCACGACACCGCGACCGGCGGACGGGTGACCCTCGCCCCCGGTCCCGTCGCCCGTATCTACGTCTGCGGCATCACGCCGTACGACGCCACCCACATGGGGCACGCGGCGACCTACAACGCGTTCGACCTGGTTCAGCGCGTGTGGCTCGACACGAAGCGCCAGGTGCACTACGTGCAGAACGTCACCGACGTCGACGATCCGCTGCTGGCGCGGGCCGAGGCCACCGGCGACGACTGGACCGCGCTCGCCGAGCGCGAGACCGCCCTGTTCCGCGAGGACATGACGGCGCTGCGGATGCTGCCGCCGCGAGCCTACATAGGCGCCGTCGAGTCGATACCCGGCATCGTCCCGCTGGTGGAGCGGCTGCGCGACGCCGGCGCCGCCTACGAGCTGGACGGCGACATCTACTTCTCGGTCGCCTCCGACCCGCACTTCGGCGAGGTCTCCGGACTCGACGCCGAGGCGATGCGGCTGCTGTCCGCCGAGCGCGGCGGCGACCCCGAGCGCGAGGGCAAGAAGAACCCGCTCGACCCGATGCTGTGGATGGCCGCCCGCGACGGCGAGCCGAGCTGGGACGGCGGCTCGCTGGGCCGCGGCCGGCCCGGCTGGCACATCGAGTGCGTCGCGATCGCCCTGGACCACCTCGGGATGGGCTTCGACGTCCAGGGCGGCGGCTCCGACCTCGCCTTCCCGCACCACGAGATGGGCGCCTCGCACGCCCAGGCGCTCACCGGCGAGCACCCGTTCGCCAAGGCGTACGTGCACGCCGGGATGGTGGCCCTGAACGGCGAGAAGATGTCCAAGTCCAAGGGCAACCTCGTCTTCGTCTCGAAGGTGCGGCGCGACGGCACCGACCCGGCGGCGATCCGCCTGGCGCTGCTCGCGCACCACTACCGCGCCGACTGGGAGTGGACCGACGCGGTGCTCGACGAGGCCGTCGAGCGGCTGGCGCGCTGGCGCGCCGCGGTCTCCCGCCCCGACGGCCCGCCCGCCGAGGCGCTCCTGGAGGAGATCCGCACCGCGCTCGCCGACGACCTGGACGCGCCGGCCGCACTGGCCGCCGTGGACCGCTGGGCCGCCGCGCAAGCGGCCGACGGCGGCACCGACGAGGGCGCCCCCGGCCTCGTCTCCCGCGCCGTCGACGCGCTCCTGGGCGTGGCCCTCTGACGGCCACCGCCTGACCCCCGTCCCGCAAGGGGCGCCCGTGCCGGCCGGTACGGGCGCCCCTTTTTCCGTGCCCGGGCCCGCGCCCGCACCGGCCGGGCGACCGGAAATCCAGCAACCCGGCGCAAGAATCCATGGTGGGCCGCCCCGCCGGCGGGCTAGAGCTGTCCGGCATGAGGAAACCAACAGGACTGCGGGCGGCGGTCGTTGCCGCGCTGCTCGGGCTCGTGGTGGCGGTCGCCGGCCCGGCCGGCAGCGCACCGGCCGCCGGCCCCGCGCCCGCCCACACCGTCGGGGACGTCACCGGCTTCGAGGCCGACGGGCCCGTCTACCACCTGCACGCGGGCCGGGCCGAGGCCCGCGTCAGCTTCGTGACGGACCGTACCTTCCGCCTCGAACTCGCCCCGGACGGCACCTTCTCCGACCCCACCGGCAAGGACATCGTGCTGCCGCAGGGCGCCGCGCCGGCCACCCACTGGCGGGACGCCGGCGACGCCTACGAACTCAGCACGGCCAAGGTGACGTTGACGGCGTACAAGGCGCCACTGCGCTTCGAGCTGCGCCGGGCCGACGGCTCCCTGGTCTGGTCCGAGGCCAAGGGTCTGAGCTGGGACGACAAGACCACCACCCAGACCCTCGCCCGCGGCGCCACCGAGCAGTTCTACGGCGCCGGCATGCAGAACGGCCGCGGCAACACCTCCCACCGCGGCCACACCGTCGAGGTGGGCGTCGACTACCACTGGGACGACGGCGGCCACCCCAATTCCGTCCCCTTCTACCTCTCCACCGCCGGATACGGCGTCTTCCGCAACACCTATGCCCCCAACACCTACGCCTTCGACGACCCGGTGACGACCACGGCGAAGGAACGGCGCTTCGACGCCTATTACTTCGCCGGGCCGAGCACGAAGGACGTCATCGGTCAGTACACCGCACTGACCGGAAAGCCCTTCCTGCCGCCGATGTACGGCCTGGAGATCGGCGATTCGGACTGCTATCTGCACAATGCGAACCGCGGCGAGCGGCACACCCTGGATTCCCTGAAGGTCGCCGACGGATATGTGCAGCACGACATGCCCAACGGCTGGATGCTGGTGAACGACGGCTACGGCTGCGGTTACGAAAACCTCGGCCGGACCTCCCAGGGGCTCGGCGACCGGAAGATGAAACTCGGACTGTGGACCGAGGACGGTATCGCCAAACTCGCCGACCAGGTCAAGGCCGGACAGCGGATCGCCAAACTCGACGTCGCCTGGGTCGGCGACGGCTACAAATTCGCCCTGGACGGCTGCAAGGACGCCTACCGGGGGATCGAGGACAACAGCGACGCACGCGGCTTCACCTGGGCCCCGGAGAGCTGGGCCGGCGCGCAGCGGTGCGGCGTCCAGTGGTCCGGCGACCAGAGCGGCAGCTGGGAATACATCCGCTGGCAGATACCGACCTATGCCGGCGCGACGATGTCCGGGCTCGCCTACACCACCGGTGACGTGGACGGCATTTTCGGCGGCAGCCCCAAGACGTACGTCCGCGATCTGCAGTGGAAATCCTTCCTCCCCGCGGTCATGACGATGGACGGCTGGGCCGCCAGCGACAAACAGCCCTTCCGCTACGGCGACCCGTACACGGCCATCAACCGGAAATACCTGAAGCTGAAGGAATCGCTGCTGCCCTACATGTATTCCTACGCGGCCGAGGCGACCCGGACCGGGGTCGGGCCGGTGCGTCCGCTGTCGCTGGAATACCCCGACGACCCGAAGGCCGCCTCGGACGCCGCGAAGTACGAATTCCTCTCCGGCCAGGACTTCCTGCTCGCGCCTGTCTACCAGGACACCGACCTCCGCAACGGCATCTACCTGCCCAAGGGCACCTGGATCGACTACTGGTCCGGACGCACCTACCAGGGGCCGATGACCCTCGACGGCTACAGCGCGCCGCTGGACACCCTGCCGCTGTTCGTCAAGGCCGGTGCCGCCGTGCCGATGTGGCCGGGCATCACGTCCTACCAGGACCGGACCGCCGGATCACCGCTCGCCTGGGACGTGTACCCGCAGGGCCGCTCGTCGTTCACGCTCTACGAGGACGACGGGGTCACCCGCGCCCACCGTACGGGCGCACATGCCACCCAGCGGGTGGACGTCACGGCGCCCCGCTCCGGCGCCGGTGACGTACGCCTCGCCGTCGGGGCCTCGAAGGGCTCCTTCCACGGCAAGCAGACCAGCCGGCCGTACGAGTTCACCGTGCACACCGGGGACGCACCGCGCGGGGTGGAGCTGGCCGGCCGGCCGCTGAAGCGGCTGCCGTCCGCGCGCGCCCTCCGAGCGGCCGACCAGGGCTGGTACTACGACCCGGCCGACCGCGACGGAGTCGTCCACGTCAAGACCGCCCCCCGCCCCACCGACCGGGCCTTCGGGCTGACGCTCAAGGGTGCCAGTGCGGTCGGCGGCCGGACCCCGGGCGCGGGCGTCACGGTCGGCACCCCGGGCGGCCAGGAGGTGACCAAGGGCGCGCCGACGACGGTTCGGACCGCGGTGACGGCCGGCACCCGGGACGCCACCGATGTCTCGGTGTCGCTGTCCGCGCCCGAGGGCTGGCGGGTCTCCGCGCCGGTGCACCACGGCCGGCTCGCGGCCGGCGGCACCGTCCGCGACGCGCTGACCGTGACCGCACCCAAGGACGCGAGCAGCGCCGACCCGGTGACCGTCACCGCGACCGTCCGCTACCGGGCGGCGGGGGCGTCGCGCACCACCGTGCACCGCTTCGAGGTACGTCCCGTGCCGCCCGCGCCGACCGCCGACACCTGGGCGAGCGACCTGGAATGGCTGACCGCCACCAACGGGTACGGTCCGGCCGAACGGGACCGCAGCAACGGTGAGTCGGGCCCGGCGGACGGCCATCCGCTCACCCTCGCGGGGAAGACGTACGCCAAGGGCATCGGTGCGCACGCCAATGCCGACCTGGAGTTCTTCACCGGGGGCCGCTGTACGTCGTTCACCGCGGACGCCGGGATCGACGACGAGATCGCCGACTACGGGGAGGTCGCCTTCTCCGTGGAGGCGGACGGCAAGGTGCTGTGGACCTCGCCGAAGCTGACCGGTAAGTCGGCGCCGGTGGCGGTGGACGTACCGCTCGGCGGCGCCCGGCACGTACGGCTGAAGGTGACCGACACCGACGGCAAGAAGTCCGGTGACCACGGCGACTGGGCGGGGGCGCGCTTCCACTGCTCCGGATGACGGCCCTGCGACCGGGATGACACGGGGGCGCCGGTCCGGCTCGACGGCCGGTCGGCGCCCCTGTGCTGTGCGTGTGCCTCGTCCCCGGGGTGCGCCCGGGTTCAGTCGCCGCTCTCCTCCGGGCCGTCCTCGTCGGGCCGCCGCGAGGAGTCGGACGGACCGGTGTCCTTCGGTCCGGTGCCGGGCTCGCGCGGCTCCTTGGGCGCCGGGCGGGGCGGCCGGGTGCGGCCGCTGGTCGTGTCGCGGAGGTAGGAGCTGTCCCGGCCCTCCGCGAGCCCGCCCTCGGTGGCCACGCCGGGCCCGGACTGCGGGTCGCGGCGGCGCAGATAGCGCTCGAATTCGCGGGCGATCGCCTCGCCGGACGCCTCCGGCAGATCGGCGGTGTCCCGCGCCTCCTCCAGCGACTGCACGTACTCGGCGACCTCGCTGTCCTCCGCCGCCAGCTGGTCCACGCCCAGCTGCCAGGCGCGCGCGTCCTCGCTCAGCTCGCCCAGCGGGATGCTGATGTCGAGGAGGTCCTCCAGGCGGTTGAGCAGCGCGAGGCTGGCCTTCGGGTTGGGCGGCTGGGAGACGTAGTGCGGCACCGCCGCCCACAGGCTCACCGCCGGCACGCCCGCGTGGGTGCACGCCTCCTGGAGGATCCCGACGATGCCGGTCGGGCCCTCGTAGCGCGACTCCTCCAGATCCAGCCGGCGGGCCAGGTCCGCGTCCGAGGTGACCCCGCTGACCGGGACCGGGCGGGTGTGCGGGGTGTCCCCGAGCAGCGAGCCCAGCACCACCAGCATCTCCACGCCCAACTCATGGGCGAAACCGAGGATTTCGTTGCAGAACGAACGCCAGCGCATGCTCGGCTCGATGCCGCGGACCAGGACCAGATCGCGCGCCCGCCCCTTGCCGTTCGCATCGCTGACGCGGACCACGGAGAGCCGGGTGGTCGGCCAGGTGATCTTGCGTACGCCGCCGTCGAGGAAGACGGTGGGGCGGTTCACCTGGAAGTCGTAGTAGTCCTCGGCGTCCAGCGCGGCGAAGACCTCGCCCTTCCACTCCCGGTCCAGGTGGGCGACCGCGGCGGAGGCGGCGTCGCCGGCGTCGTTCCAGCCTTCGAACGCGGCCACCATGACCGGGTCGATCAGCTCGGGCACCCCCTCCAGCTCGATCACCCAGCGCCTCCTTCCGACCGGCCCGGCCGTCGGGGACGGCGGCCGGCAGCAGTTCCATTGCGTGCGTCACCAAGCCTACGGCTTGTGTGGGCCCGGTCCGCAGCCCCTGTGCACGAACGCGTCCCGAGTCATCCGATCTGTGTCCGAGGTCATGCGGCTTTCCGTCCTCAACTCCCGCAGACTTTCGGTACGGGGGCTGGACGCCGCCTCGCGCACGGGTCTATACATCGGATGACCCGGAAAGGTCCGATGTTAGCTCCGCCGGCAGGAACGATGTTCCTCCGCTACTCCCCAGGGGCGTGCGCATGGCCATCACCGGCACCGTCACCGCGTTCGAGATCCACGACGTCCGCTTCCCCACCTCGGAGCGGCTCGACGGCTCGGACGCCATGCACCCCGACCCCGACTACTCCGCCGCCTACCTCGTCCTGCACACCGGCGGCGGACCGCGCGGCCACGGCCTGTGCTTCACCCTCGGGCGCGGCAACGACGTCATGGCCGCCGCGATCCGTGCCCTCGCGCCGTACCTCGTCGGCCGCCCGGCCCCCGCCACCGCCGCGGACCTGGCCGCCCTGCACCGCGACCTCACCCACGACTCCCAGCTGCGCTGGCTCGGCCCCGACAAGGGCGTGATGCAGATGGCGGCCGGCGCGGTGGTCAACGCCGCCTGGGACCTGGCCGCCCGCCGGGCCGGCCTGCCGGTGTGGGAGTTCCTCGCCGCGATGACCCCCGAGGACCTCGTCTCGCTCGTCGACTTCCGCTACCTCTCCGACGCCCTCACCCCCGGCGAGGCGCTGGCCCTGCTGCGCGCCGCCGAGCCCGGCCGGGCCGCCCGCGCCGCCCGCCTGAAGGCCGAGGGCTACCCCGCGTACACCACCTCGCCCGGCTGGCTCGGCTACGACGACGGCAAGCTGGTCCGGCTCGCCAAGGAGGCGGTGGCCGACGGATTCGGGCAGATCAAGCTGAAGGTGGGCGCCGACCTCGACGACGACCGGCGGCGGCTGCGGCTGGCCCGCGCCGCGGTCGGGCCCGGCGTACGGATCGCGGTCGACGCCAACCAGCGCTGGGACGTGGCCGAGGCGGTCCGCTGGATGACCGCGCTGGCGCCGTACGCCCCGTACTGGATCGAGGAACCGACCAGCCCGGACGACGTGCTGGGGCACGCCGCGGTGCGCTCCGGGCAGCCCGTGAAGGTCGCCACCGGTGAACACGTCGCCAACCGGGTGGTGTTCAAACAGCTGCTGCAGGTCGGGGCGGTGGACTTCGTCCAGATCGACGCGGCCCGGGTGGCCGGGGTCAACGAGAACCTGGCCGTCCTGCTGCTGGCCGCCAAATACGGCGTCCCGGTGTGTCCGCACGCGGGCGGGGTCGGGCTGTGCGAGCTGGTGCAGCACCTGGCGATGTTCGACTACGTGGCCGTCTCCGGCAGCCGGGAGAACCGCGTCATCGAGTACGTCGACCACCTCCACGAGCACTTCGTCCACCCGGTCGTGGTCGAGCACGGCCGCTACCGGGCCCCGGCCGCCCCCGGCTTCTCCGCCGAGATGCACCCGGCGTCGCTCGCCGCCCACCGCTACCCCGACGGACCCGTCTGGCGGGCCCGGCAGGCCACCGAGGAGGCCCTCGCATGACCGACTTCGACGGCCTGGCCGCCCTCGTCACCGGTGGCGGTTCCGGTATCGGCGCGGCCACCGCCGCCCTGCTCCAGCAGCGCGGCGCCAAGGTCGCCGTACTGGACCGCGACCCGTCCGGCGCCCCGCCCGGCACCCTCGCGGTCACCGCCGACGTCACCTCCGCCGCCGCCGTACGCGCCGCCGTCGACGAGGCGGCGGCCGAACTCGGCGCCCTGCACACCCTCGTCGGCAACGCCGGCATCGGTGCGACCGGCACCGTCGAGGACAACGACGACGAGGAGTGGCAGCACGTCCTGGACGTCAACCTGCTCGGCCTGGCCCGCACCGCCCGCGCCGCGCTGCCGCACCTGCGCCGGGCGGCACCCGACCGCCCCGGGGCCGTGTCGATCACCCACACCTGCTCCATCGCCGCCACCGCCGGGCTGCCCCAACGGGCCCTGTACGCCGCCAGCAAGGGCGCGGTGCTCTCGCTGACGCTCGCCATGGCCGCCGACCACGTCCGCGAGGGCATCCGGGTCAACTGCGTCAACCCGGGCACCGCCGACACCCCGTGGATCGGCCGGCTGCTGGACCGGTCCGACGACCCGGCCGCCGAACGCGCCGCCCTCCACGCCCGCCAGCCGATGGGCCGGATGGTCACCGCCGCCGAAGTGGCCGCCGCCATCGCCTCGTTGGCCTCCCCGGCCGCCGCCGGCATCACCGGCACCGCGCTCGCCGTCGACGGCGGCATGCAGGGCCTGCGCCTGCGCCCCGCGACGTGACCCCGGCCGCGAACGGAGCGCCGGGACAGCCCATCCGACCGACCGAGGGACTCCCATGAGACTGCGTACGACCGGTGCGGCGGCGGGTGCCGCGGTGTCCGTACTCGCTGCCCTTGCCGCCCTCACCGCGCTCACCGGCTGCAACCGCGGCAGCGACGCCGCCGGCCGGATCGGCATCGACCTGCCCCGCACGGACACCGACTTCTGGAACTCCTACCAGCAGTACCTCCAGAAGGACCTGGACCACGGCGGCCCGAAGGCCCTCCCGTTGGCCAACTCCCAGAACGACATCGCCAAGGTCGTCGCCGACGTCCAGGCGCTGACCGGCCAGGGCGCCAGGGCGATCGTGATGGCCCCGCAGGACACCGGGGCCATCAGCGCCGAGCTGCAACGGCTGGCGGCGAAGAAGATCCCCGTGGTCAGCGTGGACACCCGGCCCGACGACGGCACGGTCTACATGGTCGTGCGTGCCGACAACCGCGCCTACGGCGAGAAGTCCTGCGACTACCTCGGCCGCAAGCTCGGCGGCCGGGGCCGGGTCGCCGAACTCCAGGGCGACCTCAGCTCGGTCAACGGGCGGGACCGCTCCGAGGCGTTCGCGGCCTGCATGAAGAAGAAGTACCCGAAGATCACCGTGCACGAGCTGGCCACCGACTGGAAGGGCGAGGTCGCCTCCGCCAAGCTGCAGAGCCTGCTCGCCCAGCACCCCGACCTCGACGGCATCTACCTGCAGGCCGGCGGCGCCTTCCTGCAGCCGACGCTGGCCCTGCTGGAGCAGAAGAAGCGGCTCGTACCGGCCGGCTCCGCCGGACACCTCACCATCATCTCCAACGACGGCATACCGGACGAACTGGCCGCGATCCGCGCCGGCACGATCGACGCCACCCTCTCCCAGCCGGCCGACCTCTACGCCAAGTACGCGCTCTTCTACGCGCGGGCCGCGCTGGACGGCAAGACCTTCAGGCCCGGCCCCACCGACCACGGCTCCACCATCGTGAAGATCAAGAACGGCCTGGAGGACCAGCTCCCGGCACCCCTGGTCACCAAGGCCACCGTCGACGACCCCACGCTCTGGGCCAACCGGCTCGACCGGCCCGGGAAGCAGCAGCGGCGATGACGGCCCACGAACCGGCGGCGGTGCACGCCGAGGGAATCGTCAAACGCTACGGCCCCACCACCGCCCTCGACGGCGCCCGGCTGACCGTACGGCCCGCCGAGGCCCATGCCCTCGTCGGCCGCAACGGCGCCGGCAAGTCCACCCTGGTCTCCGTGCTGACCGGGCTGACCCGCCCGGACGCCGGCCGGGTCACCTTCGCCGGGCGGCCCGCGCCCCGCTTCGGCGACCCGGCCGCCTGGCGGCGCACGGTCGCCTGCGTCCACCAGAAGTCGATGACGGTGCCCGAACTGACCGTCGCCGAGAACCTCTTCCTGGGCCGCCTCCCGGGCGGCCGCACGCTCCGCTGGGGCGCACTGCGCGCCCGGGCCGGCGAACTGCTCGCCGATCACGGTGTCGCGGTCGACCCGGGCGCCCGGATGCGCGAACTCGGCGTGGAACAGCGGCAGTTCGTGGAGATCGCCCGAGCCCTCTCGCAGGGCGCCCGGCTGATCGTCCTCGACGAGCCCACCGCCCGCCTCGACGCGGCCGGCATCGACCGGCTCTTCGGCAAACTGCGGGCCCTGCGCGACCGGGGCGTGGCCTTCCTGTTCATCTCGCACCACCTCCAGGAGGTCTACGAGCTGTGCGACACCGTCACCGTCCTCCGCGACGCCCGCCCCGTACTGACCGCGCCCGTCCCGGACCTCCCCAGGGACGAGCTGGTCGCGGCGATGACGGGGGAGGAGCCGGGCGCCACGCGGCGCCCCCGGCCGGCCGTGCGCACCACGGGCGCACCGGTGCTGCGGGCCGAAGGGCTGGCGCTGCACGGCCGGTTCGGCCCGCTCGACCTGACCGTACGGGCCGGTGAGGTGGTGGGTCTCGCGGGCGCCACGGCCAGCGGGACCACCGCGATCGGCGAGGCGCTGGCCGGGCTGCGGGCCCCGGACGCCGGCCGGATCTCGGTACGCGGCCGCCCGGTCCGCACCGGCAGCGTGCCGCACGCCCTCGCCGCCGGCATCGGCTACGTCCCCGAGGACCGGCACCGCGAGGGCCTCGTCCTCGGCCGCAGCGTCGCCGAGAACGCCACCCTCACCGTCGCCGACCAGCTGGGACCGCTGGGGACCGTACTGCCCTCCCGGACCCGCGCGTTCGCCCGGCGCATGATCGGCGAGCTGGACATCCGGACCACCGGGCCCGGCCAGCCGGTCTCCGGGCTCTCCGGCGGCAACCAGCAGAAGGTCGTGGTCGCCCGCGCACTGGCCCGCCGGCCCGCCGTCCTGATCGCCGTCCGGCCCACCAACGGCGTCGACGTCCGGTCCAAGGAAGCCCTGCTCGGCGTCGTACGCCAGGTCGCGGACGGCGGCAGCGGTGCCCTGATCGTCTCCGACGAACCGGACGACCTCCGGGTCTGCGACCGGGTGCTGGCGGTCTTCCACGGCCGGGTGACCGCCCACTTCCCGCGCGGCTGGCGCGACCACGACCTGGTCGCGGCCATGGAGGGCCTGGCCGGCGCCGGCACCGACGAGCGGCCGGCGGGTGGCGGCACCGACATGCGGCCGGCGGGCGACGGCACCGACGAGCGGCCGGCGGGCGACGGCACCGATGTGCGGCCCGCGGGCGACGGCACCGACGACCCGCACGGAACGGAAGGGACCGCGCCATGACCGAAACCGCCGCACCGCCGGCCACCGACCTCGGCGCCGCGACCCCGCGCGCACGCCGCCGGCCCCGGATCGACCCGGCCCGCTGGCGGGACCTCTCCCTGGTGCCGGTGATCCTCGTGCTGGGTGTCATCGGCTTCGTCGTCTCGCCCGCCTTCCTGACCCAGGACAACCTCATCGGGGTCGTCCAGCAGTCCACCGAACTCGGCCTGCTGGTGCTCGGCGAGGCACTCGTCCTGATCAGCGGCCGGATGGACCTGTCACTGGAATCGACCATCGGGCTGGCGCCGGTGGTGGCGCTCTGGCTGGTGATGCCCGCGCACGGCGGACGGTTCGCCGGCCTCGCGCTCTTCCCCGCCTGGACCGCGATCCCGCTGTGCCTGGCCGTCGGCGCGGCGGTCGGCGCCACCAACGGCCTGCTGATCCTGGGGCTCAGGGTCAACGGCTTCATCGCCACCCTCGGCATGCTCACCATGCTGCGCGGCCTCCAGGTGGGCCTCTCGGAGGGGCAGTCGATAAGCAACGTCCCGGAGTCCTTCGCCTACCTGGGCAAGGCCGACTGGCTGGGCGTCCCGGCCGCCGTCTGGATCTGCCTGGCACTGTTCGCACTCGGTGGCGCGGCCCTGGGCTATCTCCGGCACGGCCGGGCGTTGTACGCGATCGGCGGCAATCCGGAGGCCGCCCGCGCCGCCGGCATCCGCGTGGACCGGCTCACCTGGGCCGTCCTCACCCTCGCCGGGGTGCTCGCCGCCTTCGCCGGCATCCTCTACACCGGCCACTACGGCGCGGTCTCCGCGAGCCAGGGCAACGGCTGGATCTTCCAGGTCTTCGCCGCCGCGGTGATCGGCGGCATCAGCCTCAAGGGCGGCCGCGGCACCCTCTTCGGCGCGCTCACCGGCGTACTGACCCTCCAACTGGTCATCAACGTCATGACGCTGGGCGGGGTGCCGCCGCTGTGGACCCAGTTCCTCAACGGCGCGATCATCATCGTCGCCCTGGTCATCTCCCGCTTCACCAGCGGCGAGAAGCAGGACTGAGGACCGCCGGCCATGCGCCAACATCCTTCTGGGTTCCGCGAGTTGGGACACAGCGGCGTCACCGTCCCGCCCCTCGGCCTGGGCTGCGCCCCGCTCGGCAACCTCTACCGCGCCGTCCCCGAGGAGCAGGCCCGGGCCGTCGTCCACACCGCCCTCACGGCCGGCGCCGGCTACTTCGACACCGCACCGCACTACGGCCTCGGCCTCTCCGAGGAGCGGCTCGGCCGGGCACTGCACGGCCGGGACCGGGGCGGCTACATCCTGGCCACCAAGGTGGGCCGCCGGCTGCGCCCGCTCGCACCGGGGGAGGAGGTGGCCGGTGAGGGCTTCGTGGACACCCCCGCCCGGGCCTGCGTCCGCGACTTCTCCCGCGACGGCATCCACGCCACCCTGGAGGCGTCCCTGGCGCGGCTCGGCGTCGACCGCGTCGACATCGTCCACCTGCACGACGTCGAGCACCATCTGCGCGAGGTGTACGCCACCGGATACCCGGCCCTCGCCGAACTGCGCGCCCAAGGGGTCGTGCGCGCCATCGGCTTCGGGATGAACCACAGCGACGTCCTGGCCCGCCTCGTCGCCGACCTCGACGTGGACGTGGTGCTCTGCGCCGGCCGCTGGACGCTGCTGGACCGCTCCGCCCTGGCCGACCTGCTGCCGGTCTGCGCCCGCCGCGGCACCTCCGTCGTCGTCGGCGGGGTCTACAACTCCGGGCTGCTCGCCGACCCGTCACCCGGCGCCCGCTACGACTACGCCCCGGCCTCGCCCGCCCTGTTGCTCCGCGCCTGCCAACTGGCCGCCGTGTGCGGGGAGTTCGGGGTACCGCTGAAGGCCGCCGCGCTGCGCTTCCCGTTCGGTCACCCGGCCGTGGCCGCCGCCGTCGTGGGCGCCGCCACCCCCGGCGAAATGGCGGAGAACGCCCGGCTCTTCACCCAGGAGATCCCCGACGCGCTCTGGCACACGCTCGTCGCCCGCGGCCTGCTCGACCCCGACCTGCCGCTGCCCCTCACCGACGGCCCCGACACCCCCGGAGCACGCCCCTGATGCGCATCGACGCCCACCACCACCTGTGGGACCTCACCAGACGGCACCAGCCGTGGATGGCCGGGCCCTGGGCCGACCCGATCCGCCGCAGCTACGCGCTCGCCGACCTCGTCCCGCACCTGACCGCACACGGCATCGACCGCACGGTCCTGGTCCAGTCGTCGTCCTCGTACGACGAGACCGCCGAACTGCTGGCCGTCGCGGTGGGGGAGGGCCCGGTCGCGGGCGTCGTCGGCTGGGCCGACCTCACCGACCCGGCGCTGCCCGGCCGCCTGGCGGACCGGCCGGCCGAACTGGTCGGCATCCGCCACCAGGTCCAGGACGAACCCGACCCCGACTGGCTCACCCGCCCCGCGGTCCTGCGCGCCCTGGCCGCCCTGGCCGAGGCCGGTCTCGTCTATGACCTGCTGGTCACCCCGCGCGAACTGCCCGCCGCACACACCGCCGCCCGGGCCCTGCCCCAGCTGTCCTTCGTCCTGGACCACGCGGCCAAACCCGCGGTGGCGGCGGGGGAGTGGCAGCCCTGGGCCGACGCGGTCGGCGCGTTCGCCGGGCTGCCGAACGTCAGCTGCAAACTGTCCGGCCTGGTCACCGAGGCCGACCGGGACGCCTGGCGGCCCTCGCAGATCCTCCCCTACGCCCGGCACGTGCTGGACGCCTTCGGCCCGGACCGGCTGATGTTCGGCTCCGACTGGCCGGTGTGCACCCTCGCCGCCGGCTACGACGACGTCCTCGACCTCGCGGAAGCAGCCACCGCCGGCCTCACCACGACCGAGCGGGCGGCGGTCTTCGGCGGGACAGCGGCGCGGGTCTACGGGCTCGCGGCGCGGTAGCCGAACGGCGGCCGGGGCGAGGGTGGTTGGGGCACGGGTCCGGTGGCCGCACGGACCGGGGCGGCCGCCGCCCGGGCCCGCCGGTTCGGCGTCCGGTTTCCGCCAGCCCCGTGGCCGGCCACGCCCGAGGATCGAGGCGTACCGCGGATCGACGCGGTGCTCGTCCAGTACGGACGACGGACACGCACGAAGGCGACGGTGACGACGATGACCGCGACGGTGATGGCTCCCATGACCCCCATGACGGCGACCGCGGCGGGGGAGGGCGGCGGCCGGCCGCTGGCGGGCAAGGTGGCCCTGGTGACCGGCGGCAGCCGGGGGATCGGGGCGGCGATCGCGCGCCGGCTGGCCGCCGGGGGCGCGGCGGTGGCACTGACCTACCAGAGCCGGCAGGACCTGGCCGACCAGGTGGTCAAGGAGATCGAGCAGGCCGGCGGACAGGGCTGGGCGGTCCGGGCCGACGTGGCCGACGCCGAGCAGGTGTGGGCCTCGGTGGCCGGAGCCGTGGAGCGCTTCGGGCGGCTGGACATCCTGGTGAACAACGCCGGGACCGGCATCCTCGGGCCGTTCGAGGGGATCTCCCTGGAGGACGTGGACCGGGTGCTGCGCACCAACGTCCGCGGGCCGTTCCTCGCGGCGCAGGCCGCGGCCGCGCATCTGACCGAGGGCGGCCGGATCATCTCGATCGGCAGCTGCATGGCCGAACGGGTCGCCTTCCCCGGCGGGACCCTCTACGCCACCAGCAAGTCCGCGCTGACCGGCCTCACCAAGACCCTGGCCAGGGAACTGGGGCCGCGCGGGATCACCGCCAACCTCATCCACCCGGGCCCGATCGACACCGACATGAACCCGGCCGACGGCGAGAGCGCGGAGTTCCAGGCGGGGCTGACCTCCCTGGGCGCCTACGGCCGGGACCTGGACGTCGCGGAGACCGTGGCCCACCTGGCGGGCGAGGGCGGGCGCTACATCACGGGCGCCTCCATCGCGGTGGACGGCGGCTTCGCGGTCTGAGCCGGGACCGGCGGCCCGCCGGCGGGGCAGCGGGCGGGGTGGCGGCGGGTCACAGCGAGGTGCGCAACCACTGCTCCACGCTGGCGATGTGCACCGTCGCCCAGGCCCGTGCCGCCTCCGCGTCCCGGTCGCGCAGTGCGCCGAGGATCGCCCGGTGCTCGGTGAGGGTGCGGGCCACCGCGTCCTTCTGGGTCAGCCCGCGCCAGATCCTGGCCCGGGTGGTCGGCCCGGACAGCCCGTCCAGCAGCGAGCAGAGCACGGAGTTGCCGGACGCCGCGACGATCCCGCGGTGGAACTCCAGGTCCGAGGCGACCAGATCCTCCACGGACGGGCTCGGGCCCAGCGCGTCCAACCGGGCCTCCAGGGCGTCGAGTTCGTCGCGGCCGATCCGGCCGGCCGCCATCGCCGTGGCGGCCGGCTCCAGGATCCGGCGGACGGCGAGGAACTCCAGCACCGTGTCGTCGCGGTGGAAGTCCACCACGAAGCTCATCGCCTCCAGCAGCACCTGCGGATCGAGACTGGTGACGTAGGTGCCGTCGCCCTGCCGCACGTCGAGGATGCGGATGAGGGAGAGCGCCCGCACCGCCTCGCGCAGCGAGTTGCGGGACAGCCCGAGCTCGGCCGCCAGCTCGCTCTCCTTCGGCAGCCGGTCGCCCGGCCGCAGCGCGCCGGAGACGATCATGCCCTTGATCTTCTCGATGGCCTCGTCGGTGACCGCCATGCCGACCTCCCAGACATCCGATGTCTGGGTCATTATGGCCCCGCGACCCGGCCACGGCCGCCTCCGTATCACCCCTCCGTACGACCCCCTCCGCCTTGCGGTACGACGAAGGGGCGGCCCCCCGGGCCGCCCCTTCGTGCGTCAGCGGACGCTGCCGTGCTGACCCGGCGTCAGCCCTCCAGCATGTCCTTGACCTTGGCCCGGACGTCCTCGGTGTCCAGCCCGCGGATGGTCAGGGTGGTACGGCGGCGCAGCACGTCGTCGACGGTCTCGGCCCACTCGTTGTCCCGGGCGTAGGCGACCTGCGCCCAGATCTCCGGGGCGTCCGGGTGGATCCGCTCGGCCAGCGCGGGGTCGTCGTTCGCCAGCCGGGCGATGTCGAAGGACAGCGAGCCGTAGTGGGTGGCGAGGTGCCGCGCGGTCTCCGGGGCCATCCGGGGGCCGGGGGTGCCGCCGTCGACGAGCAGCCGGTGGGCGACCGCGTTCGGGTTGGCGATACCGGGCAGCGGGAGCTTCTTCGGCAGCTGCGCGATCGGCTCCATGTCGTCGGCCAGCGGCCGGCCGGGCAGCGCGGCGAGCTTGTTCATCACCGTGCGGCCGATGTGCCGGAAGGTCGTCCACTTGCCGCCGGCCACCGACAGCATGCCGCCGCTGCCCTCGGTGACGACCGTCTCGCGCTTGGCCTTGGAGGTGTCACCGGGGCCGCCCGGCAGCACCCGCAGACCCGCGAAGGAGTACGTGATCAGATCGCGGGACAGCTGCTGGTCGCGGATGGAGAAGGCGGCCTCGTCCAGGATCTGGGTGACGTCCTTGTCGTTGACCGCGACGTCCGCCGGGTCGCCCTCGAACTCCTCGTCCGTGGTGCCCAGCAGCAGCATGTCCTCCCAGGGGAGGGCGAAGGTGATGCGGTACTTGTCGATCGGGGTGGCCAGCGCCGCCTTCCAGGGGGAGGTGCGCTTGAGGACCAGGTGTGCGCCCTTCGACAGCCGGATGGAGGGGGCCGCGTTCGGGTCCTCCATCTTGCGCAGGTGGTCCACCCACGGGCCGGTGGCGTTGAGCACCAGGCG
>NZ_JBEZMM010000055.1:0-48678 GCF_040652715.1 Streptomyces sp. NPDC048196 | reverse complement strand
CGGAGGGGCCGGTGTTTGGGACGTAAAGCGACAGCAGTCCCAAACACCGGCCCCGGAGGTCCGTCACCGCACCCAACACCCACCCAGCCCGCCGCAGGCGCAACGGCGAACCACACCCCGCGGCGCAGCAGACAGGTACGTGCGGAGCGCCGCAAAGCGCAACGGCGAGCAAGCCCCTCGGCGGGACAGACGGGTACGTGCGGGGCGCCGCAAAGCGCAACGGCGAGCGAGCCCCGCGGCGCAGTAGACAGGTACGTGCGGGGCGCCGCAAAGCGCAACGGCGACCAAGCCCCGCGGCGGGACAGACAGCTACGTGCGGGGCGCCGCACAGCGCAACGGCTACCCGGCGCCCTCGCGCCCACGTACCGTGAATGGCATGACGAGCATCGGTGGAACCGAGATGGTCGACTGGAACCTCGCGGTCGCGACCGCGACCCGGTTCGTGCGGCCGGGCCCAGAGGTCAGCCGGGACGAGGCGCGGGCGATCGTCGCCGAGCTGCGCAAGCACGCCAAGGCGTCCGAGGCGCACGTGCGGGCGTTCACGCGGCTGGCGCAGCCGGACGCGCAGGGCGAGGTGCCGCACGACACGCCCGTCCTGGTCGTGGACCGGCCCGGCTGGGTCAAGGCGAACGTCGCCGGCTTCCGGGCCGTGCTCAAACCGCTGCTCGCCAAGATGGAGGACCGCCGCTCGACGGTCCCCGGTGGCGCGGTGCTGGGCGCGGTCGGCGGCAAGGTGACCGGCGTGGAGCTGGGGATGCTGCTGTCGTTCCTGGCGTCGCGGGTGCTCGGCCAGTACGAGACGTTCGCGCCGCCCAGCCGGGACCTGCCGGCCGGTGAGCAGGGCGGCCGGCTGCTGCTGGTCGCGCCGAACATCGTCCACGTGGAGCGCGAGCTCGAAGTGGAACCGCACGACTTCCGGCTGTGGGTGTGCCTGCACGAGGAGACGCACCGCACCCAGTTCACGGCCGTGCCGTGGCTGCGCGACCACATCGAGGGCGAGATCCAGTCGTTCCTCGGGGAGACCGACATCGATCCGGGCACCCTCCTGGAGCGGCTGCGGGAGGCCGCCCAGTCGCTGGCCGGTGCCCGGCCGGAGGGCGAGGAGGACGAGGACGGCGGCCGTTCGATCGTCGATCTCGTCCAGACGCCGGCCCAGCGCGAGATCCTGGCGCGGCTGACCGCCGTGATGTCGCTCCTGGAGGGGCACGCGGACTACGTGATGGACGGGGTGGGGCCGGACGTGGTGCCGTCGGTCGCCGAGATCCGGGAGAAGTTCCAGAAGCGGCGGGCCAGCGGTGCCGGGCGGCTCGACCAGGCACTGCGTAAGCTGCTCGGGCTGGACGCCAAGCTGCGGCAGTACCGCGACGGGGAGCGGTTCGTCCGCGCGGTCGTCGACGAGGTCGGGATGGACGGCTTCAACCGGGTCTGGACGTCGCCGAACACCCTCCCCACCAAACAGGAGATCGCCAAACCGGCGGACTGGGTCGCGCGGGTGCACCGGAAGGCGGACGGGGCACCGTAGGCGAACGTTGTGAGCTGGGCACACCGCGTGGCAGTAGAGCGCCCCTTCAATCACCCGTCCGAGGGACCGTTACCGATGGATAGGCGTGCAATGCTCGGGGAACCGCTCGCCTCTGTCACCATCTAGGCACTCTGTGTGACGAAAAGCCCTCACCGGCCCGAGGCACCCCAGCTGAACGATTGGAAACGGACATGGGTCCCCATCCAGCGGTCGCCGCGATACGCCTGGCGGTCCGCCGCGTACTCCACGACGTGCTCACCCACCACAGCGCACAGGACCGGCACGAGCCCCCGCTCGTGCTTGTCGCATGCTCCGGCGGCGCCGACTCGATGGCGCTCGCCTCCGCCCTCGCCTTCGAGGCGCCCAAGCTGGGCGTCCGGGCCGGGGGCGTGACCATCGACCACGGCCTCCAAGAAGGCTCCGATCTGCGCGCCGCCGAGGTCGCGCTGCGGCTGCGGGCCCTGCGCCTCGACCCGGTCGAGGTCGTCGCCGTCACCGTCGGCCGTGAGGGCGGTCCGGAAGCCGCCGCCCGTGACGCCCGGTACGCCGCTCTGGACGCCACCGCCGAGCGCCACGGCGCCACCGCCGTCCTGCTCGGCCACACCCGCGACGACCAGGCCGAGACCGTGCTGCTCGGCCTCGCCCGCGGCTCCGGGACCCGTTCGCTCTCCGGTATGGCCGCCACCAGCGGCACCGGCGGCCGCTACCGCCGCCCGTTCCTGGACGTCGACCGCCAGACCGCCCGCAAGGCCTGCCTGATCCAGTCGCTGCCCGTCTGGGACGACCCGCACAACGCCGACCCCGCGTACACCCGCTCCCGGCTGCGCCACGAGGGCCTGCCCGCCCTGGAGAAGGCGCTGGGCAAGGGCGTCGTCGAGGCGCTGGCCCGGACCGCCCAGCTCTCCCGCGACGACGCCGACGCCCTGGACGCCTGGGCGGCCGACGCCGAGGGCACGGTCCTCGACGACACCGGCGGCCTCGACGTCGCGGCCCTGTACGCGCTGCCCCCCGCGGTCCGCCGCCGGGTGCTGCGCCGGGCCGTGATCGGCGCCGGTTCCCCCGCCGGTTCGCTCTTCGCCCGCCACATCGAGGAAGTGGACCGGCTGATCACCGCCTGGCGGGGCCAGGGCGCCATCAACCTCCCCGGGCGGGTCGGTGTTCGGCGGCAGGGTGGCAGACTTGTCATCCGGCAGGGCTGAGCCGCACACGCTGCCTTGCATCTGAAGTCTCACGGCTGACGTGAACACCGAACCGAGCGAGAGTGGCACGGGTGGACGACAAGGACATGGGCTCCGACCTTCAGTCGGTACTCATCAGCAAGGAAGAGATCGACGCGAAGCTGGCCGAGCTGGCTGCCAAGATCGACGCGGAGTACGCGGGCAAGGACCTGCTCATCGTCGGTGTCCTCAAGGGCGCGGTGATGGTGATGGCGGATCTGGCGCGCGCGCTGTCCACCCCCGTCACGATGGACTGGATGGCCGTGTCGTCGTACGGCGCGGGCACCCAGTCCTCCGGCGTGGTCCGCATCCTCAAGGACCTCGACACCGACATCAAGGGCAAGCACGTCCTGATCGTCGAGGACATCATCGACTCCGGCCTGACGCTGTCGTGGCTGCTGTCGAACCTCGGCTCGCGCGAGCCGGCCTCGCTGGAGGTCGTCACGCTGCTGCGCAAGCCGGAGGCGGCCAAGGTCGCCATCGACGTGAAGTGGATCGGCTTCGACATCCCCAACGAATTCGTCGTGGGGTACGGCCTGGACTACGCCGAGAAGTACCGGAACCTGCCGTTCGTCGGTACCCTCGCGCCCCAGGTCTACGGCGGCTGACGGCGCCCGCGCGCCCGTCCGGCCGGGGTGGCCGGACGGGTCCGGCGCAGTTGCCGCGGCCCGTCGGGAACCCTTCGTGGCCGCCCGCCGTTGGAGCAGGGAGAGCCAAATCCCCGGCTGCATGTTCTCTGTCGGCGCAGGCGCCGGGTGACAATGCTGGGGTACCGTCCGAAGGCAGTTGTTTTTCGGGCCAGTAATACACCGTACGCACGACCAGCCCTCAGAGGGCGTTGTGCCTCACTGTGGCAGGAGGGACGGGGCCGCCAACGGCTCCGTATGGATGGACGTGAAGCGATACTTCCGTGGGCCGGTCATGTGGATCGTGCTGGCCGTCCTCGCCGTGGTCGTGTTGATGCAGGTCGTCGGCTCGTCCGGCGGCTACAAGACGGTGGACACCGGTCAGGTCGTCAAGGCGATCGCTGACAACAAGGTGAAGTCCGCCGAGCTCACCACCGGCGACGAGAACAAGATCAAGGTCGAGCTGTCGGGCTCCAACAAGGTCGACGGCTCCAACAAGATCCAGGCGAGCTACATCGGCGACCAGGGCGTCGATCTGGCGAAGAACCTGCAGGCCAAGTACCAGACCGGCGAGATCAAGGACGGGTACACCGTCTCCCCGTCGAAGACGAACCCGTTCGTCAGTCTGCTGATGACGCTGCTTCCCTTCATTCTGATTCCGGTCGCCTTCCTGTTCCTGATGAATCAGATGCAGGGCGGCGGCTCCCGGGTGATGAACTTCGGGAAGTCGAAGGCGAAGCTGCTCACCAAGGACACCCCCAAGACGACCTTCGCGGACGTCGCGGGCTCGGACGAGGCCGTCGAGGAGCTCCACGAGATCAAGGAGTTCCTGCAGGAGCCGGCCAAGTTCCAGGCGGTCGGCGCCAAGATCCCCAAGGGCGTGCTGCTGTACGGCCCGCCGGGAACGGGCAAGACGCTGCTCGCGCGCGCCGTCGCCGGCGAGGCGGGCGTCCCGTTCTACTCGATCTCCGGCTCCGACTTCGTCGAGATGTTCGTCGGTGTCGGTGCCTCCCGGGTGCGTGACCTCTTCGAGCAGGCCAAGGCGAACGCCCCGGCGATCGTCTTCGTCGACGAGATCGACGCCGTCGGCCGGCACCGCGGTGCGGGTCTCGGCGGTGGCCACGACGAGCGTGAGCAGACCCTGAACCAACTCCTCGTCGAGATGGACGGCTTCGACGTCAAGGGCGGCGTGATCCTGATCGCCGCGACGAACCGTCCGGACATCCTCGACCCGGCGCTGCTGCGCCCCGGCCGTTTCGACCGGCAGATCGCCGTCGACCGTCCGGACCTGCAGGGCCGTCTGGAGATCCTCAAGGTCCACCAGAAGGGCAAGCCGGTCGCCCCGGACGTCGACCTCTCGGCCGTCGCCAAGCGCACCCCCGGCTTCACCGGTGCCGATCTGTCGAACGTCCTCAACGAGGCCGCGCTGCTGACGGCCCGGAGCGACGAGAAGCTGATCAACAACCACTTCCTGGACGAGGCGATCGACCGCGTCGTGGCGGGCCCGCAGAAGCGGACCCGGATCATGTCCGAGAAGGAGAAGAAGATCACCGCGTACCACGAGGGCGGACACGCCCTGGTCGCGGCGGCCTCCCCGAACTCCGACCCGGTCCACAAGATCACGATCCTGTCCCGCGGCCGGGCCCTGGGCTACACCATGGTCCTGCCCGACGAGGACAAGTACTCCACCACCCGCAACGAGATGCTCGACCAGCTGGCGTACATGCTGGGCGGCCGCGCGGCGGAGGAGCTGGTCTTCCACGACCCGACCACCGGTGCCGCCAACGACATCGAGAAGGCCACCGCCACGGCCCGCGCGATGGTCACGCAGTACGGCATGACCGAGCGGCTCGGCGCGATCAAGTTCGGCACCGACAACTCCGAGCCCTTCCTGGGCCGTGAGATGGGTCACCAGCGCGACTACTCCGAAGAGGTCGCCGCGCTGGTCGACGAAGAGGTCAAGAAGCTGATCGAGACCGCGCACAACGAGGCGTGGGAGATCCTGGTCGAGAACCGCGACATCCTCGACAACCTCGTGCTGACGCTCCTGGAGAAGGAGACGCTCGGCAAGGAGGAGATCGCGGAGCTGTTCAAGCACGTGGTCAAACGCCCGGCCCGCCCGGCGTGGACCGGATCCTCGCGGCGTACGCCGTCGACCCGCCCGCCGGTGCTCTCGCCCAAGGAGCTGGCCCCGGCCAACGGCTCCGTGACGGCGGCCACCGTCTCCACGGAGAAGAAGGCGGAGAGCTCCGAGGAGCCGCACCCGGAGAGCTGACCTGGGCCTTCACAGGCCCTGGAATACATGCCGCGCCCCCCAGGTTTAGCCTGGGGGGCGCGGCATTTTCCGCGATGGAAACCGCGTTCGAGCGGGCGCAGAAGGAACGAGGCACATATGACGGACCCTGTGACGCTGGACGTCGACGGCACGATCGGTACGTTCGACGAGAAGCGGGCCGAGAACGCCGTGCGCGAGCTGCTGATCGCGGTGGGCGAGGACCCGGACCGCGAGGGTCTGCTGGAGACGCCGGCTCGGGTGGCACGGGCGTACAAGGAGATCTTCGCCGGGCTGTGGCAGAAGCCGGAGGATGTGCTGACGACCACGTTCGACCTGGGCCACGACGAGATGGTGCTGGTCAAGGACATCGAGCTGGTCTCCAGCTGTGAGCACCACCTCGTCCCGTTCGTCGGGGTGGCGCACGTCGGCTACATCCCGTCCGCCGACGGCAAGATCACCGGACTGTCGAAGCTGGCCCGCCTGGTGGACGTGTTCGCCCGGCGCCCGCAGGTGCAGGAGCGGCTGACCACGCAGATCGCGGACTCGCTGATGGAGATCCTGGAGCCGCGCGGCGTGATCGTCGTCATCGAGTGCGAGCACATGTGCATGACCATGCGCGGGGTGCGGAAGCCGGGCGCGAAGACGACGACCTCGGCCGTCCGCGGTCAGCTGCGCGACGCGGCCACCCGGGCCGAGGCGATGAGCCTGATATTGGCGCGCTGACGCCCGCGGGAAGGCGACGGGGCGGCGCACCGGCCGTCCCGCCGCACGGAAGGCCCTTTGAAGGGCCCGGCGCAGGGCGTCACGCCTTGAGGTGGTTGCCCAGCCATTCGAGGGCCGCGGGGATCTCGCGGCGCCAGGTGTTGAAGTTGTGGCCGCCGCTGTCGAGGATGATCGACGAGACGCGGGTGGGCGACTTCGTCTGCTCGATGAAGCGGAGCGTCTGCTTGTAGTTGCCCTCGCCCTGCTTGCTGCTGGTGACCAGGAGGTTCACCGGCGGGGCGGGCAGGTGGCGCTGACGCCACAGCAGGTTGTTCTCCCGCTCCAGCCGCAGGTCGCCGCCGAAGAGGTCGCCGGTGGTGGCGTCCAGCGGGGCCTTGTAGGCGCCGGAGAGGGCCACCGCGGTGGAGTACGCCTCGGGGTGGCGCATGGTCATCTTCAGCGCGCAGTAGCCGCCGGTGGAGTCGCCGATGACGCCCCAGCTCTTGGCCTCACGCCCTATTCGGTAGTGCTCGGTGATGTCCGCGCGCAGGTCCTTGGTGAAGAAGCTCTCGGTCTGCGGGCCGTTCGGTATGTCGACGCACTCGGTGTCCCGCGGCGGCGCGACGGTCGGCCGCATCATCACCAGGACCGTCGGCCGCATCCGGTGCTCCTTGAGCAGGCCGTGCTGGGTCTGCGGGAAATGCAGCTTTTTGTAGAGGGCCTCGGCGGTGCCCGGGTAGCCGGTGAGCACCAGTGCCGCCGGGAATTTCTTCTTCGCGTATTTCTTCTGGAAGTACTGCGGCGGCAGATAGACGAACGCCGGGCTGGCGATCCTGGAATGCTCGCCGCGGATGAGCACCTTGTCGATACGGCCGGCCGACGAGGGCCGGGAGCCGTTCTGGACGCTGATGCGTTCGGTGCCCAGCATCTGCAGCTTGGTGCCGTTCGGGCCGGTCTGGTAATTCGTCACCACACCCGGTTCCTGCTCCTGGCCGAAGAGGTCGGCCCAGGAGGCGTAGAAGCCGAAGGAGTTGTTGGCGAACAGGCCGACCGCGGCGAAGAGGGAGAGCTGGGTCGCCAGCAAAAGCCCGACCCGGCCCAGGACGGTGCGCCAGTTCCCCTTGGACAGGCGCGGCCAGAGCCAAACGGTGAGGATGAACAGTGCTACCGCGACGAGGACGGCAAGAAGCAGCACTTTCTTGCTGGTGAGACCCATGTGGTGCTTTCTTCCGGGCGGCCGGGTCATCCGTACCGCTGGTGGAACCCCGAGCCCTGAAACGCCGTCATACAGGGCGCAAAAGTCCAGATGCTGCGACTAGGCTCGCACGTCTTCTCGACCGGGGCGACGGGAAAGTGATGTCTGACAGGCTAGATGGCGAAAAGTCGGAGAAGGTTGCGTGGCGAACGCCACGCTGGCTCCGCGGCCCACGGCCCGAAGCGGTGCCCGGGCTCATCGGGACCGCCGGCGCGGCCGTCGGCCTGTTGAACCTGGTCGCCGGAGTGTTCCCGCGTTTCCGGCACAGCCGGGTGCACGCCCTGGCCGAAGTACTGCCGGGCGCGGTCAGTCCGCTGGCGGCCGCCGCCTCCATCGTCGTCGGCATCCTGCTGCTCCTTCTGGCCCACGGCCTCAAACGGCGTAAGCGGCGGGCCTGGGGAGCGGCGGTGGCGCTGCTCCCGGTGGGGATCGCCGCCCAGCTGGTGTACCGCCACTCCGTCTTCGGCGCGGTGCTCTCGACCGCGCTGCTGGGCTTCCTGGTGTGGCACCGGAAGGAGTTCGCGGCCCTGCCCGATCCGCGCAGCCGCTGGAAGGCGCTGGCCAACTTCGTGATCCTGGGCGGTGCGAGCTTCGCCATCGGCATGGTGATCGTCAGCTCCCACCCGGGCAAGATCGTCGGGTCGCCGTCCTTCCTGCAGCGTGCCGAGCACGTGCTGTTCGGCCTCTTCGGCTTCGAGGGCCCGATCGGCTACACCCACCAGGTGGACTACACCGTCGGCTACTCCCTCGGCGCGCTGGGCCTGCTGACCGTCGCCACCACCGCCTACCTCGCCTTCCGCCCCGAGCACCCGGCGGCCCGGCTGACCGACGAGGACGAGCGGCAGCTGCGCGAGCTGCTGGCCCGGCACGGCGGCCGGGACTCGCTCGGCTACTTCGCGCTGCGCCGCGACAAGGGCGCGGTCTTCTCCCCGTCCGGCAAGGCCGCGGTCTGCTACCGGGTGATCTCCGGCGTGATGCTCGCCAGCGGCGACCCGATAGGAGATGTGGAGGCCTGGCCGGGCGCCATCGAGCGCTTCATGGAGGAGGCGCGGGCGCACTCCTGGACGCCGGCGGTGCACGGTTGCAGCGAGACCGGCGGCCAGGTCTGGACCCGCGAGACCGGGATGGACGCGCTGGAGCTGGGCGACGAGGCGATCGTCGACGTCGCCGACTTCACGCTGTCCGGCCGGGCGATGCGCAACGTGCGCCAGATGGTCAAGCGCATCGAGCGCAACGGCTACACCACGCAGGTGCGCCGGGTGCGCGATCTGGAGGCGGAGGAGCTGGAGCGGGTGCAGAAGGCCGCCGACGCCTGGCGTGACACCGACGAGGAGCGGGGCTTCTCCATGGCGCTGGGCCGCATCGACGCGGTCAAGGACGGCGACGCGGTGATCGCTACCGCGCATCTGGCCCCGGCGGAGGGCGAGGAGCCCGGCCCGTTCGGTGACCTGAAGGCGTTGCAGTACTTCGTGCCCTGGGGCACGGACGGCATCTCGCTGGAGCGGATGCGGCGCGACCGCAGCGCCGACCCCGGCATGAACGAGCTGCTGATCGTCGCCGCCCTGCAGGCCGCGCCGGACCTGAAGATCAAGCAGCTCTCGCTGAACTTCGCGGTCTTCCGTTCCTACCTGGAGCGCGGTGAGAAGCTCGGCGCGGGGCCGGTGATGCGCATCACCCGGGGGACGCTGCTCTTCCTTTCGCGCTGGTACCAGATCGAGTCGCTCTACAAGTTCAACGACAAGTTCAGCCCGCGCTGGGAGCCGCGCTTCGTGGTCTTCCGCACCACGCGGGACATCCCGCGGATCGGCCTGGCCACCATGCAGGCCGAGGGCTATCTGGAGCTGCCGCGCGTACTGCGCCGCAGGAAGGCCGCGGAGCCGCGGCCCTGCGCGCACACGGTGGAGCCGGTCCGGGCCGCGGAGGCGGTCGAGCGGGTGGCCTGACGGACACCCGGACGGCCGTCGGTCGGGGG
The DNA here is from genome assembly GCF_040652715.1 of Streptomyces sp. NPDC048196. Classification (NCBI taxonomy): domain Bacteria; kingdom Bacillati; phylum Actinomycetota; class Actinomycetes; order Kitasatosporales; family Streptomycetaceae; genus Streptomyces; species Streptomyces sp. NPDC048196. The sequence goes on along the minus strand of NZ_JBEZMM010000055.1, from coordinate 39,109 downwards.
CGGCGCGGGGTGTCCCCGTGGTACGGCCCCGGCCGTTCCCGGCAGGCGGCGGTCGCAATCCGGCCGGTCGGCACACGGCCTACGCTGGTCCCATGAGTACCTTGCGTGGCCAGGTGGCCGGACTGCCGGACTGGGACCGCTGCGCGGTGATGGGCGTCGTGAACGTGACGCCCGATTCGTTCTCCGACGGCGGTGAGTGGTTCGACACCGAACTCGCCGTCAAACACGGCCTGGACCTGGTGGCGCAGGGCGCCGACCTGGTGGACGTGGGCGGCGAGTCGACCCGTCCGGGCGCGGCGCGGGTGGACGAGGCCGAGGAGCTGCGGCGGGTCGTCCCGGTCGTACGGGAGCTGTCCGCGGCCGGCGCCGTGGTGTCCGTCGACACCATGCGCGCCTCGGTCGCCGAACAGGCGGTGCAGGCGGGGGCGCGGCTGGTCAACGACGTCAGCGGCGGTGCCGCCGACCCGGCGATGGTGCCGGTGGTGGCCGCGCACCACGTGCCGTTCGTCGTGATGCACTGGCGCGGGCAGTCCATCGACATGAACAACCGCGCCGTCTACGGCGACGTGGTCGCCGAGGTCGTCGAGGAGCTCGGGAAGGCCATGGAGCGCGCGGTGGCCGGCGGCATCGACCCGGAGCGGATCGTCATCGACCCCGGTCTGGGCTTCGCCAAGCAGGCGGAGCACGACCTGGCCCTGATCGCCCGTCTGGAGCGGCTGCGGGCGCTGGGCCGGCCGCTGCTGGTGGCGGCATCGAGGAAACGGTTCCTGGGCAGGGTGCTGGCGGGGGACGAGGGAACGGCCCCGCCGCCGGCCCGGGAGCGGGACGCGGCGACGGCGGCGGTATCGGCGATGGTGGCGCGAGAGGGGGCCTGGGCGGTGCGGGTGCACGAGGTCAGGGCGAGCGCGGACGCGGTACGGGTGGCCCGTGCCGTGGAGGGCGCGGCGGCCCCGGCCGCCGGGACGGACGCGGCGGACGGTACGACGCGGACGTCGAAGACGACGGGAGCGGTGTGAGCGGCTTGGGCCCACGGACGGACATCGAGCTGGTCGAGCAGGCGAACACGACCCTGTACGAGACCATCGAGCGCGGCGATCACGAGGCGCTGTCCGAGCTGTGGCTGGACGGTCAGGTGAGCGTGGTGCACCCCGGGTGGCCGGTGCTCCGCGGGCGCGGCGAGGTGCTCCGTTCGTACGCCCTGATCATGGCGAACACCGAGTACATCCAGTTCTTCCTGACCGACGTCGAGATCGACGTCGCCGGGGACACCGCGCTGGTGACCTGCACCGAGAACATCCTCAGCGGCGGGCCGGCCGAGGACGACGGGTCGGTGGGGCCGCTGATCGGCCAGTTGGTCGTGGCGACGAACGTCTTCCGGCGCACGGACGACGGCTGGCGGGTGTGGTCGCACCACGGGTCGCCGGTGCTGGCGGACCGCGAGGACGACGAGGACGAGGACGACGAGGGGGAGCCGGACGCGGGCGCGGTGTGAACGGGACGTGGCCGGTGCGTGGCGGGGGCCGCGCCCGGGGCCGGCCGGTGTGTGAGCCTTGCCATGGCCGTCCGGACTTGCGCCGATGGCCCGGTTCTGTGCCGGCGTCAGCGGCGGGCGTCAGCCATATGGACGAGGGCGCACCCGTTCGAGCCAAGTGCGGGACGGGTAGGGGTGGGGCGCGGACCAGGGGGTAAGAGGCGCGCGGACGATCTCCCGGCCCGCTCGATGCGGCACGCCTAGCAGCAGGACGGGGTCTTGTCCATAGCCCCCGTGGGCGAGGACTGTCGGTGCTCGAAGGTAGATTCGATGGCGGGGCAGTGTTGCCGGATCGCTCCGGCGCCTGCCCGGAACCGACGAACAGTGGCGCCAGAGGTGCCGTGGACCAGACGGAGTGATTCGCGTGGATCGTGTCGCGCTGCGTGGGCTGAAGGCCCGAGGCCACCACGGGGTGTTCCCGCGGGAGCGCGAAGAAGGCCAGACCTTCATCGTCGACCTGGTGCTCGGTCTGGACACCCGTCAGGCGGCCGCCTCCGACGATCTCGCGAAGACCGTGCACTACGGCGTCGTGGCCGAGGAGGTGGTGGCCGTCGTGGAGGGCGAGCCCGTCGACCTCATCGAGACCCTGGCGGAGCGCATCGCCGACCAGTGCCTCAAGCACGAGGGCGTGCAGGAAGTGGAGGTGGTGGTGCACAAGCCGGACGCGCCGATCACCGTCCCCTTCGACGACGTGACCATCACCATCACTCGGAGTCGAGTACATGAACACCAGCAGTGACCCGACCGTACAGCCGGTGCCCGCCTCCGTCGTGGAGCAGGTGGACGCCGCCGATGTGACGCTCTCCAATCCCAAACACGCCGTGATCTCCCTCGGCAGCAACCTCGGCAACCGCCTGGAGACCCTCCAGGGAGCCGTCGACGCCCTGGAGGACACCCCCGGTCTGCGGGTCAAAGCGGTCTCCCCGGTGTACGAGACCGAGCCGTGGGGCGTCGCGCCGGGCAGCCAGCCGTCGTACTTCAACGCCGTGGTGCTGATCAAGACGACCCTGCCGCCGGACTCCCTCCTGGAGCGCGGGCACGCCATCGAGGAGGCCTTCAAGCGGGTCCGCGACGAGCGCTGGGGGCCGCGCACCATCGACGTCGACATCGTGGCCTATCAGGGCATCGTCTCCGACGACCCGCGGCTGACGCTGCCGCACCCGCGCGCCCATGAGCGGGCCTTCGTCCTGGCGCCGTGGCACGACATCGACCCGGAGGCGGAGGTTCCCGGGCGCGGTGCGGTGGCCGAGCTCCTCTCGGTGGTCGGCCGCACGGGCGTGCTGCCGCGCGCGGACCTGGAACTCCGGCTGCCGGAGTAGTCGTTGGACCGGAGGAGTCGTGGGACCGGCGCGGTCGTGGACCGGAGTGACGGTCAGGGCGACGGCGGTACGACGACGAGGACGGCCGTGGTGGCGGTAAGGGGCAGGACGGTGCGAGGGGCGATCGCTCGGTGAAACAGCTACACATCAAGGTGCTGGTCGGGCTGTTCCTGGCAGCCGGGGTGCTGGCCTGGGGCGGCGCCCGGCTGTGGGACTCCTTCGGCACGCTCCCGAGCGTGCCGGTGGCCGCGCCGATCGTCCTGGCGTTCCTCGCCGCCGTGCTCGCGGGCACCGCCTTCGAGCTGCGCGGACGGCTGCGGGCCCAGCGGGAGCGGCGGCCCGGCGCCAAGGGCGTCGATCCGCTGCTGGCCGCCCGTGCGGTGGTCTTCGGCCAGGCGAGCGCCCTGGTGGCGTCGCTGGTGGCCGGGCTGTACGGCGGCGTCGGCGTCTTCCTGCTGACCGCCGGCCTCGAAGTCGACCCCCGCCGGGACCAGGCGATCTACGCCGGTCTGTCGGTGCTCGCCGGCGCGGCCGTGGTGGTCGCCGCGATCTTCCTGGAGCGGGTCTGCAAGCTGCCGGACGACGAGGGCGACGGCGGGGCCGACGCGCGGGCCTGACCCGCACAGTGACACCGGGCGGGGCCCGGCCTGCGACAGCGAGACGCTGCGCGGGCCGGGCCCCGCGGCGTTGGGGGGCGGGCCCGTGCGCCGGCCGTGAACGGGGTGTTGCGGGTGGATGGCGATATGGGCCGGTGGGCGGCGGGGCCGGCGCGATTGTCAGTGGTCGGGTCTAGGGTCGATCACACGACATCGAAAAGTTGAGCGAACGGGTTGCGCCACGGCGCAGGTGCCGCACGGGTGCGGCCGGGCGGGCGTGGCCGGGCGAGGACCGGCGGGGGAGGTGACGGAGATGAGCGGCCGGGCGGGCGGGGCGAATTGCCTGGAGGCGAACGACTGGGTGTGCGGTGAGTATCTGCGCACCCGCAGCCAGGAGTTGCTGGACGCCACGCTCCAGCACCTCGGCATCACCGCCGTGTCCGTCGCGCTCGGCCTGCTGCTCGCCTTCCCGCTGGCGCTGGTGGCGCGGAGCCGGCGGGGCGCGGCCGGGCCGGTCCTGGGGCTGACGACGGTGCTGTACACGATCCCCTCGCTGGCGATGTTCGCGCTCCTCACGCCGGTCTTCGGGGTCTCGGCGGCGGTGGTCGTGACGGGCCTGGTGCTGTATTCGCTGACGATCCTGGTGCGCAACATCCTCGCCGGTCTGCAGGCGGTGCCCGCCGGGGTGCGGGAGGCCGCCCGCGGGATGGGGTACGGCCCGGTGCGGCTGCTGTTCGGCGTCGAACTCCCGCTGGCCATACCGGCATTGGTGGCCGGGCTGCGGATCGCCACGGTCTCGACGGTGGCGATGACGACCGTCGGCTCCGTCGTCGGCTACGGCGGTCTGGGCAATCTCATCGCCAGCGGAATGGCCGGCTTCTTCAAGGCCGAGGTGCTGACGGCCTCGGTGCTGTGCGTGCTGCTGGCGCTGGTCGCGGACGTCCTGCTGATGGCCCTGCAGCGGCTGCTGACGCCGTGGACGCGGGCCGGGGCCCGGGCCGGGGCGTGGAGCAGGGCGGCGGCGTGGGCGCGCGGCCGGGACCGTGCGGTGAAGGCGGCGGGCTGAGCGATGGGGGTGCTCGTGGGGGCCTGGCAGTGGCTGACGACGGCCGCCAACTGGGCGGGCGAGAAGGGCGTGACGCACCGCCTCGCGGAGCACGTCCGGCTCAGCGCGGTGTGCCTGGCCCTGGCCTGCCTGATCGCGCTGCCGGTGGCGCTCTGGCTGGGGCACCTCGGCAAGGGCGGTGCGCTGGCGGTCAATCTCGCCAACATCGGGCGGGCGGTGCCGACGTACGCGGTCCTGGTGCTGCTGACGCTCAGCCCGCTGGGCCGGCACGGAGACTGGCCGACGGTCCTCGCGCTGGTGCTGTTCGCGGTGCCGCCGCTGCTGACCAACGCCTATCTCGGGATGCGGGAGGCGGACCGCGATGTGGTCGAGGCCGCGCGCGGGATGGGCATGTCCGGGCCGCAGGTGCTGTTCCGGGTCGAGATACCGCTCGCCTACCCGCTGATCATGACCGGCCTGCGGTCGGCCACGGTCCAGGTGGTGGCCACCGCGACGCTGGCGGCGCTCGCCGGCGGCGGGGGCCTGGGCCGGATCATCACCGCCGGCTTCGGCAACTACGACACCGCACAGGTCGTCGCGGGCGCGCTGCTGGTGGCCGTCCTCGCCCTGGCCGTGGAGGGCGTCCTCGTCCTCGCCGAGCGCCTCCTCGACCCGATGCGGGGCGGCCGGCGGGCCACGCGGTCCGCCGCCCCGGCCAGCGCAGAGCTGATACCGGCGGACTGAGGGCTTACGGACCGACGGGCCGGCGGGCCGGCGGGCTGACGGGCGGAGAGGCCGAAGCGGCCGATGGGCCGGCGGACTTACGGACTGAACTGACGGACGGGCTGAAGGGGCATCCACATGGCATCGACGAGAAGCAACACGACACGCACCGCACGTACGGAACGCACTGCACGGACGGAACGCACTGGACGCGGGGTGCGCACGGCACGCACGGTGCGTACCGCGGTGGTCGCGGGCACGGTGCTGGCGGTGGCGGCCGGGCTGGCCGCGTGCGGCGGCCCGACCCTGGAGGAGAAGGGCGGCGGCGACGGCAAGGGCGCAAAGCGCGGCGAACTCGTCATCGGCTCGGCGGGATTCACCGAGTCCAAGGTGCTCGCCGAGATCTATTCCCGGCTCCTGCAGGACGCCGGTTACCGCACCCGAGTTCAGACCCTCACCAATCGTGAGCTGTATGAACCGGCCCTGGAGAAGGGCCAGATCGACGTCGTTCCCGAATATGCCTCCACGCTCGCCGAATTCCTCAACGCGAAGAAGAACGGCAGCAAGGCGAAGCCGGTCGCGTCCGCCGACATCGGCAAGACGGTCGCGGCACTGAAGAAGCTCGCCGGACCGCGCGGACTGAAGGTGCTGCCGGCAGGCCGTGCGACGGACCAGAACGCCTTCGCGGTGAGCAAGGAATTCGCCGCTCAGCACAAGCTCTCCACCCTCTCCGACCTCGGAGAATCGAAGCAGAAGATCAAACTCGCCTCGGGTGAGGAGTGCGAGACCCGGGTGTTCTGCAAGCCGGGCCTGGAGAAGACGTACGGCATCGACATCACGGGCCTGGACCCCAAGGGAGTCGGGACGCCGCAGGCCAAGCAGGCCGTCAAGGACGGCACCGATCAACTGGTGCTCACCACGACCACGGACGCCACGCTCGACAGCTTCGGACTGGTGCTCCTCAAGGACGACAAGCGGCTGCAGAACGCCGACAATGTGCTGCCGGTGGTGAATGCGGAGAGCGCCGGGGACAAGCGGATCGAGAGCGTCCTCGCGAAGCTCACCCGCACTCTGACCACCGAAGACTTGATCAACTTGAACCGCAAGGTGGATGCCGAGCGGCTCAAGCCCGCGGATGTCGCCCAGTCATATGTGGAGTCGAAGGGACTGGTCAGGAAGTAACCAGCCGGAAACGGATTTGTGGGCCGGGCCCCATAGATCCCGCACGCACGGTAAGTTTCTGGCCATGCCACGAGGACGCCACCGCCATTCCCCACCCCTCCACCGGCTGCTTCCTCCCACGACGGTCGCCGGTGTGTCCCTTGTCTGCGCCGCGGGCCCGTGGTTTGTCGGCGATGATCTGGTCCAACGCGTGCTCGCCGCGGGCGCGGCGGCCGCGGCCGTCACCGGTGCCGTCCTGCTGAGGAGCTGGGACCGCAAGGCCGGCCGACGGGTCGCCGAACTCACCCGCGCCCGGGTGCGCGACGAGTGGTGCACCGAGGAGCGGATAGCCGAGCTCGAAACCGACATCGAGGAGTCCCGCGAGCTCCGCGCCGCCCTCGACACCAAGCTGCGCGCCAAGCGCGCCGAACTGGCCCGGCTGCGCAGCGAACACGCCGAGCTGCTCCGCCGTTACGCCACCGCCGAGACCGAGCGGGCCAGCGCCCTGGAGGGCCGCCGGCTGCTCGCCATCGAGGCGTCCGCCCCGGCCCGCGCGCTCCCGGCCGCCGCCGGCGCCTCCCGGGCGCCCGAGTCCGCAGGAGCGGCGGTGCCCACCGCCCCTGACGCCCCGGCACCGGGCCGCCGGGGACGGGCGGACCGCCAGACGTCGGACCGTCAGGCCTCGGCGGACCGTGAGACCTCGGGCCGGCCGTCGACGGACCGGCCGGTGCCGGCCCCGACCGCCGCGGCGTACGCGCAGGCCGCCCAGGCGCTCCGTCAGTTGGCGCGCAACGCCGCCCGGCAGCGTGCGGCCGCCGAGCGGCCCACGCAGCCCGCGCCGGGCGGCCCCACCGCATCGGGCGGCCACACCGGCCAGGACGGGGACAACGGCCGGGGGAACGGCCAGGCGGCCGCCGCACAGCGCACGGGCGGCGCCCTCCCCGCCCGTACGGCCACCGCCGCCGGACCCGCGCTCCGCCCCGTCCCGTCCGCCGCCGCGGTCGCCCCGTCCCGTCCCACCGCCTCGCGCACCGTGGGCGGCTTCGACTTCTTCGGCAACGCGACCGCTGCCGGCCCCCGTCAGCTGCCCGCGCCGCTGGAGGACGACCTGGCGGACGTCGTCGGCGACGAGGCCCTCGCCGAGCACTCGGCCCGGACGGCGGCCCGTATGGCCCTCCCCGGGGCCCGTACGGAGGCGGGGGGCGCGCCGGAGGCCGGTGCTGCGCCGGCCACCGGTGAGCGGGCCGCGGGCGACGCGCAGGACGAGCAGGACGCGGCGGAGGCGCGGTCCGGGGCGCCCGCCGAGGGCGCGCAGGACGGCGTGGTGACCGCGGACGGCGAGACGACCAGCGGTGCCGGCGAGGTCATCGACCTGACCGCCCACGACGAGACCGAACAGCTCGACGTCGGCGCCCTCCGGACCGCCATTTCCTGACCGCCGTTGCCCTGACCGCCGTTTTTCGGCCCCATTTTCCGACCCGGCTCGGCGGGGCTCCCGACCGCCCGCCCGCCCTCGCTCTGCATTCGGCCCCGAAGCCCGCCCGGCTCCGGGGCCGAGTGGTTTTCGGGGCAAGCGGTCTCGAGAGCAAGCGGCTTCGGGGACGCGGGAGTGGCGTCGTGATGTTGTCCACAGCCTGTGGACAACATCGGCGCTCTACTCGCCGCGGTTCTAGTCGCCGCGGCTCTCCTCGCCCTTGCTCTACTTGTCGATGTCGCCGACGACGAAGAACATCGAGCCGAGGATCGCGACCATGTCGGCGACCAGCGTCCCCGGCAGCAGCTCCACCAGCGCCTGGATGTTGTTGTACGACGCGGAGCGCAGCTTCAGGCGGTACGGCGTCTTGTCGCCCTTGGAGACGAGGTAGTAGCCGTTGATGCCGAGGGGGTTCTCGGTCCAGGCGTACGTCGCGCCCTCGGGCGCCTTCAGCACCTTCGGCAGCCGCTGGTTGATCGGTCCCGGCGGCAGTTCCGCGATCCGGTCCAGGCAGACGTCGGCGAGATCCAGGGCGTTGTGGCTCTGCTCCAGCAGGCACTCGAAGCGGGCCAGGCAGTCGCCCTCCTCACGGGTGACCACCTTGAGCGTGGACGCCAGCTCCCCGTACGCCAGGTACGGCTCGTCGCGCCGCAGGTCGAAGTCGACGCCCGAGGCGCGGGCGATCGGCCCGGAAACCCCGTACGCGTGCACCGTCTCCGGGGCGAGCACCCCGACGCCCCGCGTCCGGCCGCGGAAGATCTCGTTACCCAGGACCAGATTGTCGAAGACGTCCATACGGGAGCGGACATCCGCGACGGCCTGCCGGGCCCGGCCCAGCCAGCCGGCCGGCAGGTCCTCCTTGAGGCCGCCGACGCGGTTGAACATGTAGTGCATCCGGCCGCCGGAGATCTCCTCCATGACGGTCTGGAGCTCCTCGCGCTCACGGAACGCGTGGAAGACGGGGGTGATACCGCCCAGTTCGAGGGGATACGAGCCGAGGAACATCAGATGATTCAGTACGCGGTTCAGCTCGGCCAGCAGTGTCCGCGTCCACACCGCGCGCTCGGGCACCTCCATGCCCAGCATCCGCTCTACGGCCAGCACCACACCCAGCTCGTTGGAGAACGCCGACAGCCAGTCGTGCCGGTTGGCGAGCATGATGATCTGGCGGTAGTCGCGGGCCTCGAAGAGCTTCTCGGCGCCCCGGTGCATGTATCCGATCACCGGCTCGGCGTGCTGGATCCGCTCGCCGTCCAGGACGAGGCGCAACCGCAGCACACCGTGCGTGGAGGGATGCTGCGGGCCGATGTTCAGCACCATGTCGGTGCTTTCCGCCGCGCCGCCGATGCCGACCGTCGTCTCCGTCATGGGAACAGTTTCGCAGCCCGCCACCCCGGTGGACGCCCTGGGCCTGCGCCGTCCCACCCCTTGGAACGCCGGCGCGCAACGAATGCCTCAGCCAACGAATGCCTCAGCCCCGTCAGCAGCCTCATGGCTTGAGCCGGCCTCTCGTACGGCCCGAGCAGGCCCGGCCTCACGGCCCGAGCAGGCCCGCCCTCACGGCCCGAGCAGGCCCGCCCTCGCGCCCGAGCAGGGCTGCCCGGCCTCGCGCCCGAGCAGGCCGCCCGCCCTCACGGCTTGAGCAGCCCCGCGCACTCCCCGCCCACCGGCTCCACGAGCCAGCCGAAGCCCCCGAGACCCGCCGGATCGGTCAGTTCCGCCGCCGCGCCGGCCGTACCGAGGGCCCGGATGTACGCGGCCGGGTCGGTGGACGCCAGGGAGAGCGGTGGACGGCGGCCGTCCACCCCCAGGGCGTGCAGCGCCTCGCGCTGGGTCAGCAGCTCGGCCGACGGCCCGGCGCAGGCGTCGAGCGCCACATGTGCCGTGATGTCACAGCTGCCGTCCGGTACGGGGCGCACCTCGCGGCCGTCTCGGAAGCCGGTGAGGGTGCCGAAGGGCGGGCGGTCCTGGCGCGCATGCGCGTAGTCGGCGGCGACCGCGAGCCCGGCGCGCAGCGTGCGGACGGCCCGCGCCCACGCCTCGTCCCGAGGGCGCCCGATCTCGGCTCGGAGCCCCGGGGAGAGCGGGGAGAGCGGGGAGAGCGCGGTACGGGCAGTGGGGGCGGGAACAGTGGAGGCGGCGGACCGGGCCGGCTGCGACGACCACCAGCGCCGCAGCCACTCCGCGTCCGCACCGTCGACCGGCTCGCCCAGCCGCTCCGTGCCGTCCGCGCGGACCAGTACCCGGCGGGCCACCCCGTCCCCGTCCGTCTCGACGACATCGACCGGCACGTTGTCCAGCCACTCGTTCGCGAACAGCAGCCCGGTGACCGAGCCCGGCGCCGGCAGTTCGCCCAGCCAGTCGATCCGCGGATCCAGCCCTCCGGGGCGCGCGGCCCGCTCGACGGCGTACGGGCGAAGCCGGGCGGCCACCTCGTCCGGCAGCGCGGCCAGCACCCCCGTCAGCAGCTCACCGCGGCCCGCGCCCACATCGACCAGCGCCAGCTCCTCCGGATGGCCCAGCGCGCCGTCCACCCGGCGCAGAAGGGCCGCGACGGCACCGGCGTACAGCGGGGAAACATGCACCGACGTGCGGAAATGGCCGGCCGGGCCGGGGCCACCGGGCCGCGTGTAGAAGCCGTCGTCCGCCCCGTACAGCGCCCGCTCGGTCGCGTCCCGCCAGCCGCACCACTCATTCGTCACCACCCCACGGTACGGGCGGGGCGGCCAGGTCGACCCAGGGGTTGATGTGCGGACCGTCCCCCGGTCCGACACATTTGGTGCATGGAGTCTCCACCTTGGGGAGTAGAGCTGACGTAGAGGATCGCCCCTCCGGTTGACTCGTACACCTATCCGCTCTGCCTACGCTGGGTGACGTGCAGCGCCTCTATGACTTCCTCCGCAGGCACCCGACGGGAGTGGACACCTTCTGGGCCGTCCTTCTCCTCGGGTTCACCAGCCTGTGGGTCGCCGGCGAGGTCAGTGGCGCGCACCAGCTCGCCGCCGCGATCTTCACGGTCGGCCTCTGCCTCGTCGTGGCGCTGCGCCGCAAGGCCCCGGTGAAGATGCTGCTGCTGACGGCCGCCATCGGCGTCGGTCAGCTGATCTTCGACATCCCGCCCAATCCCGGCAACTTCGCGATGTTCGTGATCACGTACACCGTCGCGTCCGGCACCTCCACCGCCCGCTGGGCCTCCCGCTGCGCCCTCCTCGGAGCCCTCGTCGGCCCGGCCCTGTCCCTGGTGCGCTTCGGGGAGGGGCCAGGGACCCGGCAGCTGTGGGAAAGCCTGTTCTTCACGGTCCTGCTCACCGTTCCCTTCGTGCTGGCCTGGGTCCTCGGCGACTCCGTGCGCACCCGCCGCGCCTACTGGGCCCAGCTGGAGGAGAAGGCCGCCCGGCTGGAGAAGGAGCGCGAGGCCCAGGCCCGTATCGCGGTCGCCGCCGAGCGCGCCCGGATCGCCCGCGAACTGCACGACGTCGTCGCGCACAACGTCTCCGTCATGGTCGTCCAGGCCGACGGTGCCGCCTACGTCCTCGACGCCGCGCCCGAACAGACCCGGCAGGCCCTGGAAACGATCTCCGGCACGGGCCGCCAGGCACTGGCCGAGATGCGCCGCCTGCTGGGTGTGCTGCGCACCGGGGAACAGGCCGAAGGCGGCGAATACGTCCCCCAGCCCGGCGTCGAACAGCTCACCGACCTCATCGACCAGGTCCGCGGCGCCGGCCTGCCGGTCGACTTCCGGGTGGAGGGCGAGCCGCGCCCGCTGCCCAGCAGCGTCGAGCTGACCGCGTACCGCATCGTCCAAGAAGCGCTCACCAACACCCGCAAACACGGCGGCCCCGACGTCGCCGCCACCGTCCGCCTCAGCTACCAGGACGACGACCTGGAACTGCTCGTCGAGGACGACGGTCGCGGCGCGCAGCACGAGCTCTACGAATCGGGCGGGGCGGACGGCCTCGGCCACGGCCTGATCGGCATGCGGGAACGGGTCGGTATGGTCGGCGGCACCCTGATAGCCGGCCCGCGCCCGGGCGGCGGTTTCCGCGTCAGCGCCGTACTCCCCCTGAAACCGGGCCGGTGAGGCATGTGATGCGCTGAGCCGAGCAGGGTGCCGTGCGGCAGCCCACCCAACCCACGGCCCCACTCGACCCACTGCGCCCCACACGACACATGCGATCCACTCGACCCACTGCGCCCTGCTCGACCCGCGCCATCCGCTCGACCTGCTCCACCCGCTCGACCCGCTCGACCCGCTCGACCCGCTCCGCCATCAGCCCACGAAGGGACCCCTGACCCATGACCATCCGCGTGATGCTCGTCGACGACCAGGTGCTGCTGCGCACCGGGTTCCGGATGGTGCTGGCCGCCCAGCCGGACATGGAGGTCGTCGCGGAGGCGGGGAACGGCGCCGAGGCGCTGGAGGTGCTGCGCTCCACCAAGGTCGATGTGATCCTCATGGACGTCCGGATGCCGCATCTGGACGGGGTCGAGGCCACCCGCCGGATCTGCGAGGGCGGCCAGAAGGAGGACGCCCCCAAGGTGCTCATCCTGACCACCTTCGACCTGGACGAGTACGCCTTCTCCGCGCTGAAGGCCGGGGCCAGCGGATTCATGCTCAAGGACGTGCCGCCCGGCGAACTGCTCGCGGCGATCCGCGCGGTGGAGAGCGGCGACGCCGTCGTCGCACCGTCCACCACCCGCCGGCTCCTCGACCGCTTCACGCCCATGCTGCCCGCCACCTCCGGCGAGCCCGGCCGCCCCGAGCTGGAGCGGCTCACGGACCGCGAGCGCGAGGTGCTGCTGCTGGTCGCCCAGGGGCTGTCCAACGGCGAGATCGCGGCCCGGCTGGTGCTGTCCGAGGCGACGGTCAAGACGCACGTGGGCCGCATCCTGACGAAGCTGAGTCTCCGCGACCGGGTCCAGGCGGTGGTGCTGGCGTACGAGACGGGGCTGGTGCGGGCCGGCGGAGCGGGGGCGTAGGAGCGGGCGGGAACGCAGGGCAGGGGGAAGCGCCGGCGGCCAAGAGCCGGGGGCCGGCAGGGGCTGTGCATGTGCTGGGGGAGGGGAGAGGGAGGCGCCGAGGCGTGCCGGGGGAGGGCCTCGGCGCAGTACGCCCTCCAGCGAAGTGCGCCCTCCAGCGAAGCAGGTCCTGCAGTGCAGGACGCCCGTCAGCGCAGTAGAGCCCCCAGTGCAGGACGCCCGTCAGCGCAGTAGATCCTCCAGCGCAGGGCGTACCGCGCTGCAGTAAGCAAGCCCGTCAGCGCAGTACGCCCTCCAGGAAGTCGCTGCCCAGCCGGGCGACCACCTGGAGGTCCAGCTGGTGCAGCACATAGCGCCCACGGCGCCGCGTCTGGATCAGCCCGGCCTTCTTCAACGTCGTGACGTGCCGCGACACCTCCGGTGAGGTGATGCCGTACGCGTTCGCCAGCTCCCCCGTCGTATGCGGCCCCCGCGCCAGCGTGCGGCACAGCTGCATCCGCATCGGATGCCCCAGCGCCTCCAGCCGCTGCTGAGTGAGTTCGAGCGTGACCGGCGCCGGCAACTCCCGGCTGGCGACGGGGTACTGGATCACCGGACGCCAGCCCGGGGCGTGACTGACCAGCAGATGCGGCCAGCCGAACGACGTCGGCAGGAACGTGACGCCGGGATCCTCAGGGCTCGCGAACGCCGTCGTACGGCCCCTGGCCAACTTGTCCACCACGATGCGGACGCCGCCGCTCCCGTCCTGCGCCTCGTCCAGCGACAGCGCGATCGAAGTCGCGGGCAGCGTCTCGGCCAGGCCCTTGCGCCGCAGCAGTTCGGTCTTGTGCCGGGCATCGGCCGCCAACTGGATGCCCACCCGGCGCCAGATGTCCCCGAAGAACGCGTCCTCGCAGTCCTCCAGCAGGCGGCGCAGCCAGACCCGCAGGCCGTCGGGGTCGGTGAGCATCCGGTCGGTGAAGGCCGCCTGCCGCGGACCGCGCGCGGCGGCCATCTCCCTTACCCGCGCCCGTTCTTCGGCATCGACCAGCGGCGACGGCGTGCAGCGGGTGTAGGTCGTCGAGCAGGAGATCTCGAACGCGGCGGCCACGAACCGCTCGTCGTCGATCTTGTCCAGCTCGTCCAGTTCCTCGGCCAGCGACGATCCGGGGCGGGCCGGCAGCAGGATGTCGGAACGGGAGGACCGCCACAGGAAGTCCGCCTCGCACAGCCGGTCGGCGAGGTCGGTCTTCAGGGCCGCGTTGGTGGCGGTGACCCAGCCGTGCAGCCCGGGGTGGTGCCCCGGCTCCGACAGCGCGTGCAGCGCGGCACCCAGCTCCGCGAGGGGAGAGGGGGCGAAGACGATGCGCTCCGGGGGCAGCCCGGTGATGTCGATGACGTTGGCCATGGGCCCATCATGCGCGAGCCCGCGACCTGCCCGGTCGTCGATTGACGGCTCCCGTCAATCGATGCGCCGCGGGCGGACCGTCCGTTCCAGAGTGGCGGCATGAACGCGAACCAGCAGCACCTTCTCGACGCCTACCGAGCCGCCCGACGAGGCGAGACCGCCCCGCCGCTCCCCGGCACCCACACCGTGCGCACCGTGCGCGAAATCCGTTGGTGGCGACGCCTCCGGAGGGCGACGCGGGGAGTTTTGGCTGCGGAGCGAGGGACGTCGGCTGCGGCGCGGGGGACGTCAGGTGCGGAGCGGGGAGCCTCGGGTGCGGAGCGGGGGACGTCGGGCGCGGAGCGGGGAACCTTGGGTGCGGTGCGGGGAACGTCGGGCGCGGAGCCGGGAACCTTGGTTGCGGCGCGGGGAACCTCGGGTGCGGTGCGGCCCTTGGGGGGCTAGCCCGGGGTTTCCCCCGCCTTCCCCCCGGGGCCCCGCCCCCACCCCCAGCCCCGCCCTCACCCCCACCCCATGAGACGAAAGTCCGTCAAGACCCCGACCCGGCCCGCACCTCCTCCACGCTCCGCATGAAGTCCACAACTGCCGTACGGACGTCCTGCGGTGTCCAGTCCAGGGCGGGCGCGGCGATCGTGACCTCGGTCAGGGCCACTCCCGGCGGTTCGGTCAGGCCTCGTTCGAACCAGCCGCGGAACAGCGCCGTCCTGCTCTCCTCCGCCTGCCGTATGACGGCCTCGTCCAGAACCTCGGAGGGGTACGGCAGCCACACCTGGAACTGATGGGTGTGCGGCACCTCCGGGTGGACCCTGAACCACGGCACGCCGGCCGCCGTCAGGCCCTCGCGCAGCGCCTGCGCGATCACCTTGGCGTGGGCGACGTACTCCGGCAGCCGGGGCAGTTCGCGGTCCAGGCCCGCCAGGGCGGCCAGTGCGGCGGGCCACTGCTGGAACAGCTGGCCGCCGTAGCGGTGGCGCCAGGCACGTGCCTCGGCGACGAAGTCCTCGGAACCGGCGAGCGCGGCGCCCGATATGCCGTCCAGCGACTTGTAGTAGGAGACGTAGACGCTGTCCGCGAGTGCGGTGATCTCGCGGAGCGTGCGGCCGAAGTGCGGGCCGCATTCCCACAGCCGGGCGCCGTCGAAGTGCACCACCGCGTCCCGGTCCCGGGCGGCCGCCACCACCGCGGTCAGCTCGTCCCACTCCGGCAGGACGAAACCGGCGTCGCGCAGGGGGAGTTCGAGGGCCAGGGTTCCGAACGGCTCCTGGAGGCCGTGGATCTCCTCGGCGGTCGGCAGCCGGGGCGCGCGGGTCGGATGGACCATCCGCAGTCCGCTGACCACTGCGTACGCGTCCCGTTCGTGCATCTCCAGGTGGGAGAGCGGATGGCCGGCGACCGTTGCGTTGCCGGTACGTCCCGCCCAGCAGCGCAGCGCCACCTGCTGGGCCATCGTGCCGGTCGGGAAGAAGGCGGCGGCCTCCGTGCCGAGCGCCTCGGCGGTGCGGCGTTCCAGCTCGCCGACTATCCCGTCGTCGTTGGCGTAGACGTCGGTCATCCTGTCCAGGTCATAGGCGGTGGGGGCGTCGGCCACCAGGCGGTCCAGCCGTTCGCGGACCGTTTCGGGTCGTGGGGCCGGTGCGAGCGACCGCTTCACCCGGCGCAGTGCGGCGATTCGCCGCGCGTCCCGGGAACTGTCGCTCCCGGCCTCGCTCACGCCGTGGCCGTGCTCTTCCCCCTCGCTGTCCTTGTCGCTGTCCTGCATGGGCCCTGTCGTCCCCGTCATTCCCGTCGTCCCTGTCATCCCCGTCGTCCCCCTCATTCCCTGGCCCTTCGTGAGCCTGTCTGTGGCCATGAGCCTGTCTTCGGCCGCGAGCCTGTCTTCGGCCGTGAGTCTGTCTTCGGCCTGCCCGCGGTCCGCCCGCCTGCTGTTTTCGCGACGATTCCGTTTCGCCCGTGCGATGTGTTGCCGTGCGATGGGTTGCCCTGCGGTGGGTTGCCGTCGGGACTGATTCGCCGGTGCGTGGGTCGCCGTCGGGACCGATCATGACGCAGCTGCGCACAGCCCGCGAGCCCTGTGGAAAAACCTGTGGATAACTCTGGTGAGAGATCCGCGTCTCACCCTCCGTACAGCTCTGAAGTCCCCCGGAAACACTCGCGTAGCATGGCGAGGAATCGTCCGGTACCCCCTGAGGACTGGAACGGAAGGCCATCGCCACGTGAACGCACATCCGCCCACCGAGGCCCAGGACCGCCCCGCCCGGCTGACCGTCGGGGTCGTCGGCGCCGGCCGGGTCGGCCCCGCCCTGGCCGCGTCCCTGCAGCTCGCCGGGCATCGCCCGGTCGCCGTGTCGGGGGTCTCCGACGCCTCCGTACGGCGGGCGGCCGAGTTGCTGCCGGACGTCCCGCTGGTCACCCCGGCCGAGGTGCTCGCCCGTGCCGAGCTGGTCCTGCTGACCGTCCCCGACGACGCCCTCGCGGGCCTGGTGAGCGGCCTCGCGGAGACCGGCGCCGTACGGCCGGGACAGCTGCTGGTGCACACCTCCGGGCGCTTCGGGACGGCGGTGCTGGACCCGGCCACCCGGGCCGGGGCGCTGCCGCTGGCGCTGCACCCCGCGATGACGTTCACCGGCACCTCCGTGGACGTCCAGCGGCTGGCCGGCTGCTCGTTCGGGGTGACCGCGCCCGAGGAACTGCGGATGGCCGCGGAGGCGCTGGTCATCGAGATG
The DNA here is from genome assembly GCF_040652715.1 of Streptomyces sp. NPDC048196. Taxonomy (NCBI): domain Bacteria; kingdom Bacillati; phylum Actinomycetota; class Actinomycetes; order Kitasatosporales; family Streptomycetaceae; genus Streptomyces; species Streptomyces sp. NPDC048196. The sequence goes on along the minus strand of NZ_JBEZMM010000055.1, from coordinate 22,170 downwards.
GGCGGGGAGCCCGAATGGATCGCGGAAGCGGATCGTCCGCTCTACCACGCGGCGCTGGCCATCGGCGCGAACCACCTGGTCACCCTGGTTGCCCAGTCGCTGGAACTGCTGCGTGACGTGGGCGTGCAGGCCCCGGACCGGATGCTGGGCCCGCTGCTCGGCGCGGCCCTCGACAACGCGCTGCGGTCCGGCGACGCCGCACTGACCGGCCCGGTGGCGCGCGGTGACGCGGGCACCGTCGCCGCCCACGTCGCCGAACTGCGCCGGCACGCCCCCCAGAACGTCGCCGGGTACCTCGCCATGGCCCGGGCGACCGCGGACCGGGCGCTGGCCCACGGTCTGCTGAAGCCGGAGCTGGCCGAGGACCTCCTCGGCGTGCTCGCCGGTGCCGCCCCCGACTCCTCGCCCACCACCGGCCCGAAGGGCCCGGGCCCGAACAGCCCCGGCCAGGACGGCCACCAGGACGGCCCCGGTCCGAACGAGCCGGGCCAGGACGGTCACGGCCCCGAGGGAGACGAGCGATGACCCTCCTCCACACCGCTGCCGCGCTCCGTGACCTGCCGCGCCGTAGTGGCACGCGGGCCGTCGTCATGACCATGGGAGCGCTGCACGAGGGCCATGCGACCCTCGTCCGCGCCGCCCGCCGGCGGGCCGGAGCGCAGGGCCAGGTCGTCGTCACCGTCTTCGTCAACCCGCTGCAGTTCGGGGCCGGCGAGGACCTGGACCGCTATCCGCGCACCCTGGACGCGGACGTCGAGCTGGCCCTGGCGGCCGGTGCGGACGCCGTCTTCGCGCCGTCCGTCGACGAGGTCTATCCGGGCGGCGAACCGCAGGTCCGGATCACCGCCGGGCCCATGGGGACGCGCCTGGAGGGGGCCAGCCGGCCCGGGCACTTCGACGGCGTGCTGACCGTCGTCGCCAAGCTGCTCCACCTGACCGCGCCCGACCTCGCGTTCTTCGGGCAGAAGGACGCCCAGCAGCTCGCCGTCATCACCCGGATGGCCGCCGACCTCAACTTCCCCGTCGAGATCATCGGCGTCCCCACGGTGCGCGAGGACGACGGCCTCGCCCTCTCCAGCCGCAACCGCTATCTGTCCGCCCCGGAGCGGCGCACCGCGCTGACGCTGTCCGCGGCCCTGTTCGCGGCCCGCGACCGGCTCACCGCCGAGGAGGCGCTGCGCGCCCGGGCCGCCTGCACGGCGCACGCGGCCCAGGACCGTTCGGCGGCGCTGGCCGCCCTCGGGGAGGACCGGGCGGCCGCCGATGCGCACGCCGTCGCGTACGCCGCCGCGGTCCCCCGGCACGCGCCGTCCGTCGCCCGCGCCGCCGCCCGCGCCGTCCTGGAGGACGCCGCCCGGCTCGACCCGCCCCTGGTGCTCGACTACCTGGCGCTGGTCGACCCGTCCGACTTCACGGAGATCTCCGACGCGTACGTGGGGGAGGCGATCCTGGCGGTGGCCGCCAAGGTCGGCACCACGCGCCTCATCGACAACCTCCGCCTCACCTTCGGCGCGGAGTCTCCGGCCTCCGCCGCCGCTTCCGATGACCGCGACGACGTGACGCCCGTCCACCAGGAAGCCCCGGCACCCGCCTCCGCCGCCCGCGAGCGGTCCGCCCCCGCGACCGCCGTACCGCCCACCCCACCCACCGGCCCCCTCGGAGCGACCCGATGACCGTGCCCGCCACCGGAACAGCCACCGGCCCCGGCCCCATACCCGGCACCGGCATACGCCTGAAGGCCCCCGCCCCCGGCTGGGCCATCGAGGCCGACGTCGTCGTCGTGGGATCCGGCGTGGCCGGGCTGACCGCCGCGCTGCGCTGCGCCGCGGCCGGCCGGCGGACCGTCGTGGTCACCAAGGCCCGCCTCGACGACGGCTCCACCCGTTGGGCGCAGGGCGGTATCGCCGCGGCCCTGGGCGACGGCGACACCCCCGAGCAGCACCTGGACGACACCCTCGTCGCGGGCGCCGGACTCTGCGACGAGGCGGCCGTACGCACCCTGGTGACCGAGGGCCCGGACGCCGTCCATCGGCTGATCGCGGCCGGCGCCCGCTTCGACACCACCCCGGACGGCGACGAGATAGCGCTCACCCGGGAGGGCGGCCACCACCGGCGCCGGATAGCGCACGCCGGCGGCGACGCCACCGGCGCCGAGATCTCCCGCGCCCTGGTCGAGGCGGTCCGCGCCGCCGGACTGCGCACCATCGAGAACGCTCTGGTCCTGGATCTCCTCACGGACGGGGCGGGCCGCACCTCCGGCGTCACCCTGCACGTCATGGGGGAGGGCCAGCACGACGGCGTGGGAGCCGTGCACGCCCCGGCCGTGGTCCTCGCCACCGGGGGCATGGGTCAGGTCTTCTCCGCGACCACCAACCCGCCCGTGTCCACCGGCGACGGCGTCGCCCTCGCGCTGCGCGCCGGCGCCGAGGTGTCCGACCTCGAATTCGTGCAGTTCCACCCCACCGTCCTGTATCTGGGGCCGGATGCGGAGGGCCAGCAGCCGCTGATCTCCGAGGCCGTACGGGGCGAGGGCGCGCATCTCGTCGACGCCGGCGGCACGCGTTTCATGGTCGGGCAGCACGAGCTCGCCGAACTGGCGCCGCGGGACATCGTCGCCAAGGCGATCCTGCGCCGGACGCTCGAACAGGGCGTCGAGCACATGTATTTGGACGGCCGGCACTTCGGCGCCCTGATGTGGGAGAGCCGTTTCCCCACCATCCTCGCCGCCTGCCGCAGCCACGGCATCGACCCGGTCACCGAACCGATCCCGGTCGCCCCGGCGGCGCACTACGCCTCCGGCGGTGTCCGCACCGACCTGCACGGCCGTACCACCGTGCCCGGCCTCTACGCCTGCGGTGAGGTCGCCTGCACGGGCGTCCACGGAGCCAACCGGCTCGCCTCCAACTCCCTTCTGGAGGGCCTGGTCTTCGCCGAGCGGATCGCCGCCGACATCGCCGGGGGCGGCCCCGCGCCGCGCCCCGCGGACGACCCCGCCCCGGTGGCCGACGGTGCGCCGGCCGCGCCCCGGACCACCCTCCCGCTGCTGGCTCCCGAGACGCGCACGGCCGTCCAGCGGATCATGACCGCCGGCGCCGGCGTGCTGCGCAGCGCCGAGAGCCTGGCCCGCGCCGCCGCCGAGCTCGACCGCATCCACCGGGAGGCCACCGAGGCGGCCGCAGCGGAGGCCGGCGCCCCCGAGGCCGCACAGAAGGCCCCCGAGCCCGGTGTGGAGGCCTGGGAGGCCACCAACCTGCTGTGCGTCGCCCGGGTGCTGGTCGCCGCCGCCCGGCGCCGCGAGGAGACCCGCGGCTGCCATTGGCGCGAGGACCACCCCGACCGCGACGATGCCTCCTGGCGCCGGCACTTCCGCATCACCCTGGACGCGGACCGCGCGCTGACCGTCCGTACCACCGAGGACGCCGGCTTCCCGCCGGCCCTCCCGTAGCCCGCCGGGCCCGCCCGCCCCGAAGACCCCCACCGACCACCCCATCCCGAAGACGGAGCCCATCCCGTGAGCAGCACCCCCGACGACCTCCCCCTCCTCCAGATCGGCGGGCCCCGCGGCGGCGCCCCCACCGGTGGCTGCGGCGACGCCTGCGGCTGTGGTGGCGGTGACGACGCCTCGTACGAGCTCGACCCGCTGACCTGCGGACTCGACCCCGATCTGGCCGCGCTCCTGGTGGCTGCCGGGCTCGACCCCGTCCAGGTCGAGGACATCGCGCACCTCGCCGTCGAGGAGGACCTCGACCAGGGCGTGGACGTCACGACCGTCGCCACCGTCCCCGAGGACGCCGTCGCCACCGGCGACTTCACCGCCCGCGAGGCCGGCACGGTGGCCGGTCTGCGGATCGCCGAAGCGGTGCTGTCCATCGTGTGCACCGACGAGTTCGCGGTCGAACGGCACGTCGAGGACGGCGACCGGGTCGAGGCCGGCACCAAGCTGCTGAGCGTCACCACCCGCACCCGCGACCTGCTCACCGCCGAGCGCAGCGCCCTCAACATCCTGTGCCGGCTCTCCGGCATCGCGACCACCACCCGGGCCTGGGCGGACGTCCTCGAAGGGACGAAGGCCAAGGTCCGCGACACCCGTAAGACGACGCCGGGACTGCGCGCCCTGGAGAAGTTCGCGGTGCGCTGCGGCGGCGGCGTCAACCACCGGATGTCGCTGTCGGACGCCGCGCTGATCAAGGACAACCACGTCGTCGCGGCGGGCGGGGTGGCCGCGGCGTTCACCGCCGTACGGACCGAGTTCCCCGGTGTGCCGATCGAGGTGGAGGTCGACCGGATCGACCAGATCCCGCCGATCCTCGCCGAAGGTGCCGACCTGATCCTGCTGGACAACTTCACCCCGGAGCAGACCAAGGAGGCCGTCGAGCTGGTCGCGGGCCGCGCGATGCTGGAGTCCTCCGGCCGGCTCACCCTCGCCAACGCCCGCTCCTACGCCGAGACCGGCGTCGACTACCTGGCGGTGGGCGCGCTCACGCACTCCTCGCCGATCCTCGACATCGGCCTGGACCTGCGCGAGGAGGACGGCGGGCACGAGGACGGCGAGGAGGCCGGCTCCCGGGACGCCGAGCCGCGTGAGGACCGCTGACCGCCATGCTGCTGACCATTGACGTGGGCAACACCCACACCGTCCTCGGGCTCTTCGACGGTGAGGAGATCGTCGAGCACTGGCGGATCTCCACCGACGCCCGCCGCACCGCCGACGAACTCGCCGTCCTGCTCCAGGGCCTGATGGGCATGCACCCGCTGCTCGGCGACGACCTGGGCGACGGCATCGAGGGCATCGCCATCTGCTCCACGGTGCCCTCCGTCCTCCACGAGCTGCGCGAGGTCACCCGCCGCTACTACGGCGACGTGCCCGCCGTCCTGGTCGAGCCGGGCGTCAAGACCGGCGTGCCGATCCTCATGGACAACCCCAAGGAGGTCGGCGCCGACCGGATCATCAACGCCCTGGCCGCGGTGGAGCTCTACGGCGGCCCCGCGGTGGTCGTCGACTTCGGCACGGCCACCACGTTCGACGCGGTCAGTGCGCGCGGCGAATACGTCGGCGGGGTCATCGCGCCGGGCATCGAGATCTCCGTGGACGCGCTGGGCGTCAAGGGCGCCCAGCTCCGCAAGATCGAACTGGCCCGGCCGCGCAGCGTGATCGGCAAGAACACCGTCGAGGCGATGCAGTCCGGCATCCTCTACGGCTTCGCCGGCCAGGTCGACGGCGTGGTCCACCGGATGGCGCGGGAGCTGGCCGACGACCCCGACGAGGTGACCGTGATCGCCACCGGCGGCCTCGCGCCCATGGTCCTCGGCGAATCCTCGGTGATCGACGCGCACGAGCCCTGGCTCACCCTCATCGGGCTGCGCCTGGTCTACGAGCGGAACGTCGCCCGGTCCTAGGAGGGGGACGGCCCGGCGCGGGAGGTCCGCCCGCGTCCGCCGTACCGGTTCTGTCGGTTTCTGCCGCGCCACCATTCACGAATTAAGCCGGTTTTGTCGGAATCGGTCGTAAAGTCGCCACATGCCAATGCCAAACGGAACCCGCGGCGGCATGGCGTTCAGCGCCGATGAGTTGCGTGTGCTCCGTCGCGCCCTCGCCCATGCCCTGACCACGACGTCCTCCGCCGCCCCGCCCGGCACCCCCGGGCCGGAGCGCGACCGGGACATCCAGGAATACCTCCGGCTGGCCGAGGCGGTCGACGAGGCGGTCCGCGAAGGCGGCCGGCTGCGCACCTTCCTGCTGGCCGACCTCGCCCGCTACCGCGACGCCCTGCCCGGCTCCGCCGCCGGCTACCTCGCGCAGCTGAAGGAGGCACTGGCCGCCGGGCACGTGCCCGGCCCCGACGACCTCGCCGCACTGCGCTCGCTGCGCACCCGCTGCGCCGGCGGGGCCGAACTCGCACGCCGCAGCGCCCTGCTGCGCCACTGCGAGCAACTGGCCGAACAATCCGTACGGGTGCGGCTCCGCGCGCTGCCAGGCGGCCGCTCAGGGGCCCGCAACGGCCGCGAACAGGAACCCGCGCGGGAGCCCGAACCCAAGCGGCCCCCGCAGCCGCAGCGCGAGCCGCGGCCCAAGGGCCCCCGCCCGGACCGGCCCATCCCCACGCCCGGCGAGGTCTTCCCGCCCCGCCGCAAGCCCGCCCCGCCCCCGGAGAGCCGCACCGCCTGAGTGCTGCGTACCCTGGCTGCGTACCCTCGGCGGCTTACGCCCTATAAGGAGGCCATACGCCATGGATTACGTCGCAGCCCTGCTCCCGCCCGTCGTGATGGCGGTGGCTTTCACCTGCCTGATCGTGACGATGATCAAGAGCCAGGGCGGTGCGAACAAGTCCAAGGAGGACGCCGCCGTGGACGCGGCGCTGGCCCGGACCGAGTCGTCGGGGGCGCCGGTAGCCTCGGGAACCTCGGTTTCCCCGGCGCCGAAGTCCACCGCGCACGGCGCCTGATCCGCCGGCCGCCGCACCGGCGGCCCGCACGCCTCCACGGCCCGGGACCGAGTGTCCCGGGCCGCCTCCTTTTCCGGCTTTCCCTCCTCCAAACGCAACGAGATCAACGGGCATTCTGGACATCTCCCACTATTGTTCTTGTGTGCCGAGACGCTTGGGTGATCTGGAAGACGCGGTGATGACGCGGGTCTGGGAGTGGAACCGCCCGGTCACCGTTCGAGAAGTCCTGGAAGATCTCCAGAAGGAACGGTCGATCGCCTACACCACGGTCATGACCGTATTGGACAACCTCCATCAGAAGGGCTGGGTGCGCCGCGAAGCAGAAGGCCGCGCCTATCGATATGAGGCGGTCTCCACCCGCGCCGCCTACGCCGCCGCACTGATGAACGAAGCGTGGTCCGCCAGTGACAACCCCGCCGCCGCACTTGTGGCCTTCTTCGGCATGATGTCGCCGGAACAACGGCAGGCTCTGCGCGATGCCGTACGGATGGTGCAGGTCGACGAGCCGGCGGAAGACCCGGAAGACACCGAAGGCACCGAAGGCACCGAAGGCACCGGAGAAGCCACCGGACAAGGCGAACGGGCGGAACAGACCGGCCCGGTGGAAGAAGACCGCACGCCCGCCGCACCGGAAGCGGCCGGCGAACCCGGAGCCGGCGAAGGGCGAGAACCCGGGGCGAACGCCGGCGGCAAGGGGCGATAGCGTCCCGGCATGCCCGCGCATTCAAAAGGCCTCACCGTCCGCCGCGCCAGGACCGGCGATGTCCCCGCCGTACGCCGTCTCATCGACGCCTACTCCCGCGACGGGATCCTGCTCGACAAAGCCACCGTCACGCTTTACGAGGACATCCAGGAGTTCTGGGTCGCCGAGCGCGACGAAGACGCCGAGGTCGTCGGCTGCGGCGCACTCCACGTGATGTGGGAAGACCTGGCCGAAGTGCGCACCCTGGCGGTGGATCCGCAGCTCAAGGGCGCCGGCGTGGGCCATCAGGTGCTGGAGAAGCTGCTGGCCACCGCGCGCCGGCTCGGAGTGCGGCGCATTTTCTGTCTCACCTTCGAAGTCGACTTCTTCGGCAAGCACGGCTTCGTCGAGATCGGCGAGGCCCCGGTAGACGGTGATGTCTACAGCGAGCTGCTGCGTTCCTATGACGAGGGCGTTGCCGAGTTCCTCGGCCTCGAACGAGTGAAGCCCAACACCCTGGGTAACAGCCGGATGCTTCTGCACCTGTGATGAGTGTTCTATGTCCGAATCGCTCCCCTATCTCATGGCTACGGAAGCATGCGTTCCCCGGTCTGCGGGCAAGTGAACCCTACCCAAGGGTTTGTGTTTTTCCCGGAAAAGCGGTTTGCTTTCCGTCGTAATCCGCATTCGATGAAAGGGAAACCGGTGGCACAGAAGGTTCAGGTTCTTCTTGTCGACGACCTCGACGGCGGCGAAGCCCACGAGACCGTGACGTTCGCGCTCGACGGTAAGGCCTACGAGATCGACCTCTCCGACAGCAACGCCGAGAAGCTGCGTGAGTCGCTCGCGGACTTCGTGAAGGCCGGCCGTCGTACCGGTGGACGTTCCGGCGGTCGTGGCAAGGCGCGTGTGGCGGCTTCCGCCGGCAGTCAGGACACCGCGAAGATCCGCGCTTGGGCGAAGGAGAACGGCTACAACGTCAATGACCGCGGCCGTGTCCCCGCCGACATTCGCGAGGCATTCGAGAAGGCCAACGCCTGATCGCCGCACACGCGGTCCGATTGGGCATTACGAGCACGCAACAACCGGGCACGGTGGCACTCCGTCGCCGCCGCGCTCACAAGCCGTACGAGGTCGGGGACGCCTCCACCGTCCCCGATTCCTGTCCCGAAGCCCGTGGCGGGCAGGGAATTCTCCGCCTCGTGCCCGGTCCGGGGAGGTCGCACCCATACCGCGGCCTCCCACGAACCGAATGCAGCAGGTGATGAGGGGTCGAAGGGGAACGCCGGTGCGGGCATCCTGCCGCCGGCCCCCCGCGCCGTGAGATCCCCGGCGAGTGCGCCCCACTCCAGCCATTCCAGGATTCCCGGAAGTTCCTCGGCGCCGCCCGGCGCGACGAGAACGAGCAATTTCGGCCGGTTACCCGGACGGTTCGCGTCGCCTCCCGGCCGCAGCAGCGCCACCGGGCCCAGCAGCGGCCACCGCCGCAGCACCGCACTCCCGGCGCCGGCCGGCATCTCCAGCACGTCGAATCGCACCCCGGTCAGCAGCTCCAGCGGCTCCGTAGGTGCCGTCGGCCATCCCATGCCGTCCTCGTAACGGCGACGGAGGGCGGAGAGCGGGCCCGAGGGGTCCTGCGGACCGGAGCCCTCGTGGGGGCCGTGGGCGGTGCGGGGGCGCGGGAGCACGCGGGGCATGACCGGTGCAACTGCCCGCAACCACGGAAGTTACGGTGAGTGCGGACCTGCATACGTACCGTGCTCGCGTAAGGGGCTCGGTGAGGCTTCCGGCGGCGTGCGGATGTTCGCCCGTAGCGGATGGAAGCGGCCCGCGCCGCATGGAGTGTCAGAGGCAGCGGGTAAGACAGTCTCAGTGGGAAGAGACGGTGTGACCGGCGCACGAAGCGCCTCGGCCCGGCTTTCGGCGGGATGCGGGCGGCGTGTCGGGGAAGGGCGCGTTCGCCACGGGCGTAGTGGCGGAGGGCGTATATGCCTGGCCTGCGGGAACATCGTCTCGCACCATCGAGTTGGAGCAGATGTCAGCTGTTCGGCAGTAAATTTCCCCGCCGGAGCGGGGGTGATCCGGACGGGTGTCGGCAGTTGGAATGAGCTGTCCCGCCCCGCGGGACTAGCATGCGGAAGGACAGGGAGGGGACCGACCCCTAACTGCCTGACCGCTCTGAGGAGCGATTAACGATGTTCGAGAGGTTCACCGACCGCGCGCGGCGGGTTGTCGTCCTGGCTCAGGAAGAAGCCCGGATGCTCAACCACAACTACATCGGCACCGAGCACATCCTCCTGGGCCTGATCCACGAGGGTGAAGGTGTCGCCGCAAAGGCCCTGGAGAGCCTCGGCATTTCGCTTGAGGCGGTCCGTCAGCAGGTGGAGGAGATCATCGGTCAGGGCCAGCAGGCCCCGTCCGGGCACATTCCCTTCACCCCCCGTGCCAAGAAGGTCCTGGAGCTGTCGCTCCGCGAGGCCCTCCAGCTCGGCCACAACTACATCGGCACCGAGCACATCCTGCTCGGCCTGATCCGCGAGGGCGAGGGCGTCGCCGCCCAGGTCCTCGTGAAGCTGGGCGCCGATCTCAACCGGGTGCGGCAGCAGGTCATCCAGCTGCTCTCCGGCTACCAGGGCAAGGAAGCCGCCACGGCCGGCGGCCCCGCCGAGGGCACGCCCTCGACCTCCCTCGTCCTGGACCAGTTCGGCCGCAACCTCACGCAGGCCGCTCGCGAGACCAAGCTCGACCCGGTCATCGGGCGCGAGAAGGAAATCGAGCGCGTCATGCAGGTGCTGTCGCGCCGTACGAAGAACAACCCGGTCCTCATCGGCGAGCCCGGCGTCGGCAAGACGGCGGTCGTCGAGGGCCTGGCCCAGGCCATCGTCAAGGGCGAGGTGCCCGAGACCCTCAAGGACAAGCACCTCTACACCCTCGACCTCGGCGCCCTGGTCGCCGGCTCCCGCTACCGCGGTGACTTCGAGGAGCGCCTGAAGAAGGTCCTCAAGGAGATCCGCACCCGCGGCGACATCATCCTGTTCATCGACGAGCTCCACACCCTCGTGGGTGCGGGCGCCGCCGAGGGCGCGATCGACGCCGCCAGCATCCTCAAGCCCATGCTGGCCCGGGGCGAGCTGCAGACCATCGGTGCCACCACGCTCGACGAGTACCGCAAGCACCTGGAGAAGGACGCGGCCCTGGAGCGCCGCTTCCAGCCCATCCAGGTCGCGGAGCCGTCGCTGCCGCACACGATCGAGATCCTCAAGGGCCTGCGGGACCGCTACGAGGCGCACCACCGCGTGTCCATCACGGACTCCGCGCTGGTCGCCGCGGCGACCCTGGCCGACCGCTACATCTCCGACCGCTTCCTGCCGGACAAGGCGATCGACCTGATCGACGAGGCCGGCTCCCGGATGCGGATCCGCCGGATGACCGCGCCGCCGGACCTGCGCGAGTTCGACGAGAAGATCGCCGACGTGCGCCGGGAGAAGGAGTCCGCGATCGACTCGCAGGACTTCGAGATGGCCGCGGGCCTGCGCGACAAGGAGAAGCAGCTCCTGTCCGCGAAGGCGAAGCGGGAGAAGGAGTGGAAGGCCGGCGACATGGACGTCGTCGCCGAGGTGGACGAGGAGCTGATCGCCGAGGTCCTGGCCACGGCCACCGGCATCCCGGTCTTCAAGCTCACCGAGGAGGAGTCCTCGCGTCTGCTCCGCATGGAGGACGAGCTCCACAAGCGCGTCATCGGCCAGAAGGACGCCATCAAGGCGCTCTCCCAGGCCATCCGGCGTACCCGTGCCGGCCTGAAGGACCCCAAGCGTCCCGGTGGCTCGTTCATCTTCGCCGGCCCGTCCGGTGTCGGTAAGACCGAGCTGTCCAAGACGCTGGCGGAGTTCCTGTTCGGCGACGAGGACGCGCTGATCTCCCTCGACATGTCGGAGTTCAGCGAGAAGCACACGGTCTCCCGGCTGTTCGGTTCGCCCCCCGGCTACGTCGGCTACGAAGAGGGCGGGCAGCTCACCGAGAAGGTGCGCCGCAAGCCGTTCTCCGTGGTGCTCTTCGACGAGGTCGAGAAGGCCCACCCGGACATCTTCAACTCGCTGCTGCAGATCCTGGAGGACGGTCGCCTGACCGACTCCCAGGGCCGGGTCGTGGACTTCAAGAACACCGTCATCATCATGACGACGAACCTCGGCACCCGGGACATCTCCAAGGGCTTCAACCTCGGCTTCGCGGCCCAGGGCGACACCAAGTCCAGCTACGAGCGGATGAAGAACAAGGTCAACGAAGAGCTCAAGCAGCACTTCCGCCCCGAGTTCCTCAACCGGGTCGACGACACCGTCGTCTTCCACCAGCTGACCGAGGACGACATCATCCAGATCGTCGACCTCATGATCGCCAAGGTGGACGAGCGGCTGAAGGACCGCGACATGGGCATCGAGCTCAGCGGCACCGCCAAGTCGCTGCTGGCCAAGCGCGGGTACGACCCGGTGCTCGGCGCCCGTCCGCTGCGCCGCACGATCCAGCGCGAGATCGAGGACGCCCTCTCGGAGAAGATCCTCTTCAGCGAGCTGCGTCCGGGTCACATCGTGGTCGTCGACACCGAGGGTGAGGGTGACAGCGCCAAGTTCACCTTCCGCGGCGAGGAGAAGTCCGCCCTGCCGGACGCCCCGCCGATCGAGTCCGCCACCGGCGGTTCGGGTCCCAACCTGAGCAAGGACGCCTGAGCGGAAACGCGCCTCACCGCGCAAAGCGGCCATAGCGCCCCAACCGAATAAATCGGAGCAGGTGCACCGGAACTGCCCGGAATCGTACGAAACGATTCCGGGCAGTTCCGTTTTCGTTTGTGTATCCGCCGCATACGGGTGCGCGGTATACCGCGGATACGCACGATGCAGTAGATACGGATGAGACACCCGACGCGGCAGAGCCATTGTTCCGGCACTTCCCCCAGCACTTCCCCAGCACTTCCGCGCCACTTCCGCAGCACTTCCGTGGTGCTTCCGCGGGCTTCCGGAACGATTAGCTCCGGTGATTACCGCCGCACCACACGAATTCCGTCCGGAACCCCCTGCACCGGCGGAATACGGCGGCCGATCCGCAGCGTGTCCAGATTCGGAAAGGCGGACAGCCACTCCATCGAAACGCCGAGGTCGTACGCGAGCCACAGCCGGGTCAGCCCCCCGGCCGGCGCGATGCCCTCGACCAGCTGGTCCGGCGTGAAGGGCCCGGCGATCCGCAGATGCGGACGGCCGCCCAGCCGGCGCAGCGCCTGAAGTTCCTCCGGGCCGGACACCGGGAAATACAGCTCGGCCGGATCGAGGTGGGCGATGATCTCGCGGGCGTAGCGGGCCGTGTCGTAACGCCGCCACGCCCCGGCGAGCTGCGCCCGGATGTCGTGGTGCGCCCGGTCGCGCAGCCCCGCCAGATAGTCGATCGCCATGTCGTCCGCGATCGAGGTGGCGGTGATCGCCAGCAGCACCGCCTCCCGGTCCGGGACGTCCGTGGGATCCGGCAGCATCTCCAGCACGATCGGCCCGATCCAGCCCAGCGCCCGCGCCGCCGACGGCGTACCCGGGCGCACCATGTCCCGCGTGAAGCGCTGCACCCGCGCCCGGACCGCCGGATCCAGCTCCGCGGCGTGCTCCAGACAGGCCGCCGCCAGCAGCTTGCGGTGCCGGGCCTCCGCGGCCCGCACACCCGGGTGCGGGGCCAGCAGCCCGTCCAGCAGCGCCGCGCACTCGTCCGGCCGGGCCAGCGCCACCGCCATCCGGATCACGTCCTCCCACGCGTCGTGGTGCGCGTGCTCCAGCAGCAGCGTGAAATCGTGCCGCTGCACCACCGCCCGCGCGGACAGATAGTCCTGGAACGTGCGGTGCACGAAGTCCACGGTGCCGGGCGTCGGCTCGCGCAGCAGCCCGGTCCGATTGAGCAGATGCCGGAACACCTCCTCCGGCCCGCCCTGCCGCGCGGCGTCCGGAACGGCCGGCAGATGCTCCGCCAGCGTCGCCACCGCCGTCGCCCGGTCCATCTCCGAACGGCCGTGGACCAGCATCCAGTGGGCCAGCTTCTGCAACAGCTGGATCTTCGGCTGCCGGGTCAGCTCCACCCCGTCGGGCGCCCCCATCGCCCGCTCCCGGTCCCGCCGCTCCAGCAGCATCGACAGCGCCGCGTCGTAGAGCTCCTTGCGGCCGTGCGGCAGATAACCGCGCCGGTCGCGGTGGAGGGCGCACAGCAGCCCGCACATCAGCGGATTGGTCGCCAGCCGCCCCAGATCGCGGGTGATCCGCACCGCGTTGAGCAGCGTCCGCTCGTAATCGGCGAGCCGGTCGAGGTCGGCCGGGCGCTGCTGGGCCGCCGCCCGGTGCCAGCGCTGGATGAACGCGGCGACGTCCTCCCGGCTCATCGGCGCCAGCGCCACCTCCGCGAAGCCCTCGGCGGCCAGCCAGTTGCCGGGCACCGCGGACGGCCGGGAGGTGACGATCCAGACGTTGCCCGGGTAGCGGCCGGCCCACTCGCCGAGCTTGCGGCGCAGCTGCTCCCGCTCCTCCTCCGGCGCCTCGTCGACCCCGTCGACCAGCAGCAGCGCCCGCCCCTCGGCCAGCACCCGCTCCGTCCACCCGGCCGGCGCCCGGTCCGCGTCCTGATGGCCGACGGCGTCCAGGAACGTCTCCGGATCGGGCAGTCCCGCCCGCGCGAAACGGCGCACCGGCAACAGGAACGGCACCCGGCCGCGCAGCTCCGCCAGCGCGTCCGGCAGCTCGTCGCGGGCCGTGGCGACGGTCAGCCACTGCAGCAGCGTCGTCTTGCCGGACCCGGCCACCCCGCGCACCAGCACCCGACCGTGCCCGGCCAGCGCCCGCTCGGCCGGCAGCGGCGGCTCGTCCTCCGGGGACCCCGGCTCACACTGCAGCCCCAGATAGGCGGCGTCCAGCGGCCAGCTGTCCGGGGAGTGCGCGAGGTCGATGCCGTAGATGGTGAGGTGGTTGTGGAGAGCAGCGGTGCGCCGCGCGTACTCCTCCTCGAAGGCGGCCTCCCTCAAGGCGTCCTCCTTCAAGGCGTCCTCGTCGAAGGTGCCCTCCTCGAAAGCGGCCTCGTCCACGGTGGGTTCGTCGACGGCCTCGGCGGGGGCGCGGCCCGGCGGTGCGGCGGTGGCCGCGGCGCCCGGCCCGTGGATCAGCTCGGCGAGCGTACGGGTCTGCTCGGGAAGGGCGTGGGCCACGTACGGCGAGCGCCGGGTGAGGAAGTACAGGACGTGCCGGGCCACCACGTCCACCAGCAGCCCGTACAGCCGCGCACGGTCCCCCGCGAGCCGGCGGGCGGCGCCGGGCACCTGCGCGCACAGCCGGCGGGCGAACTCCGCGGGCAGCAGCCGCGCCGCGTCGACGTCGTCCATCCCGGTCCCGGCCAGCGCCCGCAGCGTACGGGCCAGCGCGGCGGCCAGGCCCGGGTCCGCGCCACCGGTCGCCTGCTCGACGAGGGACACGGCGAGGTCGTCCAGCCCGGCCCCGCTCAACTCCGGCTTCTCACCGGCGAACGACACCAGCAGCGCGATCGGAACGGGCCGGCCGACCAGCTCGGTGACCGGCCCGTCGGTGCGGAACAGCTTGCGGACGAGGGGATCGACGGTGTGCGGGGCGAGACGTGCGGCGAGGCTCATGGGATCCATGGATTTCCCGTAACTGCGGTACCGGGCAGGGGGGTTGAGTGCCTGTGGTGCGGTCCGGCCAGCCTAGGCGCGGGGGCGGGGACGGAGGGTGAGTTCGACGCCGGGCGGGAGGTCGGGGGCGGGGTCGGGGCGGAGGTCGAAGAGACCGACTTCCTGCAGTTCGGACAGGCCGGTCAAGGGGGGAAGGGCGATCGGGGTGCCGAGCGTGCCGTAGAGGTGGAGATTGCGGAGGCGGGGGAAGGCCGGCAGCAGCGTTGCCAGCAGCGCGCTCAGCCGGGGAGCGGAGACCTGTGCCGGATTGACCAGGTTGAGGGTCGTGACCTGGGGGAGCCGCACGCCTGCCGGGAGGTGCAGCGACACCCCGTCGGATGCCACGCCCACGGACAGCCAGTGCAGTTCCTCCAACGAGGCCAGCTCGACCCATTGGGCCTCGCCGAAGGCGTCCGTGAGCCGCGGGAGGGACAGGGTGCCCAGACCGGGCCAGCGTGCCAGGCCGGCGAGCTCGGCACCGAGGGGTTGGCCCAGTGACAGATGGGCCAACGGGGCGCCCGCGGGCAGCGCCGCGGTGCCGTCCGGCAGCCGGGTGAAGACGCCCAGCGTGGTGAGGCCGGTCAGCGCGTCGAGCCCGGGAGGGGTCGCCAGGTCCTGCCCCGGCGGCGCGGCGAGGTTCAGCGTACGAAGGCCGAGGTCCGCGAGCGGGGTGAGGCTCTCGACCGCGGGGCAGCCCCACAGCGAGAGCCACTCCAGGTGCGGGAACGCGTGGAGGAAGCTCAGGTCGGTGATCTCCGGATTCGCCTCGATCGCCAGGCTTCTGAGGGGCTCGTGGACCAGCTCGTCGAGGAGCTGGCGGGCGGTGAACGAGCCGTTCACCACGATGCGTCGTCGCCCCCCGAGCGCCTTGAGTGTGCGCAGCTGCTCGATCGACCCGGCGGTGATCGTCACCTCCTCGTCGAGGTGCCGGAGGACGTCCCGGGCATAACGCTCGGTGTCGAACGCCTCCCAGGACGTGGCGAGTTGGTGCCGGGCCCCAACCGCCGCGTGGCCCCGGAACCGCTTGATCACCTCGAACGCCGCATCCGACCCGACCAGCGCCGCCGTCGCCACCACCTCCTGCGCCTCGTCGTCCTCCAGCCCCTCCGGTCCCGGCAGCAGCTCCACCACCAGCGGCCCCACCGAGGCCAGCAGCCGTGATTCCTCCCGGCTGCGCGGCGGCAGGATCGCCCGCGCCCGCGCGTTCACCTCCTCCCGTACGGCCGGGTCGAGCTCCGTCGCGTGCTCCAGGCAGGCCAGGGCGAGCAGATGGACCCGCAGCCGGGTCGCCGCGTCGTCGGCGGCGTCTCCGGGGACGAGCAACTCCCGTAGCAGCTCGGCCCGTTCGCGCGGCCGGGCGTGCGCCACCGCCATCCGGATCACGTCCTCCCACTGGACGTCCTCCGCATGCGCCACCAGCAACCCGATGTCACCGTCCTCGACGGCCGCCTTCGCGCCGAGGTAGTCCTGGAACGTGCGATGGACGAACTGCACCGAACCGGCCACCGGCTCGCGCAACAGCCCGCTGCGCAGCAGCAGATGGCGCAGCACGGCCGCCGCGTCCCCCTGCCGGGCGGCCGCCGGCACCGCCGGCAGCGCCTCGGCGACGATCCGCTCGGCCCGGTCCCGGTCCAGCTCCGTCCGGCCGTTGCGGATCAGCCAGTACGCCAGCCGCTGCAGCAGCTGGATCTGCGGCTCGTCGTTGAGCTCGATGCCCGTGGGGGCGGCCATGTCGCGTTCGCGGTCGCGGCGGGAGAGCAGCATGACCAGCGCCGCGTCGTACAGCTCCTTGCGGCCGGTGGGCAGATAGCCGCGCCGGTCGCGGTGCAGGGCGCAGATCAGCCCGCACATGAGGGGGTTGGTGGCGAGCCGGGCGAGGTCCTGCTTGGTGTGGACGGCGGCCAGCAGCGACTGCTCGTACGCGTCGAGGCGGGCGGGGTCCTCGGCGCCGCGGCGGGCCGCGTCGTGCCAGCGGCCGATGAACGCGGTGACCTCGGCGCGGCGCAGCGGCGCCAGCGTCAGCTCGTCGAAGCCGTCGGAGGCGAGCCAGTCGTCGCGCACCGCGGAGGGCCGGGTGGTGACCAGCCACAGGTTCTCCGGGAACGCGTCGAGCAGATCGCGCAGCCAGCGCCGGGCCCGGTCGCGCTCGTGGTCCGGGATCTCGTCCAGCCCGTCGACGAGAAGCAGGCCCCGCCCGGAGGCCAGGACCCGGTCGGTCCAGCCGTCGGGCCGGGCGCCGGACAGCGGGCAGCCGACGGCCGTCAGGAAGCGGTCCGGGGTGGGCAGCGGCGCACCGTTACGGGTGAGGGTGCGCAGCGGCAGGACGAACGGGATCCGGCCGTAGAGGTGGGGGAGGGGCGTCTCGCCGGGGGCCTTGGTGCAGGAGACGGCCAGCCACTGCACGAGGGTGCTCTTGCCGGAGCCGGCCACACCGCGCAGCAGCACCCGGTCGCGGCCGGCCAGGGCCTGGTCGGCGGGCAGGGGCGCCGGGGCGCCGGCCGGGTGGGCGCCGTCCTCCTCCCACGGGGCGGTGGTCTCCGGTCCGCGCCCGGCGGCCGGCGTCGCCGCGAGGCTCATGTACGCGGCGTCGAGCGGCCACCGGTCCGGGGAGTGGGTCAGGTCGATGCCGTAGATGGTGAGCCGGCTGTGTTTGCGCGCCACGTAGGTGAGATAGCTGCGCTCGAAGGCGAGGTCCGCCGCCCGCGGGGACGGATGCCGTTCGAGGAACGCGTCCATGGTGGTGATCAGGCCGTCCAGGCTGCGGCTCTGCTGGACGAGGGTGCGGGCGACGAAGGCCGAGCGCCGGCTGAAGAAGTGCACGATGTGCAGGCAGGCGGTGTCGAGCAGGGCGCGGTGCAGCAGCTCGGCGTCCCGGGACAGGCCGCGGGCGGCGGACGGAGCCGCGGCGAGCAGGCGGCCGGCGAGGGCACCGGCGCCGAGACGGACGGCCTGTACGTCGTCCATGTCGAGGTCACCGAGGGCGTGCAGGGTGTCGGCGAGCGCGTCGGCCACGGCCCGCTCCTCGTCCGCGGGGACCGGCCGTTCGCCGGGGCCGCAGCTGCGTAACGCCCGCTGCACCAGCTCCGCGGCGAGTTTGTGCAGGTCCTTGCGGGTGAGGGTGCGCTGCTCGCCGGTGAAGGAGACCAGGGCGGAGATCCGTACGGGGGCCGGGACGAGGCCGGCGCCCGGCCCCTCCTTGACGAAGAGCTTCCGGACGAGCGGGGCCACCGCGCCGGACGCGAGCCGGACAACCACTGCTGACGGGTCCATCGTGTGCGCCGCCTCCCCCTTGGCCGGTGATCCGCGACCGGTGGTCCGTGACCGGTGATCCGCTGCCGGTGGTCCGTGACCGGGGGTCCGCGGCCGGTGGTCCGTGACCGTGATGTGGCCGGTGATGTCGTGGGGCCAGGCTAGCCGGGACGGTGTGGCGGCGGTCACGGAATTCGCCATCCCGCGGCCCCGGACAATCCCTCCGCAATAACCGGATCAGCGCCCGCGAGTAATGCGGGTCACAGCCTTCCGGTAATCCAGGTCACATCGCCCGGGTAACCCAGGTCACAGAAAAGCCGGGCCGGTGGTGACATGGCGCACAGCCGGATTTGGGCCTACTAGCGGAATTAGAAGAAAGGGCGGGTGGGGAGGCAGGGCTTTTCCGGGGGTGGAGCGGGGTGCGGCGGGGGTGGCGGCCCGAGCGGGACCACCACCTGGGCAACGTATGGGTAAAAGCCCTGATCAGCCGCAGTTTTGGCGGCGGCCCTGCTGTCCGGAATGCGGTGATTCGTACGGGTCATGCAAAGGCCCGGGCGGAATGCAAGAGGCTCTTTCCCGACGTCTTTCGTACGGGCCTGCCTAGTAGCAGGGGCTCTTGGCGGGGCGGCCCGGACCGGTTACCAAGGAATGGCGCTTCCGGGCCGCAGCCGGACTCGCGAAATCCCTGATCTCCCTGATCCATTCCGATCTCGCAGATCTTCCTGATCGAATTCCGGAAGGAAAAAACCCGCATGTCGAAGTTCGCCGCCATTCGCCATTCCAAGAACTCCGCCGGTACCCAGAAGACCGCGACGTCCCTGCTGCGCCGCCGGGCCGCCGTGGTGGCCGCCGGTGTCGGTGTGACCGTCGCGCTCGGCGCCGGTGCCGCCTCCGCCGCCGACGGTGGTCTGCTGGGCCTCACCTCGCACGTCGGCTCGACCGTCAGCGCGCAGGCCGACGCCCAGGCCAAGGCCGCCACCAGCGCCAAGGCCGCCGCGGCCAAGGCCGAGAAGGACGCGGCCAAGAAGGCCGACGCCTGGGTCAAGCCGGTCGACAAGTACACGCTGGGTGAGCCCTTCGGCATCCCCGGCAGCCACTGGGCGCACAAGCACAGCGGCCAGGACTTCGTCGTGCCGAGCGGCACCGCGGTCAAGGCCGTCCACCAGGGCACCGTCATCAAGGCCGGCCCCTGGGGCGGCGGCGACGGCCCGGCCTACGGCAACGCCATCGTGATCCAGCACGCCAACGGGGTGTACACCCAGTACGCGCACCTGTCAGCGATCCAGGTCCACGTCGGCCAGCAGGTCGGCGCCGGCCAGCAGATCGGCCTGTCCGGCAGCACCGGCAACTCGACCGGCCCCCACCTGCACTTCGAAGTCCGCACCGGCCCCAACTACGGGTCGGGCATCGAGCCGACCGGATTCCTGCGGGCTCACGGCGACGCCGTCTGAGCTGAATCCGGCCGGGCTGGCCGGCGGTTCGGCGGGTTTGCCGCCGTGACCAGTTCTGTGGCGACCTCGAGGATGGCCCTGCGCTTCTCCTCGGGGTCGCCTTCGACGTGCTGCATCGCGAACATGCCCGCGTGCATGGAGAACAGCGCCGTGATGCAGCGCACCTGATCCGTCAGCTCCGCATCGTCCTCCTTCAGGAGGCCGAAAAGGGTCAGCATGCGCGCCTTGAAGGTCTCGCCGATGCTCAGATCGCGCACCGCGGCCTGGTTCTCCTGCATGAAGCGGAACAGCGGCTCGGCCGAACGCAGAGCCTCGTTGTAGCGGCGGATCACCTCAAGCTTCGTCTCCAGCGTCCGCGGCTGCCCCTCCGCCCAGGCGATCAGCTCGTCGCACGGCCTGGCCAGGTCCTGGAACAGGCTGATGACGATGTCTTCCTTGGTCTTGAAGTGGTAGTACAGCGCCGCCTTGGTGACCTCCAGCTTCTCCGCGATCTCCCGGAGCGAGGTCTTCTCGTAGCCGTGCTCGGAGAACAGTTCCAGAGCGACGTCCTGAATGCGCTGGCGGGTGTTCCCACGGCGCGTCTGCCCGGTGCTCATGGTGCTCTCCTGCGTCGTCGGTGCTGGTGGGAGGCGTGCCCAGGACCGGGCCAAAGAAACTTACTTGACGCCCGGCTAGTTAGCGGCCTACCTTCCTCACTGTACTGAACTAGCCGGGCGGCAAGTAAGTAGGAGAGAGTGAGTGATGGGGAAGTCGCAGCCTGCGACCCCGACGGGGGACGGACGAATGACCGCGACCGGGGCGAATCCCCCGGACGCACCGCAGGGCAAAAAGCCTTCGAGCGTGCGGATGGTGGTCTTCGCGCTGATGATCGCGATGCTCCTCGCGATGCTGGACAACATGATCGTCGGCACCGCGATGCCGACCATCGTCGGTGAACTGGGCGGGCTGGAGCACCTGTCCTGGGTCGTCACCGCCTACACGCTCGCGACCGCCGCCTCGACCCCGATCTGGGGCAAGCTCGGCGACATGTACGGCCGCAAGGGCGTCTTCCTGACCTCCATCGTGCTCTTCCTGGTCGGCTCCGCACTGTCCGGCATGGCCCAGGACATGGGCCAGCTCATCGGCTTCCGCGCGGTCCAGGGACTCGGTGCGGGCGGCCTGATGGTCGGCGTCATGGCGATCCTCGGCGACCTGGTCCCGCCGCGCGAACGCGGCAAGTACCAGGGCATGATGGCCGGCGTGATGGCCGTCGCCATGATCGGCGGCCCGCTGGTCGGCGGCACCCTCACCGACCACCTCGGCTGGCGCTGGAGCTTCTACATCAACCTCCCGCTCGGCGCGATAGCCCTGGCCATGATCACCGCGGTGCTGCACCTGCCGAAGAAGCGCTCCAAGGCCCGCATCGACTACGTCGGTTCCGCACTGCTCACCCTCGGCATCACCGCCCTCGTCCTGATCACCACCTGGGGCGGCACCGAGTACGACTGGCTGTCGACGCAGATCGTCGGCCTCGGCGTCTTCGGTGTCCTCGCCCTGATCGCGTTCGTCCTGGTCGAGCGCAAGGTCGCCGAGCCGGTGCTGCCGCTGCACATCTTCCGCAACGGCAACTTCTCGCTCGTCACCGTGATCGGCTTCCTCGTCGGCTTCGTGATGTTCGGGTCGATGACCTTCCTGCCGCTGTTCCAGCAGACCGTGCAGGGCGCCTCGGCCACCAACTCCGGCCTGCTGCTGCTGCCGATGCTGCTGGCGATGATGGTCGTCTCGCTGTTCGCCGGCCGGGTCACCACCCAGACCGGCAAGTACAAGGTCTTCGTCGTGGTCGGCGGCGGTCTGATCACCGCGGGCCTGGCCGTGCTGTCCCTCATGGACACCGGCACCAGCCGCTTCACCTCGGGCCTCTACATGGCCGTGCTCGGCGCCGGCATGGGCTTCCTGATGCAGACCACGATGCTGATCGCCCAGAACAGCGTCGAGCTGAAGGACATGGGCGTCGGCTCCTCCTCCGCCACCCTCTTCCGCACCATCGGCGGCTCCTTCGGCGTCGCGATCCTCGGCGCGATCTTCACCAACCAGGTGCAGTCCACGATGGTCGAACGGCTCGGCAAGGCCGCCGGCGCCAAGATGACCGGCGGCGGCGCCCAGATGGACCCCAAGCGCATGGCCCAGCTCCCGCCCATGATCAAGGACGCGTACGCACACGCGGTGGCGAACGGCACCCACCAGGTCTTCCTCTGGGGCGCCCTGGTCAGCATCATCGGCTTCGCGGCCGCATGGTTCCTCAAGGAGGTCCCCCTGCGGGGTGGGGCCGCACCCAAGGCGGCCCCCAGCCCGGAGGAGCGGGTGCCGGCGGCTGTCTGACGCCGTACGTAGCCGTCTGCGGCGTCGCGGGGCGTCTCGCCGTTGCGCTTTGCGGCGCCGCGCACGTACCCGTCTGTCCCGCCGCGGGGCTTGCTCGCCGTTGCGCTTTGCGGCGCCCGCACGTACCTGTCTGCTGCGCCGCGGGTGTTGTTCGCCGTTGCGCCTGCGGCGGGCTGGGTGTGTGTGGGTGCGGTGACGGACCTCCGGGGCCGGTGTTTGGGACTGCTGTCGCTTTACGTCCCAAACACCGGCCCCACCGGCCCCTCCCCACCCCGTGAGGGGTTGGAAGTAGGT
>NZ_JBEZMM010000054.1:0-49572 GCF_040652715.1 Streptomyces sp. NPDC048196 | reverse complement strand
GTGCAGGTCGGTGACCCGTTCCAGGAGAAGCTGCTGATCGAGTGCACCCTGGAGATCTTCGGCGAGAAGCTGGTCGCCGGTATCCAGGACCTGGGCGGTGCGGGCCTGTCGTGTGCCACCAGTGAGCTGGCGTCGGCCGGTTCCGGTGGCATGCGGGTCGAGCTGGACTCCGTGCCGCTGCGCGATTCCTCGCTCTCTCCTGAGGAGATCCTCATGAGTGAGTCGCAGGAGCGGATGTGCGCGATCGTCGAGCCGCAGCACGTCGAGCGGTTCATGGAGATCTGCGAGAAGTGGGACGTGATCGCCACCGTCATCGGTGAGGTCACCGACGGCGAACGCCTGGAGATCTTCTGGCACGGCGAGCAGATCGTCGACGTCCCCCCGCGCACCGTCGCCCACGAGGGCCCGGTCTACCAGCGGCCTTACGCCCGCCCCGACTGGCAGGACGCGCTGCAGGCCGATGATGCGGGCAAGCTGCCGCGTCCGGCGGGTGGCGAGGAGCTCAAGCGGCAGGTCCTGCAGCTGGTGGGGCACCCCAACCAGGCGTCCAAGGCGTGGATCACCGACCAGTACGACCGTTTCGTCCAGGGCAACACCGTCCTCGCGCAGCCCGAGGACGCGGGCATGGTGCGCATCGATGCCGACACCAATCTGGGTGTGGCGCTGGCCACGGACGGCAACGGCCGCTACGCCAAGCTCGACCCGTACGCGGGTGCGCAGCTGGCGTTGGCGGAGGCGTACCGCAATGTGGCGGCTGCCGGTGCCAAGCCGCTGGCGGTCTCGGACTGCCTGAACTTCGGTTCGCCCGAGGACCCGGCGGTGATGTGGCAGTTCGCCGAGGCCACCCGTGGTCTGGCCGATGCCTGTCAGATCCTGGGCACCCCGGTGACCGGCGGCAACGTCTCGCTCTACAACCAGACGGGCGAGACGGCGATCCACCCCACGCCGGTCGTGGCCGTGCTGGGTGTGATCGATGACGTCACGCGTCGCACGCCGATCGGGTTCGCCGAGGAAGGGCAGCTGATCTACCTGCTCGGGGAGACCCGGGAGGAGTTCGGTGGCTCGGCCTGGTCGCAGGTCGTGCACGAGCACCTGGGTGGTCTGCCGCCGGCGGTGGATCTGGAGCGGGAGCGGCTGCTGGCCGAGATCCTGATCTCCGCCTCCCGCGACGGCATGATCGACGCCGCCCACGACCTGTCCGACGGTGGACTGATCCAGGCGCTGGTCGAGTCGTGCCTGCGTGGCGGGGCAGGTGCCCGGCTCGTCGTGCCCGACGCACTGGATGCGTTCACCTTCCTGTTCTCCGAGTCGGCGGGCCGTGCGGTCGTCGCCGTGCCGCGCAGCGAGGAAGTCCGCTTCACCGACATGTGCACCGTCCGGGGCCTGCCGGCCACCCGCATCGGTGTCGTCGACGGCGAAGAGATCGACCTCCAGGGCGAGTTCAGCATCCCGCTCAGCGAACTGCGCACCGCCCACGAAGGCACCATCCCGGGGCTGATCGCCTGATCTGCTCCGCCTCGGAACGGCCCGCCAGCAGGTCTGGCGGGCCGTTCCGCGTGCGGGCCGGGCGCGGGCCCGGGCGTACTGCGTGAGGCGGGGCGGTTGTCAGTGCTGCCGCTTACGCTGATCGCATGTCTCCTGCCGCCCGGAAGTCGCGCTCCCGCCAGTACGACGAGAAGAAGACCCGCGCCGCCGTCCGCGCGCAGTTCACGCAGGTCCGCGCGGCCGTGGGTGAGCTGACGGCCGATCAGTTCGCGCTGCCGACCCGGCTGGGCGACTGGACGGTGCGGGAGCTCGTGGCGCATCTGGTGTTGGTGCTCGGCAGCGTGTCGCGAGCGCTCGCGCTGCCCGCCCCGCCGCAGGTGACGACCACCCTGCTGGACTGGCCGTTCGCCACCGCGCCGCTCGCCCCCGGGATCGACGCCGACACCCGCGCGCTGGCGTCCGGCAACGACCCCGTGGAAGTGCTGGCGCGCACCGCGGAGGAGTTCGAGCGCCTCCTGCCGCCGGAGGGTGCGGAGCGCCTGGTGGCCGCCCGGCCCGGCGCGATGCGGCTGGCCGACTACCTGGTCACCCGCTGCGTCGAGCTCGTCGTGCACACCGACGACCTGGCCGCGGCGACCGGCGCGGAGATCCCGTACGACCGCCAGGCGCTGGCCACCACGACGCGGCTGCTGGCCGATGCCCTGGCCGTCAAGGCGCCCGGCGGGTCGGTCGAGGTCCGGGTGCCGCCGTTCGCCGTGGTGCAGTGCGTCGAGGGCCCCCGGCACACCCGCGGCACCCCGCCGAACGTCGTCGAGACCGACCCGCTGACCTGGATACGCCTGGCGACCGGCCGGACGACCTGGGACGCGGAGCTGGCCGCCGCGACGGTCAGTGCCAGTGGCGAGCGGGCCGGCCTCGGCGGCCAGCTGCCGGTGATGGGCTGACGGACGGCGGGCCGGCGGGCCGAGCGGCTGCCCAACGGGGCATGAGGACGGCCGGCGGATGCGCCGGGTGGTGGCCGGTCAGTCCTTGGGATACGGCAGCAGCGTGGCGTCCACCGCCTCCCAGGCCGCCCGCAGCTCGCCCAGCAGCCGCCGTTCGTCCGGCGCCTTGTCGGCCTGCTCGCGCGGATCGCTGACGATGTGGAAGAGCTGGTCCTTGCCGCTCCTGCCGCGGTAGTACTTCCAGTCGCCGCGCCGCAGCGCCCGCTCGCCGCGTACCCGCCAGAAGAGGTCGCGCCCGGCGATCCGCTCGCCGCGCAGCAGATGGCCGGCCAGGCTCGTACCGTCCAGCGGGTGCCCGCGGTCCGGCCGGGCGCCGGCGAGCTCCAGCAGCGTGGCCGTCCAGTCCGGGGTGAAGACCGGCTCATGGCTGACCTGGCCGGGGCGCAGCCGGGCCGGCCAGCGCGCGATGGTCGGCACCCGGATGCCGCCCTCCTGGAGTGAGGCCTTGTTCCCGGACAGCGGCCAGTTGTACGACCAGCGTTCGCCGCCGTTGTCGCTGGCGAAGAGGACCAGGGTGTCCTCCTCCTGGCCGGAGCGGCGCAGGGCGGCGAGGACCTCGCCGATCGAGCGGTCGAGGTCCTCGACCATCTCGCGGTACTTCTCCAGCGAGCCGCCGTCCTGGTGCCGGAGCGCGCCCGGCTCGCCCGCCTCGATCCGGCGGACGATCCTCGCGCTCTCCTCCTCGTCGCCGTCGGCGATCCACGGCCAGTGCGGGGTGGTGAAGTTGAGGTTCAGCAGCCAGGGCTTGTCATGGTCGCGCTCGATGTGGCCGATCGCCCGCTCGGTGAGGATCCGGGTGTAGTAGCGCAGGTCCCGGTACTCGGCGTCGCCCTCGTAGAGGTCGTACTCCCCGGCGAGCCCCAGCTTCGAGTAGTACTCCAGCGCCCCGCCGAAGTTGCCGAAGAAGGTCTCCCAGCCCGATTTGGTGGGGCTGTGGTCCGGCAGGTAGCCGCAGTGCCACTTGCCGATCAGCGCGGTCGAGTAGCCGGCGGTGCGCAGCAGCGAGGCGAGGGTGGGGTGGTGCGGATCCAGGCCGGCGCTCCGGTCTGCGATCGGCTCGGCGAGCCCGCCCTTCGTACGGCCCGGGTATCGCCCGGTGTAGAGGGAGAAGCGGGTGGGCGAGCAGGTGGCGGAGCCGGCGTAGGCGTGGCTGAAGCGGACGCCCTGGCGCGCCAGCCGGTCCAGGTGCGGCGTACGGATGTGGGGCGAGCC
This sequence comes from Streptomyces sp. NPDC048196, assembly GCF_040652715.1. Taxonomy (NCBI): domain Bacteria; kingdom Bacillati; phylum Actinomycetota; class Actinomycetes; order Kitasatosporales; family Streptomycetaceae; genus Streptomyces; species Streptomyces sp. NPDC048196. The sequence goes on along the minus strand of NZ_JBEZMM010000054.1, from coordinate 45,871 downwards.
GTACGAGGACAGGTCGGCCCAGCCCAGGTCGTCGCCCAGGATGAAGAGGATGTTGGGGCGCCGCGAGTGCCGGCCGGGCGCGGCGCGGAACGCCTCCTCGGTGAACGGGGCGGCCGCCGCGGCAGGGCCGGCGGCGGCCACCGGAGCGACGGCGCCCAGTCCGCCCACGGCGGCCGCGGCACCGGCGCCGGCGAGCCCGCCGAAGGCGCGCCGCGAGAGGCCGGAGGGCGGGACGGGAGCGGAGGGGGCGGAGGGATCCGCGGAATCGGGGGAGTTGAGCGACATATCAGGCGCTGCGGAGGTGCGGGCGGGATCTTCGGACGGCATGGGTTCGACTCTCCGGAGGGGGCGTCTCGGGGCGGGGCGCGGCGCGCGGAAGCCCCCGGGGACGGCGGCGGGCGGAGAGGCGTCGCGTATCTCACACCGGAACGCCGGGGCGCTCGTGCGGCATTCAGTGCGTACGACGCGAAAGCGGCATTCCGGGTGGTGGCAGGAAGGGGCGAGGGCGCGGCGAAAGGCCAGCTCAGAGGGGTGGTCCGGGAAAACCGCCGGACCCGCCGTCACCCGCAGCTACGCTGCTGATGCTCAGCGACAGATCGCGCTCGCGACGCGACCGAGGTCGACGTGGCGGCGGCGCACCAGGCGCTGCGCGGAGCGGGGCGCCCGGCAACACACCAGGTGCGCCAAGGGCTGCGGGGTCTGCATGGGCAGAAATCCTGTCCGGGTGGCCGTGACCACGTCAAGCACGCTTCATGGCCCGTTCATGCACTCATCCAGGAGCGCGGCCATCCCCGGTTCGGATGAATGCGCGACCTGCCCTAGACTCAAGGGCGTGCCACGTGGTGACGGACGACTCAACCACGACCTGCTCCCCGGCGAGAAGGGCCCCCAGGACGCATGCGGCGTCTTCGGTGTCTGGGCTCCGGGTGAAGAGGTCGCCAAACTCACCTATTTCGGGCTGTACGCGCTGCAGCACCGTGGACAGGAGTCCGCGGGCATCGCAGTGAGCAACGGCTCCCAGATCCTCGTCTTCAAGGACATGGGCCTGGTTTCCCAGGTCTTCGACGAGACTTCCCTCGGCTCCCTCCAGGGCCACATCGCCGTGGGCCATGCCCGCTACTCCACCACCGGTGCCTCGGTGTGGGAGAACGCCCAGCCGACGTTCCGCGCCACCGCGCACGGTTCCATCGCGCTCGGCCACAACGGCAACCTGGTCAACACCGCCCAGCTGGCCGAGATGGTCGCCGCGCTGCCCCGTGAGGGCGGCCGGGCCACCCAGGTCGCGGCGACCAACGACACCGACCTGGTGACCGCGCTGCTCGCCGGCCAGGTCGACGAGGACGGCAAGCCGCTGACCGTCGAGGAGGCCGCGCCGCGCGTCCTTCCCCAGGTCATGGGCGCCTTCTCGCTCTGCTTCATGGACGAGCACACGCTCTACGCCGCCCGCGACCCGCAGGGCATCCGCCCGCTGGTCCTCGGCCGGCTGGAGCGCGGCTGGGTGGTGGCCTCCGAGACCGCCGCCCTGGACATCGTCGGCGCCAGCTTCATCCGGGAGATCGAGCCCGGCGAGCTGGTCGCCATCGACGAGGACGGCCTGCGCAGCAGCCGCTTCGCCGAGGCCCGCCCCAAGGGCTGTGTCTTCGAGTACGTCTACCTCGCCCGTCCGGACACCGACATCGCCGGCCGCAACGTGTACCTCTCCCGCGTGGAGATGGGCCGCAAGCTGGCCGCCGAGGCGCCCGCCGACGCGGACCTGGTGATAGCGACGCCCGAGTCCGGCACCCCCGCCGCGGTCGGCTACGCCGAGGCCAGCGGCATCCCCTACGGGTCCGGCCTGGTCAAGAACTCCTACGTCGGCCGGACCTTCATCCAGCCCTCGCAGACCATCCGCCAGCTCGGCATCCGCCTCAAGCTCAACCCGCTCAAGGAAGTCATCCGCGGCAAGCGGCTGGTCGTCGTCGACGACTCGATCGTCCGCGGCAACACCCAGCGGGCGCTGGTGCGGATGCTGCGCGAGGCCGGTGCGGCCGAGGTCCACATCCGGATCTCCTCGCCGCCCATCAAGTGGCCGTGCTTCTTCGGCATCGACTTCGCCACCCGCGCGGAGCTGATCGCCAACGGGCTGAGCGTGGAAGAGATCGGCAAGTCGCTGGGCGCCGACTCGCTCGCGTACATCTCCATCGACGGCATGATCGAGGCGACCACGATCGCCAAGCCGAACCTGTGCCGTGCCTGCTTCGACGGCGAGTACCCGATGGAGCTGCCCGACCCGGAGCTGCTGGGCAAGCACCTCCTGGAGTCGGAGACCGCGGCACCGACGAAGTCCGACGTGGACGGCGTCCAGACGCTCACCGCCGGGGTCGGCGGGGCCGACGCGCTGCGTCGCCCGTAGAGCTCGTACACACACGACACGAAAGTTCTCAGCCATGTCCGCTGAACCTTCCGGCGCCAGCTACGCGAGCGCGGGCGTCGACATCGAAGCCGGCGACCGCGCCGTGGACCTGATGAAGGAGTGGGTGAAGAAGGCCACCCGCCCCGAGGTCGTCGGTGGGCTCGGGGGCTTCGCCGGCCTCTTCGACGCCTCCGCCCTCAAGCGCTACGAACGCCCGCTGCTGGCCTCGGCCACCGACGGCGTCGGCACCAAGGTCGACATCGCCCGCAAGATGGGCGTCTACGACACCATCGGTCACGACCTCGTCGGCATGGTCGTCGACGACCTGGTCGTGTGCGGCGCCGAGCCGCTGTTCATGACCGACTACATCTGCGTCGGCAAGGTCTACCCGGAGCGGGTCGCGGCGATCGTCAAGGGCATCGCCGAGGGCTGCGTGCTGGCCGGCTGTGCGCTGGTCGGCGGCGAGACCGCGGAGCACCCGGGCCTGCTGGGCGCGGACGAGTTCGACGTGGCCGGCGCCGGTACGGGCGTCGTCGAGGCGGACCGGCTGCTGGGCGCGGATCGTATCCGTACGGGCGACGCGGTGATCGCGATGGCCTCGTCCGGACTTCACTCGAACGGGTACTCCCTGGTCCGGCACGTCCTCTTCGACCGGGCCGGGATGACCCTCGACCAGGAGGTCGCCGAGTTCGGCCGGACCCTGGGCGAGGAGCTGCTGGAGCCCACGAAGATCTACTCGCTGGACTGCCTGGCGCTGACCCGGACGACCGAGGTCCACGCCTTCTCGCACATCACCGGCGGCGGACTGGCCAACAACCTCGCCCGGGTCGTCCCGGACGGGCTGCACGCCACCGTCGACCGCTCCACCTGGACGCCCGGCCCGGTCTTCGACCTGGTCGGCACGGCCGGCTCGGTCGAGCGCCTGGAGCTGGAGAAGACCCTGAACATGGGCGTCGGCATGATCGCCGTCGTCCCGCAGGAGTCGGTGGACGTGGCGCTGACCACGCTCGCCGACCGCGGGGTGGACGCCTGGGTCAGCGGTGAGATCGTCGAGCGCGGCGACCACGCCGACGCGGTGACCCTGACCGGTGACTACGCCGCCTGAGCGGACCGGCCGCCGCACCGGCACCCACCGGTGCGGCCGCCGCTGCGGCGCACCTCCGGCGGACCGGCCCGGCCGGTCCCCGGACGCTCGCGTTCCGGGCAGCACAAAACCCGGCCCGGGCAATGCCCAGGACCGGGTCCGTGATGCTGCTAGCGGGTGCCGCGAGCGCGCAGGACGTCAAGCACGACGACGCTGCTGGGAGGAGTCGCCCTCATCCTCGTCATCGTCGTCGTTGTACAGCTCTGCGTACCGTGCGTACGGGTCGTCGTCCTCGTCATCCTCGAACGGCTCCGCGTTCGGAGGCTGCTGGCTCGACGGTGCCGTAGTTGCACCCAGCTCGCTGGCCAGTGCTGAGAGATCCGTCCCACCGCTGTTGTACTTCAGCTGGCGGGCGACCTTTGTCTGCTTGGCCTTGGCCCGGCCGCGCCCCATGGGTCGACCCCCTCAGTGACGGGGCTCGATGGCCCCAGAGTCTTGACACGCGTTCATGGATCAGAGCGGGCTCTCGACAGAGAGACCGGCCCGTAGAGCTTTAACGGTACCTGCTTCCGCGGCCATACGGTACGTCGCCCGCATCACCCGCCGCTCGGCACGACCCGCAGGGTGCCCCGTCCCCGCTGGTCAACTGCGATTTTAACCTGTCCCGTGCGGCGACCCGCCGACGGGTGGTGAGGGATGTCTCCCCGACCGGCCGTGGCGGGCCGCGCAAGGTGGTGTTTCCGGCCGCCCTGGCCGGAACGTTCGGTCAGCTCCTCCGTGCCTCCGCCATCCGCTGCTCCGCGAGCCGGTCGGCGGCCGCCGCCGGCGGGATCCCATCGGCCTTCGCACGAGCGAATATTGCCAGCGTGGTGTCGAAGATCTTCGCCGCCTTGGTCTTGCAGCGGTCGAAGTCGAAGCCGTGCAGTTCGTCGGCCACCTGGATGACGCCGCCGGCGTTCACGACGTAGTCGGGGGCGTAGAGGATGCCGCGGTCGGAGAGGTCCTTCTCGACGCCGGGGTGCGCGAGCTGGTTGTTGGCCGCGCCGCACACCACCTTCGCGGTGAGCACCGGCACCGAGTCGTCGCTGAGCGCCCCGCCCAGCGCACACGGCGCGTACACGTCCAGGCCCTCGGTGCGGATCAGCGCCTCGGTGTCGGCGACCGCGGTGACCTGCGGGTGCTCGGCGCGGACCCGCGCCACCGCGTCGGCGCGGACGTCCGTGATCATGACCTCGGCACCGTCCTTGAGGAGGTGCTCGACGAGGAGGTGCCCGACCTTGCCCACACCGGCGATGCCCACCTTGCGGCCGCGCAGCGTCGGGTCGCCCCACAGGGCTTGTGCCGAGGCGCGCATGCCCTGGAAGACGCCGTAGGCGGTCAGGACGGAGGAGTCGCCGGCGCCGCCGTTCGCGGGGGAACGGCCGGTGGTCCACTTGTTCGTACGGGCGACCACGTCCATGTCGGCGACGTACGTGCCGACGTCGCACGCGGTGACGTAGCGGCCCCCGAGCGAGGCCACGAACCGGCCGTAGGCGAGCAGCAGTTCCTCGGTCTTGATCAGATCGGGATCGCCGATGATCACGGCCTTGCCGCCGCCGTGGTCCAGCCCGGCGAGGGCGTTCTTGTACGACATGCCGCGCGACAGGTTCAGTGCGTCCAGCACGGCCTCCTCCTCGGAGGCGTAGGCATGGAAGCGGGTGCCGCCGAGCGCGGGACCCAGCGCGGTGCTGTGGATGGCGATCACTGCCTTCAGGCCACTGGCCCGGTCCTGGCAGAGAACGACCTGCTCATGGCCCCCTTGTTCCGATCGGAACAGGGTGTGCAGAACGCCGCCGTCGGTGCCGGCGGGGGCCGGACGTACGTCAGTCACGGTGGTGACTCCCATAAGTCGCGAAGGACGCCCTCCTACGGGTGGGGAGGGCCGGTTGGGAAGAGCGTAAGACCTGCGACGGCGGTTGATCGGTCAGGTGCCGAGGATCACCCTCTCCCGGGGGACGGACGTGGGACGATCTGGTCGTATCGCAGGCCGGTCGGGGGCCCTCGGGCGTGTCGGGCACGCCGTGCGGCGGGTCCTCGGGCGGTGGACTTCCTCGTAAGGAGCGGGCGTGGCTCTGGCGTCGTCGGTGAAGGTCCCGTACATGGCATACCTGCGGGTCTACGAGCCGCTGGCAGCGTTCCCCGAGCCGGAGCGCTCCCACTGGGCGCGCTATGCCAAGCGGGAGGACACCCCCACCGCCCAGGACGAGCAGCGCCGGGCGCTGGCCGACCTGCTGCCGACCCCGCCGGTGCCGGTCCCGGTCCACGAGAGCGCGGACGCCTTCGTCGCGGTCGTGAACGAGGTGGTGTGTGTCTGCCCCTGGCGCACCCGGCTGCGCGGCTGGCAGGCCCTGGAGGGCCTGGAGGAGCTGCTGCCGGCGGCGGTGCTGGACGCGGCGCTGCCCCCGGTGGTGCGTCGGCAGGCCGCCACCGACTACGAGCAGTGGCGCGAGCGCAACCCCGACGCCCGGCCGTGGATCCGCGGCGCGTCCTGGCACGTCCCGGTCCGCTGGTTCGTCCTCTTCGACGACGCCGAGCGGGAGTACGCGGAGGGTGACCAGGGGACCGTGCTGCGTTACCGCACGCCGATGGTGCAGGCCAGACGGCGGGTCGCGCGGGGATTGCGGACGCTGCGGAACGCCCTGGAAGAGGGCCCGCTGATCGACGGCCTGGTAGATGTGGGGCGCTGGCTCGAGGAATTCCACCCACGCTCGCTCGTGGAGCTGGACTACGGAGGGCTGGTGCACGCGGTGCCCGAGGGGCAGCTCGCCGAGGACCGTTCCGCCGCCGAGGTGGCGGAGGGACTGGCGGCGCTGCGCGAGGGGGACGGCGAGCGGGCCGGTGCCGCGTACGAGAAGCTCTCCCAGCGGTGGCGCGCGGTCCGCGAACGTCAGTTCTCGAGCTGACCGCCCGAACCCTTTCCCGAGTTCACGGTGCTGTCGTACGGTGCTCGCTTCGCGGTGGTCGGGCGGTAAGGGACGTAGGTCCTTAACCGGGCGATTGCCCCAAGCGTGACCTAAAGCACTTACTTCGGGTCTTGCTAGCAAGCCTCCTCCTCGTGCCAAAATAGGACAAGGAGCCCGGCCCGGGCTCCTTCCGTCCAACTAAGGGCGGATAGATCGGTATTGCGGTCCTTGAGGGGTCTCGTGGCGGCTGAGCCCGTTGTGACTGATCGTCACGGCGGTGTGACTGTCCGCTATGGCACGGTCCATCGGCATCCGCCGAGGTTGAACACCTGAGAGGGCAATTCCATCGGTTTGGCCGACGTGGCTGGACAGATGGTGTAGTTGTAGTGCCGAGGACAAGCCGTTCGTCCTATAACCGACTCGGCCCGCGTCCGCCATTTCGGGCAACGCGGGTCAAGGTGCAGAATTTAGAGGAAAGAACCGTGATGGTTCGGTTCTCCCGAGGAGGCCGCTCATGACCGCTCGCACCCCTGACGCCGAGCCGCTGCTGACCCCTGCCGAGGTTGCCACGATGTTCCGTGTCGACCCCAAGACGGTCACCCGCTGGGCCAAGGCAGGCAAGCTCACGTCCATCCGCACGCTCGGAGGGCATCGGCGTTACCGCGAGGCTGAGGTCCGCGCACTGCTGGCGGGCATTCCGCAGCAGCGCAGCGAGGCCTGAAAAGCCGCGTAGCCAGGCCGTTTTCGGGGCCCCCAACCCGAAAACGCCCACTTCGCGCACCAGGCTCGACCTGCTCCACCACGCTTCACACAGCTTCATACGACGCGGCGTCTGACCCCAACAGGCCCCACACCCGCTCCACTGGGTACGTCACCGATCGCGCTGGACTCCGCCGGGTCCAGCGCGATTTTCATGTGTACGGCCGCTCCAGGGCCGGTCAGAAGCCTCGGGCCAGCTGTCGCCGGGGCCGGCGCCCGGCGGCGTCCACGGTGCCTTCAGGGGCCCTCCGGGGGCCCTCAGGAGTGACTCCGGGAATGGGTATGCGATGCGCCCGGGCGGGTGGTGCAATTGCACATATTAAATTGACCCATTGTAGGGAGGGTGTAAGTACCCTGCCCGGCAAAACTTGTTCGGTGACTCCCGTCACACGGCGCGCCGCTTGTGGCCATCCGCCCACTGCGGTAGGGGAATTACCCCCTCCGGGAGGCGCTTTCCCTCGCCACCCTTTCCCACTCTTCCCCGCCCGTTCCCACGCTTCCACCGGACAAGACGCCGCGCGGGCGTCCTTGGTCACCGCGGTGCGGGACTTTTGTCCTCGGCCGCCGGCGGCTCGCAGGCGGCCGGCGCGGGGGCCGGGGCGGAAGCGGGTGCGGCCGGCTCCGCGGCGGGCCCGGAGCGGGCCGTGTGCGGCTCCATGGCGAGCCGCAGCAGTTGATGGCAGATGGGGCAGTGCCGCATCTGGTGGCGGTAGCCCTGGGCCGCGGCCAGATGGGCTCGCAGCAGTGCCCTGGTTTCGTGCCGTACCGCAGTCGTCATCGTGCGTACCTCCCCGGCCCCCACAAACCTCCCCAAGTGAGTACCGGCGCCGGAAGGTCCCGTCAATACAGCGGGCAGCAAAGCAGTCACGGGCCGCAGCCGACGGCGCGCGGAAGGCGGAAGCGGCGGACGGGCGCCGGACCGGCGTACGGGCCACGGCGGACGCGCGGCGGGTACGGCGCACAGCCAAACGCAGAACGGCCCGCATCCAAGAAGGATGCGGGCCGAACAGAGGCGGTCCTGACGGGATTTGAACCCGCGGCCTCCACCTTGACAGGGTGGCGAGCACTCCAAACTGCTCCACAGGACCTTGCGTTTCGCTTTCCGCTTGCGGCGGGCTGCGAAGCAAGACTGTACAGCAGGTCAGGGGGTGCGGTCGAACTCGATACCGGAGGCCCGCCCTCAGGCGGGCACCGCCGCGTCCACCGCCTTCATGATCCGCTTGTCGGAGACCGGATACGCGGTCCCCAGGGCGTGCGCGAAGTAGCTGACCCGGAGCTCCTCGATCATCCAGCGGATCTCCCGGGCCTCGGCCGGCACCGCACGGCCCGGCGGGAACTGCTCCAGCAGCCAGACGTATTCGTCCTGCATCTCCTTCACCTTCGCCATGCGGGAGCGGTCCCGCTCGGCGTTGGTCGGCAGCTGCGTCAGACGGCGGTCGGCGGCGATCAGATAGCGCATCAGGTCCGGCAGCCGCTTGGCGCCGTGCGCGGTCACGAAGCCGGGTTTGATGAGCTCCGCCAGCTGCGCCTTGACGTCCGTCAGCGACGGCAGCAGCGAGGGGAAGGACGTCTCCTTCAGCCGGCGCTCACACGCCTGCCAGGCGGCCAGCACCTCCTGCACCTGCTGGATCGTCCGCAGCGTGACGTCCACGAGGTCGGCCCGGACCGCGTCGAACAGCTTGCGGAAGGACTCCTCGTCCCACGCCGGTCCGCCCCGCGCCGCGATCAGACGGTCCGCGGCGGCGGTCACGCAGTCGTCGAAGAGCGCCGCGATCGAACCGTGCGGATTGCGGGACAGCGCGAGCTTCTGCTGGTTGCTCAGCTTGTCCTGGGCGAACTTGGCGGGATGGGAGGGGATGTTGAGCAGGACGAGGCGGCGGGTGCCCGCCCACATCGCCGACTGCTGCGCGGCCTCGGTGTCGAAGAGCCGGACCGCGACGCTGCTTCCCTCGTCCACCAGCGCCGGATACGCCTTCAGCAGCTGGCCCGCCCGCCGGGTCTCGACCGTGCGCGGCAGCGTGCCGATCGTCCAGGACGTCAGGCCGGTGCGCTGCTCCACGCCGGCCGGTGCCGCCTCGTCGGCCGCGGACCCGCTGCCCTTGCCGCCCTTGCCGCCCCGGCCGGGCCGCTCGGCGGCCTGCTCGAAGGCCTTGGAGATGGCCGCCTGGGTCTTGGGCTTGAGCTTGTGCCGCAGCGCCTCCAGGTCCTTGGCCTCGGCGAGCTTGCGCCGCCGCTCGTCGACCACCCGGAAGGTGATCTTGAGGTGGTCGGGGACCTTGTCCGGGTCGAAGTCCGCCGGATCGACGGGCACGCCCACCATCCGCTGCAGCCCGGCGGCCAGCGAGGCCGTCAGGGCGCCCTGCAGCGGGACCGTCGCGTCCAGGAAGCGGGCCGCGAAGTTCGGCGCCGGGACGTAGTTGCGCCGGATCGGCTTGGGCAGCGACCGGATCAGCTCCGTCACCAACTGCTCGCGCAGGCCCGGGATCTGCCAGTCGAAGCCCTCGGAGGAGACCTGGTTGAGGACCTGCAGCGGGATGTGGACGGTCACGCCGTCCGCGTCCGCGCCCGGCTCGAACTGGTACGTGACCTTGAACTTCAGCTTTCCCTGCCGCCAGGAATCCGGGTAGTCGTCCTTCGTGACGGCCTCGGCGGACTCGTTGATGAGCATCGAGTGCTCGAAGTTCAGCAGCTCCGGCTCGTCCCGGCGCTTGGTCTTCCACCAGGAGTCGAAGTGGGCGCCGGAGACGACGTGTTCGGGGATCCGCCGGTCGTAGAAGTCGAAGAGCGTCTCGTCGTCCACGAGGATGTCGCGGCGCCGGGCGCGGTGCTCCAACTCCTCGACCTCACCGAGGAGTTTGCGGTTGTCATGGAAGAACTGGTGGTGGGTGCGCCAGTCGCCCTCGACCAGGGCATTGCGGATGAACAGCTCGCGCGAGGTCTCCGGATCGATCCGGCCGTAGTTGACCTTGCGCTGGGCGACGATCGGTACGCCGTAGAGCGTGACCCGCTCGTACGCCATCACCGCGGCCATCTTCTGTTCCCAGTGCGGCTCGCTGTACGTGCGCTTGACCAGGTGCTGGGCGAGCGGCTCGATCCACTCCGGCTCGACCTTGGCGTTCACCCGCGCCCACAGCCGGGAGGTCTCGACCAGCTCGGCGGACATCACCCAGCGCGGGGGCTTCTTGAAGAGCGCGGAGCCGGGGAAGACCGCGAACTTGGCGCTGCGGGCGCCGAGGTACTCGTTCTTGGCCTCGGTGTCCTTCAGTCCGATGTGCGAAAGCAAACCGGCGAGGAGGGAGGTGTGGATGTGGTCCGGTGCCGCGTCCTCCTCGCTCAGATGGATCCCCATCGTCTTGGCGACCGTACGCAGCTGGGAGTAGATGTCCTGCCACTCGCGTATCCGCAGGTAGTTCAGGAACTCGTTGCGGCACATCCGGCGGAAGGCCGACGAGGACAGCTCCTTCTGCTGCTCGCGCACATAGCGCCACAGATTCAGGAACGCCAGGAAGTCGCTGGTCTCGTCCTTGAAGCGGGCGTGCTGCTGATCGGCCTGCTGCTGCTTGTCGGACGGCCGCTCGCGCGGGTCCTGGATGGACAGCGCGGCCGCGATGACCATGACCTCGCGGACGCAGCCGTTGCGGTCCGCCTCCAGCACCATCCGTGCCAGCCGCGGGTCGACCGGCAGCTGGGACAGCTTGCGGCCGGTCTGCGTGAGCCGCTTCTTCGGATCCTTCTGCTTCGGATCGAGCGCGCCGAGCTCTTCGAGGAGCTGCACGCCGTCCTTGATGTTGCGGCGGTCCGGCGGATCGATGAACGGGAACTTCTCGATGTCGCCGAGGCCGGCCGCGGTCATCTGCAGGATGACGGAGGCGAGGTTCGTCCGGAGGATCTCCGCGTCGGTGAATTCGGGGCGGGAGAGGAAGTCGTCCTCGGAGTACAGCCGGATGCAGATGCCGTCGCTGGTCCGGCCGCAGCGGCCCTTGCGCTGGTTGGCGCTGGCCTGCGAGACCGGCTCGATGGGCAGCCGCTGGACCTTGGTGCGGTAGCTGTAGCGGGAGATCCGGGCCATGCCCGGGTCGATGACGTACCGGATGCCCGGCACGGTCAGCGAGGTCTCGGCGACGTTCGTGGCCAGCACGATCCGCCGGCCGGTATGGCGCTGGAAGACGCGGTGCTGCTCGGCGTGCGACAGCCGGGCGTACAGCGGCAGCACCTCGGTGTGCGGCAGCTGCTTCTTGTTGAGCGCGTCCGCCGTGTCGCGGATCTCCCGCTCGCCGGAGAGGAAGACCAGGATGTCGCCCGGCCCCTCGGCCTGCAGCTCGTCCACCGCGTCGCAGATCGCGGTGATCTGGTCGCGGTCGGAGTCGGTGCCGCCCTCTTCCAGCAGCGGGCGGTAGCGCACCTCCACCGGATACGTACGGCCGGACACCTCGACGATCGGCGCGGTGGGAGCCTCGTCGCCGTCGCCCGCGGCGGCGTCCGCCGCCCCGACCGTGGCGAACGAGCCGAAGTGCCGCGCGAACCGCTCCGGGTCGATGGTCGCGGAGGTGATCACGACCTTCAGGTCGGGGCGCCGGGGCAGCAGCTGCGCCAGATAACCGAGGATGAAGTCGATGTTGAGGCTGCGCTCGTGCGCCTCGTCGATGATGATCGTGTCGTACTGGCGCAGCTCGCGGTCGGTCTGGATCTCGGCGAGCAGGATGCCGTCCGTCATCAGCTTGACGAGGGTGTCGGCGCCGACCTGGTCGGTGAAGCGGACCTTCCAGCCGACCACTTCGCCCAGCGGGGTCTTCAGCTCCTCCGCGACGCGTTCGGCGACCGTACGGGCCGCGATCCGGCGCGGCTGGGTGTGCCCGATCAGGCCGCGCACGCCCCGGCCGAGCTCCAGGCAGATCTTCGGGATCTGGGTCGTCTTGCCGGAGCCGGTCTCACCGGCCACGATCACGACCTGGTGGTCTCGGATCGCGGCGAGGATGTCGTCCTTCTTCTGGCTGACCGGCAGCTCTTCCGGATATGTGATCTCCGGGAGTGCGGCGCGCCGCTGGGCGACCCGCAGCTCGGCCTCGCCGATGCCGTCGGCGATCTCGGCGAGCACGGCGGCCCGGGCTTCGGGCTTACGGATCCGGCGCGCGCCGTCGAGCCGGCGCCCCAGCCGCTGCGCGTCGCGCAGCATCAGCTCGGGCAGGCGTTCGCTCAGCGCGGGGAGGGTGGGAGCAGCGGTGCCGGGCGGGGTGGAGGAGATGCCGTCGGGCAGGGCGGAGGCAGGCTGACTGGACATACGTCCCCCAGGATCTCACCTCGGGTGAACGACTGGCGAACCATTTGCCGGCCCGGCCGGGCGCCCGCCCGCGGACGGCCTCCCGTACGGGAATGTCGGACATCGGTGGCTTAGCGTGGCCGCATGCCTGATCATCGCGGCGACCCCGGCCCCCGGACCGGGGCGGAGAAATGGTCCGCCTTCAAGAGGTCCCCGTTCTTCCCCGCCGGCGTGCTGGTCCTCATCCTCGCCGCGGCCGCCGGCCTCTTCGCCGGCTCGTACACGTACGCCATGGCCAACCCGGCGCCGCGGCACATCCCCACCGCGGTGGTCGGCTCCCCCGCCGCCCCGCAGGTGAGGGCCTTCGCCGAGGGGATGGAGAAGGCCCTGAACGCCGCCCTCCGGCTGACCGGGTACCCCTCGAACGGCGCGGCCCGGGCGGCCGTCGACGAGCAGCGGGAGTTCGCGATCCTGCGCGCACACGGGCGCGGCGTCGAACTGGACGTCTCCGCTGCCTCGGGCGCCACGGTGGCCCAGCTGCTGGCCGAATCCGGCGCCGCGGTCGGCCGGGCGACCGGTGTGGACGTCCGCCTCCGGGACATCATCCCGCTGCAGAAGGGCGACCCGCGCGGGCTCGCCCTCTTCTACATCTCCCTGGCCGCGGTGATCATCGGCTTCGTCGGCGCGATCCAGCTCAGCGTGCACGCCCGGGCCCTCAACCCGGCCGAGCGGATCGCCTTCACCATCGTCTACGCGCTGCTCGGCGCGTTCGCCATCGCGGCGGTGGTCGACTGGTGGCTGGGCGCCCTGCGGCTGCCGTTCTTCGAGTCCTGGCTGATCCTGGCGCTGACCATGTTCACCTCCGGCATGGTCTTCACCATGTTCAACACCCTCATCGGGCGCTGGGCCATGATCCCCACCTGGGGCCTGATGGTGCTGCTGGGCAATCCTTCTTCCGGCGGCGCGGTCTCCTGGCCGCTGCTGCCGTCGGTCCTCGGCCACATCGGCCGCTGGCTCCCGCCGGGCGCCTCGGTCAACGCCCAGCACACCGCGGTCTACTTCGGCGGCCACCAGCACGCCTTCCCGTTCCTCGTGCTGGCCGCCTGGTCGGTGCTCTCCTGCACGGTCTTCTGGGTCTGGCGCCACCGCCACCCCGGCGGCCGCGAGAGCGAGGCGGCCCCTGCGGCGGACGGCTGAGCGGCGGATCCCGCCGGGCGGAGGAACGACGAAGGCCCCGGTTCGAGGAACCGGGGCCTTCGTCCAAAGGGTGTGGCTGGGGCCGGGGTCGAACCGGCGACCTATCGCTTTTCAGGCGATCGCTCGTACCAACTGAGCTACCCAGCCGCAGCGGTCCTGACGGGATTTGAACCCGCGGCCTCCACCTTGACAGGGTGGCGAGCACTCCAAACTGCTCCACAGGACCTTGCATTGTGTGAAAGCGGCCTGAACCATTCTCACACACGGTGTTGCGTGCCCCCAACGGGATTCGAACCCGTGCTACCGCCTTGAAAGGGCGGCGTCCTGGGCCACTAGACGATGAGGGCTGGTGGCCTCCTTGGCGTCGTTACCGGCGCCGTCGGGGACGTGAGAAGCATATGGGATGGGAGGACCGTTCGCCAAAACGGTTTACCCGGAGCCGTCGGAAGGGGTCCTGGTCGGCCGCGAGAAAGCCCCCGGTGAGCGGCCGGCCGACGGCCCGGGGTGCGGGCCGGACGGGTGAGCGGAGCGGGTCGGCGCCGGCGTGGCGCCGGGCTGGTTCTCCCGCGGGAGGTGGCGGCTGACCTCGGCGCGGGACAGGCCCAGCCCGCCCAGGGTGATCTCGTCCCAGGCCTGCAGCCGCTTGGTCCTGCGGTCCAGATAGAGCACCGACGCCTGGACCAGGGCGGGCTTCTTGTTCTGCACCGCGCGCAGCCCGCCGCCACCCGTGGAGCCCTCGACCATCAGCCGGGTGCCCCGGGGGAGCGTGGTGTTCTCGCGGTGGTGGATGTGGCCGGCCAGTGCCAGCGGGACCAGCCCGTCGGTCTGCGCCGCGGCGGCCGGGTTGTGAGCCAGCGCGAGGTCGACCGGCGTCCCGGCCAGCCGCTCGGTGCGCAGCACGTCGGCGAGCCGGTCCCCGGCGGCGCGCTCGGCGGCGTCCCCGGCCGCGACGACCGAGCGGTCCGGGGTGAACTGCGGGTCGCCGGTGCCCGCGATCCGCACCCCGGCGACCCGGACCACCCGGCCGTTGTCGAGGACGGTGACGTGCCGGCGGCCGGACAGGTACTTCTGCGTGGTGCGCGAATCGTGGTTGCCGCGCACCCACACGTACGGCGCGCCGAGCGTGGACGCCGCGTCGAGGAAGTGGTTCTCGGCGGCCGAGCCGTGGTCCATGGTGTCGCCGGTGTCGACGATCACGTTGATCCGGTACTGCTTCACCAGGGAGGCGATGATCCGCCAGCTGGCCGGGTTCAGGTGGATGTCGGAGACGTGCAGGACGCGCAGGGTGCTGGGGTCGGGCTGGTACGCCGGCAGCGTCGAGGTGGCGTCGTAGAGCTTGGTGACGTTGGTGACCAGTCGCGCCAACTCCTTCTGGTACACGTCGAATTCGCTGACGATGCTGCGTGCGTTGCCGACCACGGACGGGGCCGAGGACAGCAGCCCGGAGAACTTCGGCTCCAGGACCGAGTCCGGGTTCCAGGTGGCGTACGCGGTGCCGGCGGAGGCGCCGAGCAGGGCGAGCGCCAGGCCGCCGGCGGCCAGGGCGCGGCGCGGGCGGCGGTAGACGACCAGGCCCAGTGCGGTGGCGCCGGCGGCCACGGCGAGGCAGGAGTGCGCCGCCAGCCCGAGGGCGCCGCGGGTGACGTCATGGGTGACCTCGTCCTGCAGGCCGGCGAACCGTTCGGGGTGGGCGACCAGCGCCTGCGAGCGGACCGGGTCCAGCCGGTCGACGTCGACGTCGAGGCGGAGTGGCGCGTAGTGGCTGCTCAGCTCCAGGTCGCCGAGCGGCGCGACGTCGATCCGGGTCCCGCCGGTCAGCGAGGGGCGCAGGGCCATGCTGGTGTCCATCGGGCCGACCGGGGCGTGCACGGTGCCGATGAGGACCAGCCCCAGCCAGGAACCGAGCGCGGCCACGGCTATCAGGCCGAGCGAACGGGCCGGCGGACGCGGCGGGTCGAGGAGGTCGACGGCGGGTTCCGTACGGCGGAAGCAGGAGGGGCGGCGGACGGCTCCGGGCGGCGCCGATACGCCGGGCGGCCGGTCCCGGCCCGGACGCCACGGTGGGCGGAACGGGCGGGGCAGCCACCGGAGCAGGGGGTTTCGCGGGAGGTCGGGGGCCGATGTCCGGGAGCGCTCAGCACGGGCCATTGGCCCCGTATGCCCGGCAGGGCGGCCGTCAATCAGGGCGCGGCGACCTGGGTGGTGGTGCGGGACGGCGGGCGGGCGGCGACGATCGGAGGCGGGGAAAGGTGGCGGAGAATGGTGGTGTGCTGGAAATGACGCGCGAGGAGTTCGAGGAACTGGTCGCCGAGGCCCTGGACCGGATCCCGCCGGAGCTGACCCGGCTGATGGACAACGTGGCGGTCTTCGTCGAGGACGAACCGCCGGCCGAGGACCCCGAGCTGCTCGGGCTGTACGAGGGGACGCCGCTCACCGACCGCGGTGAGTGGTACGCGGGCGTGCTGCCGGACCGGATCACGATCTACCGGGGGCCCACCCTCCGGATGTGCGCGACGCGTGAGGACGTGGTCGCCGAGGCGGAGGTGACGGTCGTTCACGAGATCGCGCACCACTTCGGCATCGACGACGCCCGGCTGCATTCGCTCGGCTACGGCTGAGCCGCGGCGGCGCCCCGGCGTGATCGGCGGCGCGGGGCGCGTGTCCTCAAGCGGGGGGCGGGAGTTGGGCAGGGCGTCCGTGCCGCCGTCCCTGCGCTCCGGATCCGGAGGTCCCGCCGTGCGCCCGAGCCCCTACCGCCCCTCACCGTCCCCGACACCGCCGCCCGCCGCCCCCGCGGCGGCGCGGCCACCGGAGCCACCGGTGCCGTCCTCGCAGCCGTACGCCTCCCGGTCGTCCGCTGCGCAGCCGTCCGGGGCCCCGTCACCGGCCGGCCGGGCGCTGGCCCGGGTCGCCGTCGCCGCCGTGACCCTCACCGCACTGGCCGCGTCCCTGGCCGGCTGCATGAGCGTCAGCGACCCGGGGCAGCCCAAGCCGTCCGGAGGTGCCGCCCGGCACGACGGCCAGGGCGGGCAGCCCGGCCCCGGCGGACCGACCGCCGACGGGCGCGGCGCCGGAGCGCGGCAACTGGGCCGCAACGGCGAGGCCCGCCCGGCCGGCGGCGACGAGAAACCGGGCAAGAAGTCGAAGTCCGCGAAGCCGAAGCCCTCCGAGGAGGGGGCGACCCCCGGCCCGGTGCAGCCCTCGGGGCCGGAACCCGGCGCGGGCAACAGCGGCGGCTCCGGCGGCCACGGCGGGCTCCCCGGACCCGCCGGCCCCTCGCCGTCCCACTCCGCCCGGCCGTCCTCCCCGCCCGACACGCCCCCGCCCCCCAGCACCCCCACCGCCGCCCCGACCCCGCCGCCGAGCACCCCCGCACCGCCGCCGACCGCGCAGGCGTCCGGCCCTTCCCCGGTCTCGCCGATGTCGTCGCTGGCCGAGCCGGGGGATCCGGGGGAGCCGGGCACCATGGACGAGGGGGCCTGAGGCGGCGCCTGACCGGGCGCTGACAGGGGGCTGACAGCGGAAGCGGAGGCGGGGCGGCGGCCGTAAAGGCGCGGGGTCGGACCGGGAAGACGCGGGGCCCGGCCGGAAAGCCCTGGTCAGCGGCTCATTTGCCATCCGGGGGGCGGAGTGCGTATGGTGGTAGATCGTTTGATCCCATTTGCCCGGCGCCAGAAAAGAAGCGCGCCGCGTGGCGCGTTCTCTCCCTTGCCGTGGCTGACCGCATTGAGGCGGTCGTGTGAAACACACGGAGTTTGGGCGCGTGCCGAGACTCCGGAAGGTTTCGCATTTCGCATGTCCATTTCCACTGATCAGTCCGTCATGCCCGCACACGACGAGCAGGACGAGCGTCCGGCCGCCGAGGTGACCGAGGCCACGACCGACGCCGACACCGCTGCCGACGTCCAGGCCGACACCGCTGCCGACGCCGAGGCCGACGCCGACACCATCACCTTCGCCGACCTCGGCCTCCCCGAGGGCGTCGTGCGCAAGCTCGCGCAGAACGGCGTGACGACCCCCTTCCCGATCCAGGCCGCGACCATCCCGGACGCGCTGGCCGGCAAGGACATCCTCGGCCGCGGCCGCACCGGCTCCGGCAAGACCCTCTCCTTCGGTCTGCCCACCCTGGCCCGGCTCGCCGACGGTCGCACCGAGAAGAAGAAGCCGCGCGCTGTCATCCTCACCCCGACCCGTGAGCTGGCCATGCAGGTCGCGGACGCCCTCCAGCCCTACGGCGACGTGCTCGGCCTGAAGATGAAGGTCGTCTGCGGCGGTACGTCCATGGGCAACCAGATCTACGCCCTGGAGCGCGGTGTCGACATCCTCGTCGCCACCCCGGGCCGGCTGCGGGACATCATCAACCGCGGCGCCTGCTCCCTGGAGGACGTCCAGGTCGCCGTCCTCGACGAGGCCGACCAGATGTCCGACCTGGGCTTCCTGCCCGAGGTCACCGAGCTGCTGGACCAGGTGCCCGCGGGCGGCCAGCGGATGCTGTTCTCCGCCACGATGGAGAACGAGATCTCCACCCTGGTCAAGCGCTACCTGACCAACCCGGTCAGCCACGAGGTCGACAGCGCCCAGGGCAACGTCACCACCATGACCCACCACGTCCTGGTCGTGAAGCCGAAGGACAAGGCGCCGGTCACCGCCGCCATCGCCGCCCGCAAGGGCCGCACCATCATCTTCGTCCGCACCCAGCTGGGCGCCGACCGCATCGCCGAGCAGCTCGTCGAGTCCGGCGTGAAGGCCGACGCGCTGCACGGCGGCATGACCCAGGGCGCCCGCACCCGGGTCCTCGCGGACTTCAAGGACGGCTACGTCAACGCGCTGGTCGCCACCGACGTCGCCGCCCGCGGCATCCACGTCGACGGCATCGACCTGGTCCTGAACGTCGACCCGGCCGGCGACCACAAGGACTACCTGCACCGCTCGGGCCGTACCGCCCGCGCCGGCCAGTCCGGCACGGTCGTCTCGCTCTCGCTGCCCCACCAGCGCCGGCAGATCTTCCGCCTGATGGAGGACGCCGGTGTGGACGCCTCCCGGCACATCGTCGGCTCCGGCACCTTCGACGAGGACGTCGCCCGGATCACCGGCGCCCGTTCGCTCACCGAGGTCCAGGCCGAGTCCGCCAACAACTCCGCCAAGCAGGCCGAGCGCGAGGTCGCCCAGCTCACCCGCGAGCTGGAGCGCCTGCAGCGCCGGGCCGCCGAGCTGCGCGAGGACGCCGACCGGCTGACCGCCCGCGCCGCCCGCGAGCGCGGTGAGGACCCGGCCGAGGTGCTGGCCGCCGCCGCCGAGACCGCCGCCGCGGAGGTCGCCGCCGAGGCCGCCGCCGCCGAGCGGAGCGCCGCCGACGAGCGCCGTCCGGCCGCCTCCGACCGTCGCGACGACCGCGGCAACTTCGAGCGCCGGGACCGCCGCGACGACCGTGGTGGCTTCAACCGGGACGAGCGTTCCGGTGGCCGTTCCTTCGACCGTGACCGTCGTGACGACCGCGGTGGCTTCCGCCGGGACGACCGTGGCGACCGCGCCGGTGGCCGGTCCTTCGACCGCCGCGACGACCGTCGTGACGACCGCTCCGGTGGCCGTTCCTTCGACCGCGACCGTCGCGACGACCGCGGTGGCTTCGAGCGCCGGGACCGTCGGGATGACCGTCGCGACGACCGTGGTGGCTTCAACCGGGACGAGCGTTCCGGTGGCCGTTCCTTCGACCGTGACCGTCGTGACGACCGCGGTGGCTTCCGCCGGGACGACCGTGGCGACCGCGCCGGTGGCCGTTCCTTCGACCGCGGTGACCGCGGCTTCAACCGCGACCGCGGCGACCGCCCGAGCCGCCCGTTCCACCGCGACGACCGCTCCGGCGGCTACCGTTCCGGCGGTGGCGACCGGCCCTTCAACCGCGACGACCGCTCCGGCGGCCGCCCCTCCTCCGGTGGCCACCGCTCCGGCGGTGACCGTCCCTACGGCCGCCGTGACGACCACCGTGGCGCCACCGCCGGCTCCTACGGCCGCCGCGAGGACAAGCCGCGCTGGAAGCGCAACGGCTGATCACTGACCGACGCCGCTCACCACCGGGCCCGTACGCACACAAGTGCCGTACGGGCCCGGTGCGTTGTACGGTCGGGAGGCCCCGCCCGAGGGCCCGCCGCACGGTCCGCGGCACCCCTGTGACCTGGCCGTTCGGTAATGCCTTCGGGCTGCGGCACGTCCTCGGGCTATGCTGCTCGGTGCGGGCCATTAGCTCAATTGGCAGAGCAGTGGACTTTTAATCCATTGGTTCAGGGTTCGAGCCCCTGATGGCCCACCAGAAGGGGAAGGGGAGGGGCTGGTTCTCTCCCCTCCCCTTTTCCCTTGCCTTCTTTCTCCCCTCCTCCTGGTGACGCTCGTCGGTGGTCCTCCAGGGCCCGGTCGCGCATCCGCCGGTGATCCTCCGGGGGCGCGTCATGTGATCCGGCGCTGACCCGTCCGGCCCCCGTGGGATCGCCGTGCCTCCCCGGAGCGGACAGCCTTGGGACGTCGAGGTGACGGCCGGCATGCCGGTACGCGTACGGCGGACGGGCGGAGCGGGGAGAGGCCGGTGCGGATGCTGCAGGGCGACGGGCCCTCAGGCGACGGGGAGCGCCGGGCACGCCGGGCCCGGATGTCCCCGCTGGGCCGCAGCCTGGCCTGCTGGCTCCCCGCCGTCCTCATCGTCGGCGGCCTCGCGTTCGACATGGCGACGCCGCCCAGGTACACCGCCGCGCCCTTCTTCTCCGCCGCCCCGCTGGTGGCGGCGCCGCTCCTGTCGCTGCCCGCCACCGCCCTCACGGCCCTGGCCGCCATGGCCGGTGAGTCCCTGGTGGTGACGTACCGCAGCGCCGCCCAGGACACCCACGAGTCGGTGACCGAGATCGCGACCGTCTTCGTGGTCGCCCTGCTGGCGCTCGCCATCAACCGCGTCGTCCGGAGGTCCGACGCCCGTCTGGCGTCCGTACGGGACGTCTCGGAGGCCGCGCAGCGGGCCGTCCTGCCGGCGCCGCCCGAGCGGCTCGGCGGGCTCGCGGTCGCCGCCCGGTACGTGGGCGCGCGGGCGGACGCCCGGATCGGCGGCGATTTCTACGCGGTGCAGGACACCCCGCACGGCGTACGGCTGATCGTCGGCGACGTCCGCGGCAAGGGGCTGGAGGCGGTGGAGTCCGCCGTGGTCGTCATCGGCGCCTTCCGGGAGGCGGCGGAACAGGAGGCCACCCTGGAGGCGGTGGCCGGCCGGCTGGAGCGGGCACTGCAACGGGAGGGCGGGCGGCGCGCGGGGCTCGACCGGTACGAGGGGTTCACCACCGCGGTCCTGGCCGAGATCCCCGCCGACGGGCGGCCCGTGCTGCGGGTCCTCAACCGCGGCCACCCGGCGCCCCTGTTGCTGGGCCCGGACGGCGGGCTGTGCGAGCTGACGCCCGCCGTGCCTGCGCTGCCGCTGGGGATGAGGGAGGTGGCGAGCTGGCCGGACCGTTCCGACGAGTCGTTCTTCCCGGCCGGTTCGCTGCTCGTCTTCTTCACGGACGGTGTGACCGAGGCCCGCGACCTGCGCGGCCGCTTCTACGACCCGGCCGACAAGCTCCGCGGCCGGCACTTCCCGGGCCCCGGCAGCCTCCTGGACGCCCTCATCGAGGACGTCGCCCGGCACACGGGCGGGGACCCGGCGGACGACATGGCCCTGCTGGCGGTGCAGCGGCCGATGGGGGAGTGAGGGCTCGGCGCTCCGGGCCGGTTCGCGCGGCGCACTACTACGGCGGGCGGAGGGGCTGACAAGGGTGCGCCTGGGCCTGGGCCCGGCAGGGCCGGCCGCTGCCAGGCACCCGCCGGGGGCCGCCTACAGCGGGCGGAAGCTCTGTCCGTGCGGCCCGGTGAGCGCGACCGGGTGCCCGTCCAGGGCGAGCGTCAGCTGCAGCGGGTCGTCCGGGCGTGGGGTGTGGTGCGCGGGCAGCGGGAGCCACGGCAGTACGGAGTGGTGCTCCTGGGAGACCCAGTGCCCGCCGCCGTCCCGCCCGTCGAGGACCGACCGTACGAGCCGGGCGAACTCCTCGCGCCGGGCGTACGGCAGATAGCTCAGCACGGAGGTGTGGAACACGACCAGCGTCGCCCCGGCCGGCGCCTCGGCCGCCAAAGCGGGCAGTTCGTCGATCAGGTCCCCGCGGACGATCCGCGGCCGCGGCACCGCCCGCACCGCGTCGACGGCCGCGGACAGCCGGGCCGCCCGCGCCTCGTCGCCGGGCCACACGAGCGACTGCAGCCAGCGCAGGTCGTCCCGGTCGGCGACCGGGTCGAGCGGTGCGAGATCGATCCCGGCCCGCCAGACGACTTCGGGCAGGCGGATGGGGACGTGCGACGCCCCTTGCTCCGCCGCCCCCGCCCCCGGCCCCGGCGACTGCACCTGGCAGTGGAAGACCACGGGGCTGTCGGCCGCGCCTACGTCGACGAGCGGGGCGTGGGCCGCCGGATCGCCTGCTTCCCCGTACCAGGGTCCGTACGCGTACCGGTAGCGGTCCGGGTGCAGGCACAGCCCGGCCGAGGTGCCGACCTCCAGGAGGGCCAGCGGCTGGGGCAGCCGGGCGAGCAGCGGCAGCAGCGTGGCGCAGCGGGCCGGTTCGTTGGTCTGGGTGCCGCGGCGCATGATGACGTCCCGCACCTGGTCCCAGTGCCGGATCGTCCATTCGCGCCAGCGCCCGTACGCCACCGCGCCGCGCGGGCCCTGTTCCGCGTGCGGCCCGTCGAGATGGCGTACGGCGGCGAGCAGGAGCTGGGGCTGCTGCTTGTCGCCGGCCGGCAGCGAACCCGCCAGCAGCTCGCACAGCTCCTGGTCCTGGCCGATCCGGGCGCTCAACTCCTCGTGGGCGTCGGACCGGCCGCGCGCCTCGCGCCAGGAGAACTCCTGGTACCGCCGCGCCACCTCCTGGGCGTTTCCGGTCGGGACTCCGCCGTGGCCGGGACGGCCGTGGCGGCCGTGACCGGCGTTGCGGAGGGGTTCGGCGGGTCCGGGGCTCTCGGCGTATCCGGGACTTTCGAAGGGTCCGGGGCGCTCGGAGTGTCCGGGGTGCAGGGAGTGTCCAGGGCGCTCGGCGTTGACGACCATGATCCGACGTTACTGTCTTCACGTTCCGTAATGGGCAGGCACCCCTCCGCATAACAACTGACGCACAATCATCGAGAGATCGTTTAGACGCGGCACGGGGCGGTGCGGTCAACTCGCCCGATTTATGGCCATGGTGACCGGAAAACACCACGCCAAAGCTGGTGCGCGAGGCATATGGATTCCCGGGAAGGCTTGGAAAACCGTCGCGATCTCTATTACTGTCCGATAACGCAGCGCGGTCGTCCCAGCCGCCGCAAGAGGCGGCACCGTGCGCCGACGCCGAATCCCGCACGCGCTTTTCACGCACCTCCAGCACCTCGAACTGCACCAAGGGAACCGGGGAACCACCACCTTGGGGTGAATCGGACGCCTTCGCCAGAGGGTGCCCGTAGGAGACCTTCCTGCTCCGAACCCGTCAGCTAACCCGGTAGGCGAGAAGGAAGGAAAGGAGTGCGCCCCCGTGGCGTCCAACAGGCCTGGCCCCGAGGCTCCGTCCGCCTACGACTCCGACGACCGGGGCCCGGACGCCCCGTACGCCCGGTACGCGTCAGGCGCCCCCCACGCCTTCGCGCATCCCGGCGACACCGCAGCCGTCACCGACACCGCTTTCACCACTGACGCTGCTTTCGGCACCGACGCTGCTTTCGCCACTGACGCTGCTTTCGGTGCCGACACCACTGTCGGCACCGACACCCGCTTCGCGGCGGCCGGTGAGGCGAACGGTGACGCCGACGGCCAGTGGGAGGAATGGAACCCCACCGAGGAGTCCGTCCGCCCGGCCCGCGGCAAGCACCGGGTGGCCAAGCAGCGCGGCGGTGGACTCGCCCGCGGCGGGACGGTCCTGGGCGTCGGCGTCATCGCGGCGGTCGGCGCGGGCGGGATGGCCACGGCCGAGGGCCGGCCGCCGGTGCCGATCTCGATGCCCGACCTCGGCGGAGTGGCCGACGCCGTCTCCGACCACCTCCCGGACGCCGCCTCCCTGCCCGGCGTCGGCGACCTGATATCCGACGGCGGTTCGCACACCGATGGGGGCGCGCACACCGCTTCCGCCTCTTCCTCCGCCACCACTCCCGCCGACCCGCTCACCGGGAACGCCGGTCCGGGCTCGCCGTCCACCACGGACGCGGGCACGGGTACGGGCGGGGGCGCCGGATCGAGCACGGGCACGGGCACGGGCTCCGGCTCTGACGCGGTTACGGGCTCGGGCTCTGGCGCGGACGCCGGTGAGGCGCTGCGCAGCCGTATCCTCCAGCAGGCCGACGCCCAGCAGGGCTCAGCCGAGCAGGAGGCCCGCGAGGCCGCCGAGCAGGCCGCGATCAAGCAGGCCACCACGGACGCCGCCGCGGACCTGAAGGCCGCCGAGCAGGCCGCGGCCGCCAAGAAGGAGGCAGCGGCCGAGGCCAAGCGCAAGGCCGAGGAGGAGGCCCGCCGTAAGGTCGAGGCCGAACGCCTCGCCAAACTGGCGCAGAGCTTCATCACCCCGGTCTCCTCGTACACCCTCACCGCGAGCTTCGGTCAGGCCGGTGACCGCTGGGTCGCGGACCACACCGGCCAGGACTTCGCCGCCCCGACCGGCACGCCCGTCAAGGCCGTGCACTCCGGCACCATCACCCAGGCCGGCTGGGCCGGTTCGTACGGCTACCGCATCGTCCTGACCCTCGACGACGGCACCGAGCTGTGGTTCTGCCACCTGTCCTCGATGGTCAAGACCTCGGGCAAGGTCAGCACTGGCGACGTCATCGGCCGGGTCGGCGCCACGGGCAACGTCACCGGTCCGCACCTCCACCTGGAGGTACGCCCCGGCGCCGGCGACCCGATAGACCCGATGCCCTGGCTGCGCGACCACGGCGTCAACGTCTGACGAAGCGGGGCGGGCGGCCCACAGGAATCACGGATACGGCCGTGAGGACACGACCATGGGATGTGACTATGGGAACGCGTCCATGGGGACACGTCCATGGGGACACGTCCATGGGGACACGTCCATGGGGACACGTCCATGGGGACACGACCATGGGGACACGACCATGGGGATGCGACCCTGGAGATAGGACCATGGGGAATATCCCCTTCGAGGGAATAGCTGCCCTACGGGGGAACAACCGCCGCACGAGGGAATAACCACCCGCCCCGCAGCGCTGTCCCCACCATGAGCGCGACAAGCAACAACTCCCGTACCCCCAGGGCCCTGGGCTCGCTGTCCGTCTCCCCCCTCTCCCTCGGGGGCAACGTCTTCGGCTGGACCGCCGACGAGGCCGAGTCCTTCGCCGTACTGGACGCGTACGTGGCGGGCGGGGGCAACTTCATCGACACCGCCGATGTGTACTCGGCCTGGGTGCCGGGCAACAAGGGCGGCGAATCCGAGACGGTCCTCGGCAACTGGCTGGCCGCGCGCGGCAATCGCGACGACATCGTCATCGCCACCAAGGTCGGCGCGCACCCGGACTACAAGGGTCTGTCCGCCGCCACCATCAAGTCCGCGGTCGAGGAGTCCCTCACCCGGCTCCGCACGGATTACATCGACCTCTACTACACCCACTACGACGACGAGTCCGTCGAGGTCGGTGAGTTCCTGACCGCCCTGGACGACCTCGTCCGGGCCGGCAAGGTCCGCGAGATCGGCGCCTCCAACATCTCCGCGCAGCGCCTGGAGGAGTCCCTCGCCTTCTCCGACCGCGAGGGCGTGGCCCGTTACGTGGCCCTGCAGCCGCACTACAACCTCGTCTCCCGCGACACGTACGAGGGCGAACTCGCCGACGTGGCCGCCCGCAACGGCGTGTCCGCGGTCCCGTACTACGCCCTGGCCTCCGGCTTCCTGACCGGCAAGTACCGGCCGGGTGCGGCGGTCGACAGCGCCCGGTCCGGGAAGGCCGCGCAGTACCTCGCCACCGACCGCGGCCCCCGCGTCCTGAAGGCCCTCGACACGGTCGCCGCCGCCCATGGTGCCGAGCTCGCCACCGTCGCGCTGGCCTGGCTCGCCGCCCAGCCGACGGTCGCCGCCCCGATCGCCAGCGCCCGCACGACCGCCCAGCTCGCCCCCCTCCTGGCCGTCACCGACCTGACCCTCACCGCCCCCGAACTCACCCTGCTGAACGAGGCATCGGCCTGACCTGCCCCACGCCAGGGAGAGCCGCCTCCCCCCACAACGCAGGAAGCGGGGCCCTGGGGGCCCCGCTTCCTGCGTTGCGTGTTGGGGAGCATCACGCAGCGCGCACCGCGTGGTACGCGATACGCAGCGCGCGAGACGTAGTGCTGCGCGATACGTATCGCGTGATACGTGATGCGTACCGCGCGATAGGTACCGCGCGAGAGGTAGTGCGCGAGAGGTAGTGCGTGATGCGTGCTGCGTACCGGTGACCCCCGGCGCACTACCCCCGCCGGTCCACCACCGCCCAGGACGCCAGCGCCACCCCACCGGCCACCGCGAACACCGAAGGCCAGGCCCCGATCTTCTTGGCCAACGGATGCGACCCCACGAACGCCGCCACATAGGCCCCACTCAACGCCGCCGCCGTCTTACCACCGGCCTTCCGCTGCCACTCCCGAGCCGCCACCGCCCCCGCCGCAGCCAACGCCACACCCCCCAACGGCCGCTTCTTCGTCCACCGAGCCACCCCATAACCCCCGAGCAACCCACTCGCCGCCACCACACTGCTCGGAACGCCGGCCATGCCCACTCCACTCCTCAGAAGAGACACCAGACAAACCACAGAAGAAACAACTCCTGTGAGCCTACGCCCGGGATTGCTGCACCAACTGATGACGTAGCGATCAAGCACTTGGCAGTATGCGTGCATGGCGAAGAAGAACGCGGCGAACCCCGTGAAGTTCGGTAGCCCACCGGGTGTCCATGAAGGTCAGCACTTCAAGGGACATGCCGAGTTGCACGAGAAAGGGGTGCACCGGCAAAGCGGATTGGGGATCTCCGGAACCGCTCACCAGGGCGTCGACTCCATCGTTCTCTCCGGCGGTTACCTCGACGACGTCTACGGCGAGTCCGAGATCGTCTACACCGGCGAGGGCGGACGCGACCGCACCACTCAGCGCATGGTGGCCGATCAGACGATGGACTCGCGCGGTAACGCCGGACTGTTGCTGAACCAGGCGCTGGGGAATCCGGTACGCGTCATTCGCGGCTTGGACATCAAGCGGCAGAAGGCCACCGGTGGCTATGAGTACTGCGGCCTCTTCCGAGTCGCGGAGAGCTGGACCACGATCGGTAAGGAAGGCTTTCGCATTTGTCAGTTCCGGCTGCTCAAGCTGGCACCCGGCGAATCACCGAAACCGCAACCCGTGGCACCGGACGGTGAGAAGAAGACCGACCTGGAAGAGCAATTTCGCCGAACCGTCGCCTACGAACGACTCATACGTGACTCGGCCGTCGTACGCGAGGTCAAGCAGATGTACGACAACACCTGCCAGGTGTGTGGACTGCGGCTCGTGGTGTCACCCGAGGGCGAGGCCATCAGCGAAGCCGCGCACATTCAGGCCCTGGGCAAGCCGCACCACGGGCCCGACACGGTGGACAACGTGCTGTGCCTCTGCCCGAACTGCCATGCCCTCTTCGACCGGGGTGCCCTCCAGCTGACCGACGCCTATGAGGTGATCGACGGGCTGACGCAGCAGTTCGTTCGTGCGCTGACGCGGGTCAAGGAGCACCAGATACGGGTCGACTGCATCCGCCAGCATCGGTCACGTTGGGCGGACCGTCCGTACGACGGCTAGTCCGCAACGCACACGTCAACGCCGGCCGTCCCCACCTCTGGTACTGCCTGACCCGTTGCAGCAGGTACTGCTCGCGGGTGGTGAAGTCCGGGTCGGGGCCCCTGAGGTGGGCGCGGCGGCGGTGGAAGGAGAGGGCGGTGGCGGCGGTGGCGTAGGCGGTGACGGCGCGGGCGGCGGCGGGGCCCTCGGTGCGGCGGGCGATGTCGCGGGCCAGGGCGCGGGTCTTGAGGGAGGCGAGGGCGTCCGGTTCGGCCGGGGTGAGCCAGCCGGCCGTGATGTAGGGGGCGAGGTAGCCGGGGAGGGAGAGGAGCTCCTGCTTGCGGGCCCAGACGGCCAGGGCCGTCAGGGCGAGGAAGACGGGGACCATGAAGAGCCCGTAGACGAGGAGGAAGCCGATGTCGCCGAGGGAGGAGGCGGCGTTCCAGATGGCGTGCAGGAGCACGGCGGTGAGCAGGCCGAGGGCGGCGAGCGCGATACGGGCGGCGCGCCGGCGGGGGTAGCGGGTGGCGGCTATGCCGAAGGCGAGGCCGGTGAGGATGGTGAAGAGGGGGTGGGCGAAGGGGGAGATGATGATGCGGACGAAGAAGGTACCCACGGTGAGCGAGTCCAGGCCGGTGTGGCCCATGGACTCGTCCTCGCCGAAGGCGTTGCCCAGATAGACGATGTTCTCGGTGAAGGCGAAGCCCGTGGCGGTGATGCCGGCGATGACAATGCCGTCCGTGATGCCGTCGAAGTCGCGTCGGCGGAAGCGGTAGAGGAGCAGTACGGCGGCGGCCTTCACCGTCTCCTCGACGACCGGGGCGATCGCCGTCGCGCCCCAGGTCTCGGCCTCGGAGGGCGAGGCGGACGCGAGGTTGGCGGCGAGCCAGTCGGTGGCGAAGCCATTGGTGACCAGCGCCACCAGAGCCGCGGCACACGCCCCCCAGGAGAACGCGAACGCGAGGTTCCGCCGGGGCTCGGGCTCGATGCGGTCGAGCCAGCGGAACGCCGCGACCAGCAGCGGCACCGGAAAGACGGCAAGCCCCAGCCCCACGAGCAGGCCCTCGGTACCGGTCTCCCGGCGGACCATCCCGACGATGATCACGCCGGAGAGCGCGAGCAGGGAGACGAGCAGGGATATCAGCGCGGTAGCGCGGAGGGTCGTACGGCGGGGCCTGTGGCGACGGACACCGCGTGCTCTGTTGCGTGGCATACCGCGGGTGCTGTCGCGTGGCATACCGCGGGTCCCGTCGTAAGGCATACCGCGGCTCGTCTCGCGGGGGCGGCCCCCGGCCGTATCGCCGGCCAGGACGTGGGGCATGTCGCAACGTGTGTCGCCGGTCGCATCGCGGACCGTGTCGCGGGGCGTACCGCCCGCCAAGTTGCCGGGCATGTCGCAGGGCGTGTCGTCGGTCGTCACGTCGCGGTTCGTACGGCGGAGCAGGCCGCGCCAGAGGGCTCTCCGGCGCGGCTGCGGCGGTGGCTGAACGGGCGGGTGCACCCCTCGACCGTAACGAGCGGCGGTCGCCCTACGCGCCGCGGCGGCGGAACAGCAGGTCGTGGACGGTGTGCCCCTTGTCCAGGCCCTGGCCCTCGAACTTGGTGAGGGGCCGGAAGTCGGGACGCGGCGCGAAGCCGGGGTGGAGGTTCTCCAGCGTCGGCTCGGCGGAGAGCACCTCAAGCATCTGCTCGGCGTACGGCTCCCAGTCGGTCGCGCAGTGCACCAGCGCGCCGGGCGCGAGCCGGGTCGTCGCCAGGGCGACGAACTCGGGCTGGATCAGGCGCCGCTTGTGGTGGCGCTTCTTGGGCCACGGGTCGGGGAAGTAGACGCGCAGCCCGGCGAGGGAGCCCGGCGCCAGCATTTCGCGCAGCAGGATGATCGCGTCGCCGTTGGCCACCCGGATGTTGGACAGCCCGTTCCGTTCCGCGAGACCGAGCAGATTGCCCTGGCCGGGGGTGTGCACGTCGCAGGCGAGGATGCCGGTGGCCGGGTCGGCGGCGGCCATCTGCGCCGTGGCCTCGCCCATCCCGAAACCGATCTCCAGCACGACCGGCAGACCGCCGAAGAACGCGTCGAGGTCCAGCCGCGACAGCCCGTCGATGTCCAGGCCCCACGTCGGCCACAGCCGGCGCAGCGCATCGGCCTGCGAGGGCGACACCCGGCTGCGGCGGGGCTGGAACGACCGGATCCGCCGCTCGTGGTGCGACCCCGCGGGGTCGGCCGCGGGCCCGGTGCCGTCGGGGAACATCGGCTCGCCACGACGCGGCGCCGGCGCGGTACGCCGACCGTCAGCCACGGCCACGGCTTCCATAGCGTCGGCTGCCACGGCGTCGGTCACGGGGGCGGGGGAGGGGGTGCGGTTCTCGGACACAGTGGGTTCGATTCTACGGGGGTGGCGTGCGGGCTCCGGATCGACGGAGCCAGGGGGCGCCTCCCCGGTCTGATCGAGGCGACACCCCTAGCTCCGGGCCGCCTCGAGCACCCCCAGCGCCCTGCGGGCCACCTCGCGGCCGATGGGGAGGGAGGCGGTGGCGGCGGGGGACGGGGCGTTGAGGACGTGGATCATGCCGGGGGATTCGGAGAAGAGGAAGTCGTCGACGAGGGTGCCGTCGGGGAGGACGGCCTGGGCGCGGACGCCGGCCGGGGACGGGAGGAGGTCCTCCTCGCGGGCGGCGGGCAGGAGGCGGCGGACCGCGTCGGCGAAGGCGCGGCGGGAGAGGGAGCGGTGCAGCTCGCCGGCGCCGTAGCGCCAGTGGCGGCGGGCGATCCGCCAGGAGCCGGGGTAGGCGAGGGTGCCGGCCAGCTCGCCGGGGCGGACCGTGCGCCAGTCGTAGCCCTCGCGGGCCAGGGCGGGGACGGCGTTCGGGCCGATGTGGACGGCGCCGTCGATGCCGCGGGTGAGGTGGACCCCCAGGAACGGGAAGGCGGGGTCGGGGACCGGGTAGACCAGGCCGCGGACGAGGGCGGCGCGCTCCGGGGCGAGGGTGAAGTACTCACCGCGGAAGGGGACGATCCGCATCCCGGGGGCATCGCCGGCCAGCCGGGCGATCCGGTCGCAGTGCAGACCGGCGCAGTTGACCAGGGCGCGGGCGCGGTGGACCGTGCCGTCGGCCGTACGGACCGCCACCCGGCCGGGGCGGCGGCCGATCACCGTCACGTCGGCGCCGTAGACGATCCGGGCGCCGGCGTCCGTGGCGAGTGCGCCGAACCGGCGGGCGACCGCGCCGAAGTCGCAGATGCCGGTCGTGCCGACATGGATGGCGGCCAGGCCGCGGACCTCGGGTTCGTACTCCGCTATCTGGGCCGGGCCCAGCTCGCGGACCGGCAGGCCGTGCTCGCGGCCGCGCTGGATCAGGCCGTGCAGCCGGGGCAGCTCGCTGCGGTCGGTGGCGACGATCAGCTTGCCGGTGACCTCATGCGGAATGTCGTGTTCGGTGCAGAATTTCACCATTTCCGCGGAGCCCTGGAGCGCGAAGCGGGCCTTGAGCGAACCGGGCGGGTAGTAGATGCCGCTGTGGATCACTCCGCTGTTGCGCCCGGTCTGATGCCGGGCCGGGCCCTGCTCCTTCTCCAGCACCACGACGCGCGTGCCCGGCGCGGCGCGCGTGATCGCATACGCCGTTGAGAGCCCGATGATGCCGGCACCGATCACCAGCACGTCGCAGTCGTACGACGACACTGCACCTCCCCTACCGCATGCCCAACCGCATGACCGCAGGCCCGACCGTCACCGCGGGTCCGCGCGCCATCCCGACGACGTATCCCATCATGACGGCCGGCACTGACAATCCCGTCGGCATTTCCCCCGGCAAGCTCGATCGGCAAGCTTGATCGTCGATAGGCAGGCTCGATCGGCAAGCTCCCTCGGCGGCCGCTCGGAACTGCCGGGCGATCCGGCGACCTGGCGATCCGGCAACCTGGCGACCCGGCGACCCGGCGACCCGGCGGCCCAGCGGCCCACCGGTCCGTCGCCCGACCCGCCGGTCCGTCGCCCGCCCCACCGCGGCTCACCGGTCCGTCGCCCGGCCCGTCGCCCGGCCCCGCGCCCCACCGCCCGCCTCGCCCACCTACGCCGGCGCCGCCAGCAAGGGCCTCGCCCGTTCCCGCAGCTCCACCACGCGCGGCTCGTCGCCGTACGGTTCGAGGCGGTGCAGCAGGTCGCGGACGTACTCCGTCGTACGGGCCGAGGAGATCCGGCCCGCCACCTCGACCGCGCGGGCGCCCGCCGCGCAGGCCGCGTCCAGATTGCCGGACTCCAGTTCGGCCACCGCGGACACCACCAGCCGCAGCCCGTGCGAGCGGACGAACTCCTCGGTCGGCCGGGACAGCGCCTGCTCGGTGAAGCGGCGCACCTGGCGGGGCAGCCGCAGGTCGCGGTAGCACTCGGCCGCGTCGGCGGCGAACCGCTCGTACGAGTAGAAGTCCAGCCACGACGGGTCGGGGTCGCCGCTCCGGGACCGCTCCAGCCAGCCCTCGGACGCCTTCAGCGCCACCTCGCAGGCGCGCGCCTCACCGGCCTTGGCCTGCGCCCGCGCCTCCACCAGGCGGAAGAAGCTCATGGTGCGGGCGGTGGCCAGACCGCGGTTGCGCTCCAGGGCCGCCTGGGCGAGGTCGACGCCCTCGTCGGCGAAGCCGCGGTACGTCGCCTGGAGGGACATCGAGGCGAGGACGTACCCACCGAGGGGGACGTCGGCGGCCGCCCGGGCGAGCCGCAGCGCCTGGATGTAGTAGCGCTGCGCGGCCTCCTGCTGGCCGGTGTCGAAGGCCATCCACCCCGCGAGCCGGGTGAGCTCGGAGGTCGCCCCGAAGAGCGCGCGGCCCACCTCGTCGCTGTACGAGGCGAGCAGCAACGGCGCCGCGTCCACCCGGAGGCACTCCGGCACCATGGAAGAACGCCAGTCCCCACCGCCGTACTTGGAGTCCCAGCGGCGCGCGTCCTCCGCCGCCTCGCGCAGCTTGCTGACGTCGCTGTGCCCCACGTGCTGCGGGATCCCGGCGTCGCCGGCCGCCGCGGCGTCCTTGTCGCGCGCCTCGGCCGCCTCCCGGGCCACCGAGCTGTCGGCCGGGGATATCAGCCAGCGCGAGGCGGGGGTGGCGTACGCGCTCACCGCGAAGGATCCGGCCAGGCTCTGCCAGATGCCGCCTCCGCCGGCCCGCCGTCCGGCCAGATCGAGACGGTAGAGCTCGGTCGCCGAGCGCACCGCGGCGCCGACGTCGCGCGGGAAGGCCAGGCCGACCTCGGGCGCAGGGTCGGCGTCGGCCAGCCCGATCTCGTGCAGCGGCACCGGCCGGCCCAGTTTGCTGCCGATCGCGGACGCGATCAGATGGGGCGCGGCGCCCTGCGGCACCATGCCCTTGGAGACCCATCGCGCCACCGACGTCTTGTCATAACGAAGCGTCAGCCCGCGCTGCGCGCCGAGGTCGTTGACCCGGCGGGCCAGTCCGGCGTTGCTGATACCCGCGAGGGCGAGAACGGTGCCGAGCTTCTCGTTCGGCCCGCGTATATCCCTGGACATGCGCACCCCTCGACACAGCGACGGCCGCCCCGCTACCCCGGGGCATGCGTCCACCCAGAGTAGTTCGCCGGATCCCGACCGTTAAGGGCCGGTGTCCCGGATGGCGAGATTCATGTTCAGACAGGGGTGCGGGATCTGGCATGTGCTCCGGGTACGTGTGCCCGTGCGCCTGGCCGTGCGCGCTGGTTGCCCGACCCCGGGAGCGCTTCCATGACTGGTGCGTGGGTCGGCCCGCTGCACTGGATCCAGTGGGCTGGGGGACACCGTCACCTCATTCCCCGCGGGTGACGGTCCGGTCCGGGGGGCGAAGCCCGCCTCCCGGACCGTCGCGCAGGCCGTCCACCGTAGGATCGTGCCACCGGTTGACATGAGGCTCGTAGTTGTCAACTGCGCTGTGCCCTACGGACTTTGGCCGAAAATCGACGGGTGATGATTTCGCGCCGTGGCGCGTCAAGGAGCGCCGCGCGGGCGCCTCGGGGGCCACACGGGGGGCCTACCGGGGGCGAGTTGGCGCATCGGTGGACCAAATGCCTCGCCCAGATGGCCAGTTGTCGGGTTTGTCGACGGATCCCCTGGTGCCGCGCCGCGGGTCTGCCGTCCACCGTACGCGCCCGCCGCCCGCCGTCCGCCGTGAACTGCCCGTATACGTCCCGCCGCGACCTCTCCGGCGCGCCGTTGTCATGGCAGCATGGTCGCCACTACGGGCGGCAAGGCCGTCACTACGGCTCGGCGACAGCTTGGCGATCCGCGGTACGGGGCGGCCGTTGGCCCCGGTGGGCGGGTAATTCGGGTGGAGGCGGCATGCGCTGGTTGGTGGGGTGGAGCAGTGCCGCCACGAGGCCGTCCGCCGCGGACCCGGAGGGCGTCGGCAGCCGCACCGTCCTCCCGGTGGGCGCGCAGATCCTCTGGGGCGACCCGGACCCCCTGTGGGCGGTCGGCGACTGGCGGCCGGACGAGGTCCGCGTCGTCCAGGCCGACCCCGAGACCCGGCTCGCCGTCTTCGGCATCTGCGGGGCCACCGACGACCAGCTGCGGGTCGGCCTGTACGCGGCCCGCGGGGGCGCCCTGCGGCACCTCACCGCCTGGTCCGGCAGCTACACCGCGGTCGTCCAGGTAGGACGGCGGATCACCGTCACCGGTGACCTGGCCGGCGCTCGCCCCGTCTTCCACACCCCCTGGGCGGGCGGCACCGCCTACGCCACCGCCGCGCTGCCGCTCGCCGACCTGATCGAGGCCAGCCTCGACATCGGCCACCTCGCCGCGCTGCTGGCCTGCCCCGACGCCCCCGAGGCGCTCGGCGCCGGCACACCGTACGAGGGCGTCCGCCGGATCCCGCCCGGCCACGCCCTCGTGCTGCGCGGCGGCGCCAGGGAGATCACCTCCTACGAGCCGACCACCTCGCTCGCCGTCGCCGCGCCCCAACTCCCGCCGGAACAGGCCGTGGACGGGGTCCGGGACGCGCTCGTCGAGGCCGTCCGCGCCCGGCTGGCGGTCCCGCGGCACGCCCCCGACCCGGACGGGCTCGACGGCCTCGATCCCGGCCCGGTGCCCGGTATGGGGCCCGCCGAGCGGCGCGCGGCACGCGGCGCGCCGGCCCCCGGCGTCGGCGCCGACCTCTCCGGAGGCTCCGCGTCCGGAACCCTCGCCCTTCTGGCCGCCGGTCTGCCCGGCCGTCCAGGACGCCTCAACGGCCACGGGGAACGCCTGCTGGCCGTCACCTTCAACGACCGCGCCACCAATGGCGCGCGGGCCCACCACGACGCCGAACTGGAGCGGGCCCGCAGCATCGCCGACAACCCGCGGCTGCACCACGTCGTCGTCGCCGCCGGGGAGGAGGCCCTCCCGTATGCCGACCTCGAAAGCGGCCCGCTCACGGACGAGCCCGGGCCCTCCCTGACGGTGGCGGGCCGCCACCGGCGCCGGCTGCTGGCGGGCAGCGCGGACCACTTCGTCGGGCACGGCGCCCGGCAGGTCCTCGACGCCCATCCCGCCCGGCTCGCCGACCTCCTCATGGACCGCCGCCGACGCCATCTCCTGCGGCCGGTCACCGCGCTCGCGAAGGCCGACGGCCCGTCCGCCCAGTCCGTCCTGGTGCCGTTCACCGTCTACCGGGCGGCGCGGCGGCTCGCCCGTACGCCGTACCCGGAGGGCATCACGGAGGCCGCGCGGCGCCTGCTGGAGCGGCAGTTCGCCGACGAGCCGGTGACCGGCGGGGCGGTGGACGCCTCGCTGGCCGCGCTGACCTGGTGTCGTCCCGGGCCTGCGGCGCGCTGGCTCACGGGCGAGGCGCTGGCCGAAGTATCGGTTCGCCTCAGCGAGGCGGCGTCCCGTACGGCCGCGGTCGGGCGCCCCGGTGAGCGGCGGGCCCGCGCGGCTCTGGCTCGGCAGGCCGCCGACCACCGGGTTTTCGAGCAGGCCGCGGAGGTCCGCAGCCAGCGGCTGCACGCGCCCTTCCTCGACAACCAGGTGGTGCTCGCCTGCCGCGCGCTCCCGGACACCCTCCGGGTGCAGCCGGGGGCACGGGCCGCCGTACTGCGCTCCGTACTGGCCGGCGCGGGCGTACGGGACCTGCCGCCCGGCTGGGGCGCCACCTCGCACGTCACCCACGCCGCGGCGGTACGCGCCGGGCTGCGCGGTGCGGTCGGCGATCTGGTGCAGCTCTTCGACGCGCCCCTGCTGGCCGACGCCGGCCTGATCGAGGCGCGGGTGGTCCGCACCGCCCTTCGCGCGGCGGCCGAGGGCGCCGCGCTCCCGTTGGACGGGCTGGCGGAACTCGTCGCCACGGAACTGTGGTTGCGCCGCCTGGTCGCCCGCCGCGGGAGCTGCTGGACGGGGGCGGAGGCGCCGCGCCAGAAGGCGGTCGCGGGCGGCGTGGTTCCGCGCGCCCGGTTGTCCTGAGGCCGGGTCTGCGGGCCCCGCGTCTGCCCTTTGCCCTGGTCGGGCCGGAGCTACGGGGCGCGCGGCCCGTGTGCCCGGCCGGGCCGCGCGTGCGACGGCGGGGAAGACGCACTGCGCGCCGTGGGCGTACGCCTGGAGGCCGGTCCGAGTGCGTCGCTGGCGCCGCCGGCGGGTTCAGCGGCAGCTGATGCGGGCCTCCGCCCAGTCGCCCAGAGCCACCGCGTCCAGGGGTGTCGCCGGGTCGACGACGAGGCGCAGCGTCCTGTGGCCGCTCAGGGGGACATGGACCGGGACGGCCGGCCGATTGCCGCGGACCACCGCGGACCGCCAGAGCCGCTCCCCGTCCGCGTACACGGAGAAGCGCAGGGCGCCCATCCCCAGGCTGAGGTCGTCGACACCCACCAGGGCGTCGTAAGAGGTGCACGACCGGTTGAGGTCGATGAGGACGGACGACCCGGCGTGCATGGTCGCGCCGTCCGCGTAGGACGTCCCGGCGATCTCCGGCGACCGGCGCTGCCACAGCCAGCCGCTCCCCAGGGTGCGCACCTCCGGTTCGCTGCCGTCGCCCATGAAGTCGTGGTCGAGCGCGGCGACTCGATACGAGGTCGGGGCGGGCTCCGGCGGCTCCGGCGGCTCCGGGCGCGTCCGGGGCGGCTCGTGCGGGGGCTTCGGAGGGGGAGTCGTCGGTGCGGGCGTACGGGTGGTGGGCGTCGGGGCGGGCGCCGGCCGGGACGGTGCCGGGCGGTGGGCCGAGGGGTGCGACGGGGTCGGCTGGGGGCTCGGTGCGGCACCGGCCGCCGGTGGCAGCGGCTTCGCCGGGGCGGGCGACGGATGACGCGGCGCGGCCGGGGCCGGCCGGTGCGGCTCGGCCCGCGGGTGCGACGCGGGCGAGGGGTCGCCGCCGGCCAGCGCGAGCACGAGCGTCACACCGGCCACCACCACTCCGACGCCGATGCCGACCTTGACCGGCGCGCCGAGCCCCTCACCCGCGACACCGCCACCCGTGCCACTCGCGCCACCCGTGCCACTCGCGCCACCTGCCGTACCGGAACCGCCCGTTGCCGCGGCGACCGCACCGGCCCCCGCCGCCCCCGCGGCCCCGGCCGCCGCGGCGGCCGTCTTCACGGCGTACCCGGCGGCGAACCAGCCGATGACCGCCACCGGCAGCACCGCACCGATCCGCTCGTTGACGTGCTCGACCTCCAGCGCCGCGGTACGGCACCGGGCGCAGCCGTCCAGGTGCTCGCGCAGGCCCCGTTCGGCCCGCATCCGCAGCCCGCCGCGGGCGTACGCGCCGAGCCGGTCGGCGTACCGGGCGCAGTCCCCGCCGGCGGTCAGCGACTGGCTGACGTGGGCCTGCAGATACGCCTGCTTGAGGCCCTCGCGGGCGCGGTGCGCCAATACGGCGGTGGCGTTCGCGGTCAGCCCCAGCAGCGGGGCGACCTCGCTCGGCGACTCGTCCTCGACCGTGGTGTGCCACAGCACGGTCTGATAGCGCTCCGGCAGGCTGCGGAACGCCTGCACGGCCATCGACTGCTCGGCCTCGTGCATGGCGTGCACGTCCGCACCCAGGTCCAGGGTGCCGTCGTCCAGCGTCGCACCGGCCGCGGAGACCGCGAACACCGCGAAGTCCTCGACCAGTTGCTCGCGCCGGGCGGTCTTCGCCCAGGAGGCGGCGACCCGGCGCACGGTCGTCAGCAGATACGCGCGGACCGCGGTGCTGGGTCCCGCGCCGCCGCGCACCGCCTGCAGCGTCCGGGCGAAGACCTCACCGGTCAGGTCCTCGGCGGTGTGCTCGTCGCGGCAGCAGTGCCGGGCGTAGCGCCGGACCGCGTCGGCGTGCCGGCGGTACATCTCCTCGTACGCACCGTCGCCGCCGGCCCGCATCCCGGCGATCAACTTGTCGTCGGACGCCGGGAGTTGATCCCCTCCGGCCGCTCCTCCCGTGGCGCCCCCGACGCCCCCCGGCCCGCCGCGCGGCGCCGCCCGGCCGGCCCCGTGCCGCTGCGGCGGCACGCTGGGGCCGTCGCCCGCCGGACCGCCGGCGCGGGCCTGCCGCCCGGCCGGCCCGCCTGTCGGAGTGGCCCCCGACGGCCCGGCCTGCCCGCCTGTCGGAGTGGCCCCCGACGGCCCGGCCTGCCCGGGCACCTGAGGGGGCGGCGCCGTCCCGGACCCGCCCGGCCCGGTCTCGCCGTCGCGTTGCTCGTCCCGCCCGTCAACACCCATCGCCGAGGCCCCCGAAGCCGCCGTCACACCCGAATACCGCGCAAGCGTGCCACATCGGGCGGTGGCGGCTGGGGGCCTCGTCCGTCAACCACTCATCCGGGGAGGGCGTCCGCCCGCCCGCACGGGCGTTCACCCGTACGGGCCATATGGCGCAATCGGGTCATACGCCACGGGAAACCCGTACGGGCCACATCGCGGGCCGAGGCCCCCGCGCGCCCGGAACGCCCGGGGCCGGAACCAGCGGGACATCCCACCGGAACGGGCCCCCACGTCACCGCCCCGCGCGCGAGCGCAGTCCCTCCAGCAGGATCTCCAGCAGCCGCGCGGAGGCAGCCTGCTGCTGACCGGGGTCGGGCAGCGCGGGCGCACCCGTGGCGATCACCAACAGGACGTCCGAGACCGTCACGTCGGGCCGCAGCTCACCGGCCGCCCGGGCGCGCTCCACGAGCCGTCCGACGACCTCCAGCAGCGCCTCCGCGCCGTCCGTCGCCTCGGCCGGGGCGGGTGCCGGTTCGGCCGCCGGGCCGTCCTCGGGCCCGCCGCGCCGCTCGACCAGCCGCAGGTCGGCCGGCCCGCCGTCCGGGCCGGGCGCCATCCGCTGCTGCGGTACCCGGGCCTCGCCGAGGCCGTCCACCGCGGCGTCCGCCCGGTCGGCCTCCGCGCTCACCCGCAGGATCCCCGGCGGCAGCAGCCGTCCGGCGCCCGAGGCGACCGACGTCCGCAGGAAGCGGGACAGCGCCGACCACGGGTCGTCCTCCTGCCCCAACGCCGCACGCGCCTGGTCCGTCAGCCGGGAGGTCTCCTCCTCGGCTATGCGGCGGACCAGGACGTCCTTGCTCGGGAACCGGCGGTAGACCGTGCCGACCCCGACCCGGGCGCGCCGTGCCACGTCCTCCATGGGCGCGCCGTAGCCCAGCTCGCCGAACACCTCGCGCGCGGCGCGCAGTACGTGTTCCAGATTGCGCTGGGCGTCCACCCGCAGCGGTGTGGTCCGCCCGCCCGCGCCCGAACCGGCACCGAGGCTGCCGCCGCCCCCGTTGCCGTGGGTGCCGTTCGCACCGTTGTTGCCGTTGTTGCCGTGCGTGCCGCTGCCGCCGTCGGTGGCGTGCGCCATGGCGACGGCTGTCGGCCATTGAGAGCCCTGAATGGTCATAGTGATCCCCCGGTAATGACGTCTCCCCCCGGAGACTCCCCGCCCTGACTGCCGGGACGCACCGACGAAAGGGTGCACCCCAACGAGATACGAACATAGTTGAGCCCGGGTCAAGTTTGAAGGGGGCCTTCCGCACGGTGCGCCCCCCGATCGGCCCAACGGACTGATCCGCCCGAATTGTGCCCCCGTACGCTTTCCGCCACCCGCCCGCTGACCAGCGCAGCTGGGCCCGGCAACCCGGAGGGTGCGGCTCCGTCCCCAGGGCAGCGCCCGGTCATACATTTCGACGGGCCTGTGGACAAAGGCGCTGCGGGGGTGCGTCATGGAACAGTGCTGCGCTTTCCCGGGAGCGCGGCACCCGAGGGTGGTCGCGCCGCCGGCCGGCCGCCTGATCGGCGCCGCCCCGGGCCCGGTCGACACCGCGAGGAGAACCCCTGTGAAGGCTGTGTCTTCGAACAACGTGGCCCGCATTCTCGTCGTCGGCGGTGGCTACGTGGGGATGTACACCGCCCTGCACCTGCAGCGGAAACTGAAGCAGCAGCTGCGGGAGGGCTCCATCGAGGTGATCGTGGTCGATCCCGATCCGTATATGACGTACCAGCCGTTCCTGCCCGAGGCCGCGGCCGGTTCCATCTCCCCGCGCCACGTGGTCGTCCCGCTGCGCCGCGTCCTGCCGCAGTGCACCGTGGTGGTCGGCGAAGTCACCGACATCAACCACGACGAACGCCGGGCGACGATCGCCACCCTGGCGGCGGAGGAGTCCGGCGACGGCGCCATCGAGGTGGTCTACGACGAGCTGGTTCTGGCCCCCGGCTCGGTCTCCCGCACCCTGCCGGTCCCGGGCCTGGCCGAATTCGGTATCGGCTTCAAGACCGTCGAAGAGGCCATCGGACTGCGCAACCACGTCCTCGGACAGCTCGACATCGCCTCCTCCACCCGCGACCCGGCGGTCCGGGACGCCGCGCTGACCTTCGTCTTCGTGGGGGGCGGCTACGCGGGCGTGGAGGCCCTCGCCGAACTGGAGGACATGGCCCGCTACGCCGTCCGCTACTACCACAACGTCAAGCCCGAGGACATGAAGTGGATCCTGGTCGAGGCGACCGGCCGGATCCTCCCCGAAGTGGGCCCGGAAATGGGCCGCTACGCCGTACGGGAGCTGCGCGGCCGCAACATCGACGTACGGCTGGAGACCCGCCTGGACTCGTGCGAGAAGCGGGTCGCCCAGCTCAGCGACGGCTCCCGCTTCCCCACCAGAACGCTGGTGTGGACCGCCGGCGTCAAACCGCACCCCATCCTGGCCGCGACCGACCTGCCGCTGACCGACCACGGCCGCCTCAGGTGCAATGCCACGCTCCGGGTGGACGGCGTGGAACACGCCTGGTCGGCGGGCGACGCCGCGGCGGTCCCCGACCTGACGGCCGAACCGCCCGCCAAGCCCGACGAGCCCCGCCCCGTGTGCGCGCCCAACGCCCAGCACGCCCTCCGGCAGGCCAAGGTGCTCGCCGAGAACGTCGCGGCGACGGTGTGCGGCGGCACGGTCCAGGACTACCGGCACAAGTACGTCGGTTCGGTGGCCTCGCTCGGCCTGCACAAGGGCGTCGCGCACGTCTACGGGCGCAAGCTGCGCGGCTACCCCGCCTGGCTGATGCACCGCGCGTACCACCTCGGACGGGTGCCGACCTTCAACCGGAAGGCCCGGATCCTGGCCGAATGGACCCTCGCGGGCCTGTTCAAACGCGAGATCGTCTCGCTGGGCTCGCTGGAGAACCCGCGCGCCGAGTTCGAACTCGCCGCGGGCACCGGCCGGCACAACGAAGCCAGCTGACGCGCCGTACCGACAGAAATTTTGACCTGACGTCAGCCCCGGGCGGGCCGGTGGTTGCGGAGTGCGGAACTCCACACCGGCCGCCGGGCGTCTGACGGATGTCCGTCCGGTCGGCCACACTGGACGTGTGACCATGGGTGGGCTCGTATCTGCAAAGAGTGACAATCACGAGGATTCTGGACGTTTGCTGCATTCCGCAAAAGGGCGCCGAGAGCGCCCCCAGCCGACCCTCCCCCGGCCCGCCGCCGGGAGGTCCCACCATGCCGACGGCCCGATCCCGCGCGACGACGCGAAGTAAGAGGTACCCCTCCGTGATCTTCACGCGCTGGAGCGCCAAACTCCCCGGCACACAGCGGCGCGCCGCCGCGCGGTCCGACCGCGCCGCAGCCCGCCCCGCCGCCGGTACGCCGGCCACCCCGCCCACCGCGGCCCCGGAGCCCGCCGCCCCGCCCGCGTCCGCGGACGGCACCCCGGCCGCCCCGACGGCCGCCACCACCGGCTCCGTCCCCGCCGCCCGCGCCGAGCGCCCCGACCCGGCGTCCGCCCAGGAGACCGCGCCCGTGACCCTGTCGCCCACCGTCGACGCGCTCTCCGTCCACGACATCCTCGGCACCATCCCCGCCCTGGTCGCCGTCGTCTACGGCCCCGAGCACCGCCTCGCCTACGTCAACGGCGCCTACGCCTCCGTCTTCGGCCCCCGCCCCGCCGGCCGCACCGCCCGCGAGGCCCTTCCCGAGCTGGACGCGCTCGGCCTGCTCCCCCTGATGGACCAGGTCCTGCGCAGCGGCAAGCCCCGCACGGTCAAGTCCCGCAAGGTCCCCGGCGGGGCCGGCGGCGACCGTTCCCGCGGCTACTACACCTTCACCTGCACCCCCATCGAGGTCGCCGCCAGCGGCCCGGCACCCGACCCCGAGGTCGCCTGCGTCGCCCCGCACAAAGGCGTCCTGGTCTTCGGCGCCGACGTCACCGACCAGGTCGAGTCCGCCGAACGACTGCGCGCCAGCGAGGCCCGCCAGCGCGAGGCCGCGGTCACCCTCCAGCGCTCCCTGCTCCCCCAGGAGCTCGAACAGCCCGACGACCTCCGGGTCGCCGCGACGTACCAGCCCGGCGGCACCGAAGCCGCGGTCGGCGGCGACTGGTACGACGTCATCACCCTCGGCGCCGGCCGCACCGCCCTGGTCATCGGCGACGTCATGGGCCGCGGTGTGCGCGCGGCCGCCGTCATGGGCCAGCTGCGCACCGCCGTCCGCGCCTACGCCCGCCTCGACCTCCCGCCCCACGAGGTCCTGCAGCTCCTGGACGGCCTGGCCGCCGAGATCGACGCCAACCAGATCGCCACCTGCGTCTACGCCGTCCACGACCCCAACGAGGGCCGCCTGGCCTACGCCTCGGCCGGCCACCTGCCCATCCTCGTCCGCGACCCGGACGGCACGGTCCGCCGCGCCGCCGAGCCCACCGGCCCGCCCCTGGGCACCGGCGGCTGGCTGCACACCTCCGGGTCCGTCACGCTCGGCCCCGGCGCCAGCGCCGTCCTCTACACCGACGGCCTGGTGGAGCGCCGCGACAAGGACATCGACGACGGCGTCGAGGCCCTGGAACGCGCCTTCGCCGGCGCCGCCGGCCCGCCCGACATCGTCTGCGACCGCCTGCTCCGCTCCCTGGGCATCACGGCCACCCACGACGACGACGTCGCCATCCTCGTCCTCCAGCACCCCGAGCGCAGCGGCCACGACGCCGAGCTCTTCCACAACGCCGCCCTGGAACTCCACGGCGGCACCGAAGCGGCCCCGCGCGCCCGCGCCTTCGCCTCCGGCGTGCTCGCCTCCTGGCGCTTCTCACCGGAGCTGCACGACCTCGGCGTCCTGGCGGCCAGCGAGCTGGTCGCCAACTCCCTCCAGCACGGCACGCCCCCGATGCGGCTGCGCCTGCGCCGTACGGACCGCCGGCTGATCGTCGAGGTCACCGACGGGGACGACCACCTCCCGCGCCGCCGCCGCGCCGAACCGGCCGACGAGGCGGGCCGCGGCATCTCCATCGTCGCCACCATCGCCTCGTCCTGGGGCTCCCGCCGGACACCGGGCGGTGGCAAGGCCGTGTGGTGCGAGTTCGCCCTGCCCCGGAGCTGATCCGGCCACGCGGCCGAACGGACCGTCCTCAGGGACGCCTGAACGGGCCACCTGAAACGGGCCTCCTCCAGGGGGCGCCTGAAACGGACAGTCGGCCGCGGACCCCCCACGGGACCGCGGCCGACCGACACCTGCCGGACCTCAGGCCCCGCAGACCACCGACTCCGCCTCGGCCGGCACCCGCGCCGCGGGCACCACCGCGGCCGGCGCCGCCCGGTGCGGGTTGTCCTGCCAGGGCCGCAGCATCCGGCCCACCCGCAGCGACAGCGCGGTGATCCCCAGCGCACACACCACCAGCATCACGATGTACGCGCCGTACATGCCATGACCGACCATCAGGGCACCGACCGCCGGACCGACCGCCAGCGCCAACTGCTTGACCAGCGCGAACGCCGAGTTGTACTGGCCGATCAACGAGGCCGGCGCCAGATCCGCCACCAGCGG
Source organism: Streptomyces sp. NPDC048196 (assembly GCF_040652715.1). NCBI lineage: Bacteria > Bacillati > Actinomycetota > Actinomycetes > Kitasatosporales > Streptomycetaceae > Streptomyces > Streptomyces sp. NPDC048196. The sequence goes on along the minus strand of NZ_JBEZMM010000054.1, from coordinate 2,241 downwards.
CGCCACCGTCGGCGACAGCATCGACTCACCGATGCCGAACAGCGCGTACGTCGAGATCAGCAGCGTCGTCGCCACCGCCTGCGCACCGTGCACCAGCCCGGACAGTCCGGCGGCCAGCCAGGCCACCGTCCAGACCATGCCGACCAGCGCCATCACCCGGCTGCGACGCCGCCGCTCGACGAGCTTGAGCACCACGAACTGCGCCGCCACGATCGCCGCCGTATTGGCCGCGAGCGCGATGCCCAGGCTGGCCGGCGGTATTCGGGTCACCTCGGTCGCATACGCGGCCAGCCCCGACTCGAACTGCCCGTAGCAGGCGAAGAACAGCACGAACCCCAGCAGGCAGACCCACATCATCCGCCGGTCGGCGAACAGCGCCCGCCAGGCGCCCGCGGGCCGCTCCTCGCTCGGCACCGCGTCCTCGACCTTCGGCACCCGCGGCAGCCGTACGGTGGCCACCGCCGCGCCGAGCACCAGGAACATCACGGCCTCGATGGCGAACAGCCGCACAAAGCTCGCCGCATGCGACTCGTCGACGAGCAGCCCGCCGACGAGCCCGCCGACGCCCAGCCCCAGGTTGTTGAGGAAGAACTGGGTGGCGAACGCCCGCGACCTGGTCACCGTCGTCGAGCACCACACGATCATCGTCGCCAGGGCCGGCTGGACCACCGCTATACCGGCACCCAGCGCCGCCGCCGAGGCGATGACCAGCGGTTCGGTCGACGACAGCCCGAGCCCCAGGGAGCCGATCGCGGCGGAGACCGTACCGACGATGGCCACCGGCAGGGGGCCGCGCCGGTCGATCGCCCGACCGGTCAGCGGAAGCACGGCCAGCGCGGCCACGGCCAGCATCGCCAGCACGACACCGGCCGTACTGGCACCAAGGTCGCGCACCTTCGCCACATAGACGTACAGATACGGAACCGTGAAGCCGTTACCGAACGCGCTCAGCGCGTTCCCGAGCTGGATCCGGCGCAGCGCGGCGCCCATCGCGGTGGTCACACTCACCTACCTAGGTCAGGTCATCAAAGACATAAGGGACAGTCGAAGGGGCTGGACAGACACCAGGGCGAGACGCGCGACCCGGACAGTTGTCATCCGGACGGTCTCACCCTGAAGACTTGAACGCTCTAGACTTCGAAGCTAAAGAGTACATGGCGAAGAACTTCAACGCCAATCACTTTCATGTCATACTGCGCCGCATGCCTGAGCCCTCCGATGCGGCCGCCGACGCTGCCGAGCCGTCCCTCGAGGAACAGATCGCGGCCTACCAGCGCGAATTCCAGGACCTCGACCCCCAGGTCGAGCAGGTCGTCTCCGCACTCCAGCGCCTCAACCGCCGGATGAACGTCGCCTACGGGCGGCAGACCTCGACCCTCGGCATGAGCAACGCCGAGTGGGAGGTCCTCAAGGCCCTCGTCGTCTCCGGCGCCCCCTACCGGATGGGCCCCGGCGAACTCGCCAAGCGCCTCGGCCTGACGCCGGCCGCGATGACCCACCGCATCGACCGGATGGCGAACGAAGGACTGGTCACCCGCGAACGCGACGAGAACAACCGCGTCCGCGTCATCGTCGAACTGACCCACGAGGGCCGCGAGAAGTGGCTCGCCGCGATGCGCATGGCCTCGGTCTTCGAGGAGGACCTCCTCCAGGACCTCTCCGGCGAGGAGCGTCAACTCCTCGGCCAGGTACTCACCCGCCTGCTGCGCCGCGTGGAAGAGGCCCAGCCGGACGCCGGCGGTCGCCTCACCGACCTCGACTGAGGAGCGACCCGCCCGAGGCAGGTTGACACCGGTCACCCGGATCTGTAGTGTCCTCCGAGTTGCCACAGCGCCGGAACGGTTCTGCGGCAGCCCTTCCGCCGCCTCGCGGCACACCACTACTGCACGGCCCCTCACCGGGAACAATTTCGGCATGCCGAAATTCGGACCGCGGCGCGATTATGCGTCGACGAGGAATTCCGCTAACGTAGTGACCACGCCGAAAGGCGCGGCAAAACCCCCTCCGACGGGGAATCGGAAACGAATTCGGACCGGTAAACGGAACGAACAAGATCTGATAGAGTCGGAAAGGCCGAAAAGCGAAAGCCGAACGGCCGAGCCTGCTTCAACAGGGCGCCGGAGACGGAAACGGATCTGGTAAGGTTGGAACCGCGAAGAAGCCGAAAGGCCGAATCGCACCGGCGAAAATCGGAGCCGCGAGGATCTGATAGAGTCGGAAACGCAAGACCGAAGGGAAGCG
>NZ_JBEZMM010000053.1:0-49862 GCF_040652715.1 Streptomyces sp. NPDC048196 | reverse complement strand
TCGGACGAACTCCCACTCAGCATCGGATAGTTCATGGCGACGTATCACCCGACCATGGTCCACCACCCGAGATCATTTGAAGACACCCCCTAGGGCGCTTCCGGGCCATCCGGGCCGTCAATTCGGTGGCTCCGCCGCTTCGGCGTCGGCCAGGATGACCGCTCATGAGCACCGTCCCGCACCACAGCGCCGAGCCCGTCCGCCGTATCCGCGCCCGTTACACCGAACGGACCGTCACCGTCTATCAGGCGTACTCCCCCAAGCTCTGAAAGAGCAGGGGGTACCCCCATCCGAGCTGGGGCTGCCGGCGGCGCGGGACGGGCGGTTCCCGGTGGCGTGGAAGCGGGAGCGGATGACGTGGATCAAGCCGTCGTTCCTGTGGATGATGTACCGCTGCGGCTGGGCGTCCAAGGCCGGGCAGGAGACGGTGCTGGCGGTGGAGATCGACCGGGCGGGTTTTGACTGGGCGCTCGGGCATGCGTGTCTGTCGCACTACGACCGGGACGAGCATGCGGACCGGGAGGCCTGGCGGCGGCAGTTGCGGGAGTCGCCGGCGCGGGTGCAGTGGGATCCGGAGCGCGATCTGTGGTTGCGGGCGCTGCCGTACCGTTCGTTGCAGCTGGGCCTGGCCGGGGAGGCGTCGCGGGGTTACGCGGACGAGTGGACGGTGGGGATCACGGACGTGACGGAGCTGGCGCGTGAGGTGCGGGCGCGGATGGCAGCGGGGGACGTGGCGGGGGCGGCCGGGTTGCTGCCCGAGGAGCGTCCGTACCCTGCACCCGAGGGAACTCCGGGGCTCGGCCGCGTGTCCTGAGGCGGCCCGGTAAACGCGTAATTCCGGCCACCACGCGGTCCGTGCGGGACTGCTTCGGGTGGCGTACGGGACGTAGCGCGGTCTGGCCAACTCCCGGTGGTTCATGGCCAATTGACGGACCGTACAGCTGTCTCCCCCTGCCCGGGAAACTCCCCCGCCGCCACAGTCATGTCGGCCCACTGAGGGCTCACGCGACTCAGGGAGAGTGGCACATATGCCCGACATGACCCGACGCAGACTCCTCGGCTCCGCGGCCGGCGCGGTCGGTGGCGCCGCCGCGCTGACTCTGCTGCCGCCCAGCGTCCAAAAGGCCGTCGCCGCCGGACCCGCACGTCACGGTTCGCTGCACGACGTCGAGCACGTCGTCATGCTCATGCAGGAAAACCGGTCGTTCGACCACTACTTCGGCACGCTGCGCGGGGTCCGTGGTTTCGCCGACCCGGACGCGCTGACGCTCCCGGACGGCCGTGACGTCTTCCACCAGCCGGACGCGGAGAATCCGGACGGCTATCTGCTGCCGTTCCGGCTCAACACCCACACGTCCAGCGCGCAGGCCATCCCCTCCACGAGTCATGCCTGGTCGGTGCAGCACGAGGCGTGGAACGGCGGCAAGATGGACCGCTGGCTGCCGGCGCACCGCAAGGCGGACGGGGTCAACGGCCCGTATGTGATGGGCTATCACACGCGGGAGGACATCCCGTTCCAGTTCGCGCTGGCGGAGGCGTTCACGCTGTGCGACAACTACTTCTGCTCGGTCCTCGGGCCGACCTGGCCGAACCGGCTGTACTGGATGACCGGCACGCTGGACCCGGGCGGCACGCTGGGCGGGCCGGTGCTGAACAACACCGCGCCCAAGCCGTACCGCTGGACGACGTACGCGGAGCGCTTGGAGGCGGCGGGGATCAGCTGGAAGGTGTACCAGGAGGAGGACGACTACGGCTGCAACCTGCTGGAGCAGTTCCAGACGTTCCGGGACTCCCAGCCGGGTGATCCGCTGTACGAGCGGGGGGTACGGCCGCAGCCGGCCGGCACCTTCGAGGACGATGCGCGGGGCGATCGACTGCCGGCGGTGTCGTGGCTGATCCCGACGAGTCACCAGTCGGAGCACCCGGACTATCTGCCGGCGGCCGGCGCGGATTATGTGGCGCAGAAGCTGGAGGCGATCGCGTCGAATCCGCGGGTCTGGGCGAAGACGGTCTTCATCCTCAACTACGACGAGAACGACGGGCTCTTCGACCATGTGCCGCCGCCGGTGCCGCCGCCGGGGACGAAGGACGAATTCGTCAGGGGGCTGCCGATCGGGGGTGGCTTCCGGGTGCCGTGTCTGATCGTGTCGCCGTGGACGGTGGGCGGCTGGGCGGCCGGTGATCCGTTCGACCACACGTCGGTGCTGCAGTTCCTGGAGCGCTGGACGGGTGTGGCGGAGCCGAACATCAGTGACTGGCGGCGGTCGGCGTTCGGCGATCTGACGTCGGCGTTCGGCTTCCGGCACGCGGCGCGCCGGCCGCCGTGGCTGCCGGACGACACGGCGGAGCAACTGGCGGAGGCGCAGTGGGAGGTGGCGCATCTGCCGAAGCCGACGCTGCCGGGGGCGGGGCAGGTGCCGCCGCGGCAGGAGCGGGGGCGGCGCAGGCGGCGGTGACGGCGCGGACGGGCGGGGCCCGGCGGGGGCCGGCCGCTGAACGGACGACGGTGCCGTACGGGTTCCGCCCGAGGGCTTGCCGTACGGCACCGTGTGGTGGTGCGGGTGGTTCAGACGCCGGCGTAGGAGTGCAGGCCGGTGACGAAGATGTTCACGCCGTAGTAGTTGAAGAGGTAGCAGGCGAAGGCGATCAGGCCCAGCCAGGCGGCCTTGCGGCCCTTCCAGCCGGCGGTGGCGCGGGCGTGCAGGTAGCCGGCGTAGGCGACCCAGGTGATGAAGGACCAGACCTCCTTGGGGTCCCAGCCCCAGTAGCGGCCCCAGGCGGCCTCGGCCCAGATGGCGCCCGCGATGATCGTGAACGTCCACAGGGGGAAGACGGTGGCGTTGACGCGGTAGGCGAACTTGTCGAGGGACGCGGCGGAGGGCAGCCGTTCCAGGACGGAGGCGGCGAAGGCGCCGGGCTGCTTGCCGGCGGGGTCGGCGACCTTGGCCTCGTAGCGGTCGCGGAAGAGGAACAGCAGGGTGGCGACGGCGCCGAGGTAGAGGACGGCGCCGGAGAGGATCGCGCAGCTGACGTGGATCCACAGCCAGTAGGAGTGCAGCGCGGGGACGAGCTGGTCGCTGGCGGTGTAGAGCACCGAGACGGCGAGGCCGAGGTCGAGCAGGACGGTGGTGACCAGCGGCAGGCCGATCCACCGGACGTTCTTCCCAAGGACGAGCAGCAGCAGGTAGATGCCGGTGGCGACGGCGGCGAAGGTGGTGGAGAACTCGTACATGTTGCCCCAGGGGGCACGCTGTACGGACAGGGCGCGGGTGACGACGCCGCCGACGTGGAGCGCCCAGGCGAGGACGGTCAGCGAGATGGCGATGCGGCCGTAGAGGTCGCCCTTCTCGGTGCCGCCGGCGGCACCGGGGCCGTCGGGGACGTCGCGGCTGCCGGCCGCGGACTTCGTGATGACCTTGGGCCGTTCCAGTACGGCGGTGCCGCCGCTCTGCCGGGCCGTGACGGTGGCGGGCGCCGAGGCGGCGGCGGCCGGGGTGAGGGCGGCGGCGGTGCGGCCGACCTTGCTGCGGCTGCCGAACACCCACTCGGCCATGTGCGCGACGAAGGCGAGGGTGTAGATCGCCATGGCCGAATAGACCAGGACATTGCTGTTGTGCGCCAGTGTCTCGTTGGCTGCGGCGGCGAGGTTCACGCGCGCGCTCCTTCGGAGGGGTCAGCAGGACCGTCAGAGTCGGTGGGCTCCGCGGGGTCTTCGGAGGGGGTGGCTTCGGCGTCCGGGGCGGGGTCGGCGTCCGGGTCGGGGTGCGGGGCGAGCGGGGCGTCGGGCTCCAGGACCGCGGCGAGGTCGCCGAGCTCCTCGGGGAGGCGGGCGGACTCGCTGCGGCCGAGTCCGGCCATCTCGACGACGGTGACGCCGTCCGCCCCTCGCTCGGCGCGTACCCAGACGCGGCGCCGCTGGATGAAGAGGGAGCCGGCCAGGCCGAGCAGGGCGGTGACCGCGCCGGTGAGGGCGAGGCCGTTGCCGGGCTGGTGGGTGATCTTGAAGCTGGCCCAGGTCTTGACGCCGTTGAAGGTGATGCTGCCGTCGCCGCCGGGGAGCTTCATGGTCTCGCCGGGCTTCATCATCTGGGCGACCGCCCGGCCGTCGACCTTGTACTGCTTCAGGTCCTTCTTGTCGAGCTGGTAGACGTTCTGCGGGAGCCCGGAGGCAACGCCCAGGTCACCGTGGTACGCGGTGAGCACCAGGCGGGGGTTGTCGAGCGCCGGGAAGGTGGAGAACATCGAGCCGGAGCCCTTGCCGCCGAAGGTGGGGACGAAGAAGCCCTGGAAGCCGAGCTGGTTGGGCCTGTCGTCCTTGGTGCGGGCGCCGGGGACCTTGACGACACCGGTGGAGGTGAAGTTCTTCGGGTCCTGGGGGAGGAAGGGGACGGCGCCGTTGTAGACGGTCTTGCCACGGCCGTCCTTGACGGTGACGTCGGGCGAGTAGCCGTGGGAGAGCAGGTAGACCTTGGAACCGGCGATGTCGAGGGGGGTGTTCACCTCGATGGTGGTCTTGTGTTCCTGCCCGTCGGCACCGGAGAAGTACCGGATGTGGGCGCGGAAGATCCGCGGGGTGCCCTTCTGCGGGCCGGTGCGTTCGTAGGTCGCGTCGAACTTGTCGAGGGTGAAGCCGAACGGCTCCATGGTGTCGGTGTCGAAGAAGGCACCGGACGTGAAGTCGTCGTACTGGGTGAGGCTGTTGGCGAAGCCGTCGCCCTCGGTGATCAGCTTGCCGCCTTCGGACTTCCACAGGCTGCCGACGGCGAACGCGACGAGCATCACGATCAGCGCGACGTGGAAGACGAGGTTGCCGACCTCGCGCAGGTAGCCCTTCTCGGCGGCGACCGCGGTGTCGGCGCGGTGGGCACGGAAGCGGCGCTTCTTCAGCATCCGCTCGGCGGCGCCGAGCACGTCGTCGGGTGCGGCGTCGGTGCGCCAGGTGGTGTACGCGGGCAGCCGGGTCAGCCGGCGGGGGGCGGCCGGGGGGCGGCCGCGGAGCTGGCCGACGAACTGCCAGCTGCGCGGCACGATGCAGCCGATCAGGGAGATGAACAGCAGCAGGTAGATGGCGGAGAACCACACCGAGCTGTAGACGTGGAACATCCCCAGCTTGTCGTAGACGTCGCCGAGGGTGGGGTGGTCGGCCTTGAACTGGTCGACCTTGACGGGATCGATGCTGGTCTGCGGGATCAGCGAGCCGGGGATGGCCCCGATCGACAGCAGGAAGAGCAGCAGCAGCGCGACCCGCATGGAGGTCAGCTGCCGCCAGAACCAGCGGGCCCAGCCGACCGGGCCGAGCGAGGGCAGGGTGACGTCTTCGCGGGGCGCGGTGGAGAGCTGGGAGCCGGCCGCGCCGAGGTCGGCGCCCGCGTCGTCGGCGCCGGGCGCGCCGGGGTCGCGGGGGGTGTCGGTCTTGGTGGACATCGATCAGATCCCAACGGTGGAGCTTTGGGTCCAGCTCTGGAGCTCGGACATCATGCTGTCCCAGAGGCCGGTGACGAGGAGGACGCCGAGGGCGACCATCATGCCGCCGCCGATCCGCATCACCCACTGGTAGTGGAGTTTGACCCAGCCGAAGGCGCCGAGGACGCGGCGGAAGGCCAGCGCGACGGCGATGAACGGCACGCCCAGGCCGAGGCAGTAGGCGACGGTGAGGAGCGCGCCGCGGGCGGCGCTGGCGTCGTACAGGGTGAGGGCCTGGACGGCGGCGAAGGTGGGGCCGAGGCACGGGGTCCAGCCGAGGCCGAAGAGCACACCGAGGAGCGGCGCGCCGGCCAGGCCCATGGCGGGCTTCTTGTGGAAGCGGAATTCGCGCTGCCCGAAGCGTTGCAGGACGCCGGCGAAGGTCAGGCCGAAGAGGATCAGCAGGGCGCCGAGGACGCGGGAGATGACGTCCTTGTAGTCCAGCAGGGTCTTGCCGAAGAAGCCGAAGAGGGCGCCGCCGGAGACGAAGACGGCGGTGAATCCGAGGACGAAGAGTCCGGCGCCGGCGAGCATCCGGCCGCGGCGGGCCTCGCCGAGGTCGGTGCCGGTGACGCCGGTCACGTACGACATGTAGCCGGGGACCAGCGGCAGGACGCAGGGGGAGAAGAAGGAGACGAGGCCGGCGAGGAGCGCGAGCGGGACCGCGGCGAGCAGGGTGCCGGAGACGACGGTGTGGTCGGGGGCGACGGCGAGCTGGGTGAGTTCCATCTCTGGCGAAATCACTTCTCGGCGATCAGCGGCTTGACCATGCTGCGCAGTTCGTCCTCGGTGAGCGGGCCGATCGAGCGGGCGGCGATCTTGCCGTGCCGGTCGATGGCGATCGTGGAGGGGATGGACTGCGGATTGAGGCTGCCCTTGGGGAAGCGCAGCATGAGCCGGCCGGTGGGGTCGAACAGGCTCGGGTAGGGCACCTTGTGCTCTTCCTCGAAGCTGGTGGCCTGGGACTTCTGGGAGTCACGGGTGTTGATGCCGAGGAACTGGACGCCCTTGTCCTTGGTCTCCTTGGCGACCTTGGCGAAGTTGGGGGCCTCGGCGATGCAGGGGCCGCACCACGAGCCCCACACGTTGAGGATGACGACCTTGCCCTTGTAGTCGGCGACGTCGAGCTGCTTGCCGGTGGTGGTCTCGCCGGACAGGTCGGGCGCGGGCTGCCGGTCGGCCTTCTTGACGGTGTCGACGCCGTCCTTGCCCTGGACGAAACGGGTCTGGGCCGAGCCTCCGGAGGCACCGTCCCCGCAGGCGCTCAAGCACAGCGAGGCGGCCGCGGCCCCTGCGGCGAACAGGAGGATCCGGCGGCGGCGCGTGCGGCGGCGTGGGGCGTCAGCACTCATGTGAAAAGTTTCGCATGGGCCGATTCCGGATCTTCCGCGCCCCCCTCGCCCGGCCTGTCCCCGCCCGAAGGGGCATGTCAGGCGGCGGGCGCGCGGGGCCGGGCCGGTACGTTGCGCGGTCACGCGGTCACGTGGCCGAGAGGTACTCCTTCCAGCCCTCGGCGGGCCGCGCGCCCACCGGGACCTCCTGGAGCCTGCGCAGCACCTCGGGGTCCTGGGCGTCGAGCCAGTCGGTGAGCTGCCGGAACGACACCAGACGGACATCGCGGTTCTGCTCGTTGGCGATGTACTTGAGGGCCTCCTCGACGGCGTCCATATAGATGCCGCCGTTCCACTCCTCGAAGTGGTTGCCGATGAAGAGGGGGGCGCGGTTGGTCTCGTAGGCGCGGCGGAATCCGGAGATATATGCGTCGGTGGCCTGCTGCCGCCAGCCGGGATAATTGGCCGGCGGGGCCTTGGTGGACCTCCTGGACTGGTTGGCGAGGAGGTTGTAGTCCATCGAGAGCACCTCGAAAGAGTGCCCCGGGAAGGGAATCTGCTGGAGCGGGAAGTCCCAGAGGCCGAACTTCTTCTTCGGCCACATCTGGAGGCCGCCGGGCGAGCTGGCGTCGTAGCGCCAGCCGAGTGCCCGGGCGGCGGGCAGCAGATTTCGCTGGCCGAGCAGACAGGGCGTGCGGCCACCGACCAATTCCCGCCGGTAGTCGAACGGCAGCGGGTCGGCCTCGGCGAAGCCGGTATGGGTCCGCCATTTGGTGACGAAGTCCATCGCCTGGTCGATCTCGGAGTACCACTGGCGGGGGGTCCAGTGTTTGACGGAGGTCGGGGCGTCGCCGCAGAAGTGGCCGTTGAAGTGGGTGCCGATCTCGTGGCCGTCCAGCCAGGCCTGGCGGACGTGGGTGAGCGTCTCCCTGATGTGGTCGTCGGCGAGGTAGCCGATGGCGGAGGCGCCGGTCGGGTTGTTCGGCGGCTCGTAGAGGTGCTTTTGGGATTCCGGCAGGAGATAGAGGCCGGAGAGGAAGAAGGTCATGGCCGCGCCGTGGTCCTTGGCGAGCTGGAGAAAGCGGGGGAAGAGGCCGTTTCCGACCTCTCCCGCGCCGTCCCAGGAAAAGACCACGAACTGCGGCGGGGTCTGTCCGGGCTCCATCCGTTCGGGTGCTTTCGGCTGGTTCGGCTGCGCGCCGTAATTCGCCGTCGAACCGTCACCGATGAGCTTGGGGCGGGCCTGGACGGAGCTTGTGACCTTCCGTCTGTCGGCGCCGACCTGCGGGCCCGGCGTGGAACAGCCGGCGACGCCCAGCGCCGCGGCTGCACCAACTCCCAGGCCCAGCAGGTTTCGCCGACTGATCGCGCGCATGCCCTCGTCCCCATCCGTGCTCGCCGAACTCAATATCCATATAAACGGACAATCGAGAAGTGGGCATGTTGAGCACCGGGGCTACGAGTTAATCGCCCGGATATTCCATTTCTGCTTGGCTTTGACGTTCCGCCATCTGATGCAGAGTCAGGCCCCGTAGGCCTTGCTCTTCCCCTTCGCCGGTTTGGCGCCGGCCAGGAGGTGGGAGGGAACCAGGTCGCGCGCCGGTTCGCTGTACCCCACCGAAATGATCTTGTCGCCGTGGAACGTGAACGACGTCAGCGAAGCCAGCGTGCACTGCCGCTTCCGCGGGTCGTGCCACAGCCGCCGCCGCTCCACGAAGCTGCGCACGATCCAGATCGGCAGCTGGTGGCTGACCGCCACCGCCTCGTGCCCGCGCGCCGCGTCCCGCGCCGCGCCGAGCGCCGCCATCATCCGTACGACCTGTTCGAGATACGGCTCGCCCCACGAGGGCCGGAACGGATTCGTCAGGTACTTCCAGTTGCCGGGCTTCTTGAGCGCCCCGTCACCGACCCCGAAGGTCTTGCCCTCGAAGACGTTGGCCGCCTCGATCAGCCGCTCGTCGGTGGCCAGGTCGAGACCGTGCGCCGCGGCGATCGGCGTCGCGGTCTCCTGCGCACGCTCCAGCGGCGAGGCGACGACATGGGTGATGTCCCGGTCCGCGAGGTGCTCGGCGACCCGGTCGGCCATCTTCCGCCCCAGCTCGGAGAGGTGGTAGCCGGCCCGGCGCCCGTACAGCACGCCCTCCGGGTTGTGCACCTCGCCGTGCCGCATGAGGTGGACGACGGTGATGTCGTCGCCGGCGGGGACGTCGTTGCTGCTCTGGTTCATTTCCCCCTCATTCCGTCGCTTCGGCGGCGGCCCGGGCGGCGGCCGGCAGGGCGGCCGCGATCCGCTCGACGGCCGCGGTGTCGTGCGCGGTCGAGACGAACCACGACTCGAACGCGGACGGCGGGAGGTAGACGCCCTGGGACAGCATCGAGTGGAAGAACGCGGTGAAGCGGAAGGACTCCTGCGCCTTGGCCTCGTCGTAGTTGGTGACGTCCCGCTCGGTGAAGAAGACGGAGAACATGTTGCCCGCCACCTGGAGCCGGTGCGCCACGCCCTCCTTGGCCAGCGCCCCGCCGACCAGCGAGCGCAGCTCGGCGGAGACCGCGTCGACCTTCTCGTACGCGGCGTCGTCCAGCAGCCGCAGCTGCGCGACACCGGCGGCGGTGGCGATCGGGTTCCCGGACAGGGTGCCCGCCTGGTAGACCGGGCCGGCCGGGGCGAGATGCGCCATGACGTCGGCGCGGCCGCCGAACGCCGCCGCCGGGAAGCCACCGCCCATGACCTTGCCGAAGGTCATCAGATCCGGACGAACCCCATCAATCCCGTACCAACCAGCCTTGCTGACGCGGAAGCCGGTCATCACCTCGTCGGAGATGTACAGCGCGCCGTTGGCCGAGCACAGGTCCGCGAGGCCCTGGTTGAAGCCGGGCAGCGGCGGCACCACGCCCATGTTGCCGGGCGACGCCTCGGTGATCACACAGGCGATCTCGCCCGGGTGCGCGGCGAACGCGGCCCGCACCGCCTCCAGATCGTTGTACGGCAGCACGATCGTGTCGCCGGCCTGCGCGCCGGTCACGCCGGGCGTGTCGGGCAACCCGAAGGTCGCCACGCCCGAGCCGGCCGCGGCCAGCAGCGCGTCCACGTGCCCGTGGTAGCAGCCGGCGAACTTGACCACCTTGGGGCGGCCGGTGAACCCGCGCGCCAGACGGATCGCCGACATCGTCGCCTCGGTGCCGGACGACACCAGGCGCACCTGCTCGACCGGCTCGATCCGGGCCACGATCTCCTCGGCCAGCTCGACCTCGCCCGCGCCGGGCGTACCGAAGGACGTGCCGCGCGCGACCGCCTCCTGGACCGCCGCGATCACCTCGGGGTGCGAGTGCCCGAGGATCATCGGCCCCCACGAGCACACGAGGTCGACGTACTCACGGCCATCGCCGTCGGTGAGGTACGGACCGGTACCGGACACCATGAAACGGGGCGTACCGCCGACGGCGCGGAACGCCCGCACCGGTGAATTGACGCCGCCGGGCGTCACCACGGAGGCGCGCTCGAACAGCGACTGCGAAACAGGGGCTTCATACGGAAAAGACACTGTGATCCTGACCTGCATAAACGGGGAGGGCGGCGGCGCACGGGCACGGCCCCGGCTGACAACGGCGTGGGAATCCCCGCTTGGACCTCCTAAGGCGCCGCGCGGTTCCCACTCGATCCTTTTTTGATTCCTCTCGCTTTCGACCGGGCGTCAGCCCCCGCTTGTCTGCGAAACTGGGGCGACGGACGAGTGAGTCACGCAAGCAATGGTCTCAGAGGCGCACGGGGGCGTGCGGCCGGGCGTTTCGCGCGCCGGTGACGGGGGAGGTCTCTGAGACGATGATCGGGTTGCGCGGCTGGGGCTGCGAGTGGTCGGGTGGAGATATGCATCGCGGTGGCGAACTGGGCGAAGGAACCGATGACCGGGGTTCCGGGCGCGCCCAGCGCGGCCGTCACCGGCGCGAGACCGAAGGCATCAAGGGTGGGGACATCAGGGGCGGCCGCATGGGGGTGACCTACAAGTACTTCGGCGCGCCCAACGGCGCGACGGCGGCCCGGGTCCCGATCTCCATGCGCCCTGAGGAACTCGGCGGTGACGAGCTCGGCATGGGCGGGATGTTCACCAAGATCAAGCCGGAGACCATGGCCGCCATGGTCCTCACCGGTATAGAGGGCATACCCCTCCATAAGGTTCCGCCGCTCGAACTCGTCGTCCTCCACCCCGACTACGCCGTCGTCAAGCTCCCCATGACCGTGGTCGACCCGCTGCGCGGCATCGGCGAGGAATCGGTCGGCGCGGCCGCCTTCATCTGGTCCACGGTCCCCGACCGCGGCGGCCCCCGCGACGCCTTCGCCGTCTACCAGCTCCTCCACGAATGGCAGGACTTCAGCCACCGCCTCCACGAGGCGGGCCACCAGGCTTACTGCTTGGTGTGGCCGTAACGGTTCGGCTTGTGTCCGTGGTGGGGCGTAACGGTTCGGCGCCTTGTTGCTCGGGGGGCTGTAACGGTTCGGCAGCTTGTGGCTCGGTGGCTGGGGCGGTTCGGCTTGGTCTGGGCGTAACGGTTCGGCGGGTGGCGACCTGGGGGGCGGGTGGCGGCCTAGGGGGACGGGACGGCCGGTGGGTTGGCGAGCTGGTGAGCCGGTGGGCTGGTGAGCCGGCGAGCTCGTGGGTTGGTGAGCCAGTGGGTGGCCAGGTCTCGTAGGGCGATGGGGCTCACCACGTAGGACGGGCGGAGACTCCGCCGTCCACCACGAGGTTCTGTCCGGTGATCCAGGACGCCATCGGTGAGGCGAGGAACACACAGGCGTCGCCCACGTCCTCCGGCCGCCCCAACCGCCCGGTGGGCGCCGCCGCGTGCCAGCGCCGTACCCCGTCGGGCCAGTCCTCGGCCAGCCCGGGCCGGTCGATCAGGCCCGGCGAGACGCTGTTGACGCGGATGCCGTACCGGCCGTACTCCAGCGCGGCGGCGCGTGCGTGCATCACCACCGACGCCTTCGACGCGCAGTAGTGGGCGTGCTGCGGCGCCGGACGGTCCGCCTCGATCGACGCGATATGCGTCACCGACCCGCCGCCGCCCTCCCGCATCACGGCCGCCGCGGCCTGCGTACAGGCGAACACCGAGTGCACGTTGAGGTCCGCCACCGCCCGCCAGTCGGCGAGCGACATCCCCGCCAGCTCCTGCGTCGGCTGCACCCCGGCGTTGTTCACCAGCGCGGTGAGCCGCCCGCGCCAGCCGGCCGCCTCGGCCACCAGCCGGTGGCACTCCTCCTCGACGGCCAGATCGGCCGCCAGCGCCAACGCACTCCCGCCGCCGTCCTCGATCCGCCCCACCAGCGCCCGCGCCGCCTCTGCCCCGGTCCGGTAATGCACCACCACCGCCGCCCCGGCCTCCGCGAACCGCACCGCAATCCCCTGCCCGACCCCACCCGCGGCCCCGGTAACAAGCACCACTTGCCCCGAAAGATCGGGGAGGTGGGGGTGGCTCTGGGGATGAGGGTGGGGGTGGCGGTGGCTCTGGGGCTGGGGATGGGGGTGGGAGTGGCTCTGGGGATGGCGGGGCTGAGGCTGCGGCTGGCACTCGGGCTGGGGCCGGGGATGGGGCGGCGGCTGGCGCTCGGGCTGACCTGCCGCCATCCCCAATTCGTGCGCCGCGCCGTTCTCGTTGACCTGGCTGGCCTGAACATCCGGACCGTCCGCGCTGTCCCGAACCTCCGGACCATCCGCGCTGGCCTGAACATCTGGACCGTCCGCCCCAGCCGGACCGTCCGAGCCCGCGCCCGCCTGGCCGAATCCCACCGGTCCACCGCCGTCACGGGGAGTAACCGCCGCCCCACCGCAGTTCAGGCTGAAAGGGGCCCACTCCCCTGTCATGGCCGGCTCAGCGCGGCGATCCGCGCTGCCTCCCGGGGAAACCGCGCGGCCAATTCGGCGGCGTCCCCGTGTTCGTAGTCCTCGAAGGTGAAACCGGGCGCCATCGTGCAGCCGAACAGCGTCCAGGAGCCGCCGTCGGCGACCTCGGCGGCCATCCACGTCCCGGCCGGAACGGTGAACTGAACGTGCTGGCCACCCAAGACGTCCGGCCCGAGGACGACCGTACGGGCCGCGCGGCCATCGGGCGCGCTCGCCCCGCGCCCCTCGGTCCCCTGAGGCTGCCCGTCTTCCTCGGGCCCTTCGGTCAGCAGGAAGAGGGAGAGCGGATCGCCCCGGTAGAAGTGCCAGATCTCGTCGGTGGGCAGCCGGTGCAGGGCGGAGTAGTCGCCCGGCTCGGCGGTCAGCAGCATCACGATCGCCGTACCCTCGGGCCGTCCGTCGGACCGGGGCGGACCCGACCACGTAGGCCGGAACCGCCCGCCCTCACGCGGCAACGGCACCAGGCCGTAGAAATCGACCAGCTCCTCGGGGAGCGGATCGCGGTACGTGCGGTGCTCGGCCATCTGAAGCGTGCCCCTTCCCACCAACCAGCAGCAATACGGGGTTGTGCACGGCGAGTTCGTGCACGGCAGTTCGTACGCGAAGCGATTCGTATATGGCGATTCGTGTATGGCGATTCGTATATGGGGTTTCAGCTATAGCGGTGCACATACCGGGCTTCACATACGGAGGTTCAACCACACTAGGCGCGTACGCCGCCGGACACGGGCACAATCGGGCCATGTCCGATACGCCTCCGCCCGTCGACGCCTCGTCCGTGCCTCCGGCCGACTCCCCGTCAGCCGTCTGGGAAACCGTCGACCACCTGGTGCGCTGGCTCGACGGTGAGAGCACGCTGCCACCGGAACAGGAGCGGCTGCTGCGCATCCTGAAGCTCTCCGAGGAGGCGGGCGAGGTCGCGCAGGCGGTGATCGGCGCCACCGGCCAGAACCCGCGCAAGGGTCACAGCCACACCTGGGACGACGTGCAAAGCGAGCTGTGCGACGTGATCCTCACGGCGATGGTGGCGCTTCGGACGCTGACCCCGGAGGCGCGGCAGGTCTTCGAGGGAAATATGGGGCGGGTTGCCGGCCGGGTGCCGCGGCCGCTGTCCGGGGACTGAATACCCTCCCCGCCCCGGCAACGGCCCGCCCTACGGCTGCTCCGCCGTCAGATAGCGCTGGATCGTGGGCGCCAGCCAGGCGATGACCTCGTCATGGCTGAGGGCGACGGCCGGCGCGAGGTGCAGGACGTAACGGCACAGCGCCATGCCGAGTATCTGGGAGGCGATCAACGCCGCGCGCTTCGGGGCCTCCTCGGGGACCGGGCAGACCGCCGCGAGCACCGGCCTGATCTGTTCGGCGAACACGCCGCGCATCCGCTCCGCGCCTGCTTCGTTCGTCGCACCGACGCGCAACATGCCGGTCAGCACCTCGTCGCCCTCCCACCGCTCCAGGAAGTGGCGCACGAGCCGGGCGCCGACTTCTTCTCGCGGTACGTGGCTCAGGTCGGGCGCGTGCACCTCGATCTCGGAGGCGGCCGCGAAAAGGCCGGCCTTGTTGCCGTAGTAGCGCATGACCATCGACGGGTCGATGCCTGCTTCGCGCGCGATGGCGCGGATCGTGGCGCGCTCATAGCCGTCCGCGGCGAAGCGGTCACGGGCGGCGGCCAGGATCGCGGCCCTGGTCGCGGCGGACCGGCGGGGCGGGCCCGCGGGGCCGGCGGACGGGGCGCCGACAGCGGCGGACGGGGCGCCGGCAGGGGCCCCGGTGTCGCTGTCGACGTCGGAGGCCGCGGATTCGGCGAGGGCGTCGGGCTCAGCAGCAGTAAGAGGGCGATCGTGCGGCATGTCAACAACTGTAGGCCAACGACTGTTGACACGCCAAGCCGACGCGCCTTACGCTTGCCAACAAGCGTTGACCAACATGCGTTGGCATAGGCGCAGGCGCACGCAAAGGAGGCGGAAGCCATGGACGCCATGAACCGCACACCGGACCAGTCCGGCACCCGGGACGAGGGGCGCAGCACGGCGCCGAAGGCCGAGGTCAGAGACCTCCCGGAAGCCGCCGCACACCTCGCCCCCGGCACGGACAGCGCGAATGCCACAGACATGGCTGATGCCGCAGACATGACGGACACGGCGGACGTCTTCGTCGTCGGTGCCGGGCCCACCGGGCTGCTGCTCGCCGGGGACCTCGCCGAGGCCGGCCTGTCCGTCACGCTTCTCGAACGCCGCGCCGACACCACCAGCAACCTCACCCGCGCCCTCGCCGTCCATGCGCGCACGCTGGAACAGCTCGACGCCCGTGGTCTCGCCGATGAGCTGGTCGCCGGCGGCCATCCGATTTCCCGCCTCCGGCTCTTCGGGGAGGCCACCCTCGACCCCACCCAGCTCGCCAGCCGCTTCCCCTTCGTCCTGATCACCCCGCAGTTCGAGGTCGAACGGCTGCTGGAGCGGCGGGCCCGGAAGGCCGGTGTGGTGTTCCGGTACGACTCGGAGGTGCTCGGCCTCGACCAGGACGAGGAGGGGGTGACGGTGAAGCTGCGCACCGCCGACGGCATCGGCAGGGCCCGCGCCGCCTACCTCGTCGGCTCCGACGGCGTGCGCAGCACGATCCGGGAGGCCGTGGGCCTGCCGTTCCCCGGGAAGTCCGTGATCCGCTCGGTGATCCTCGCCGACGTCCGGTTGGACGAGACGCCGCCGTCCCCCTTCACCTTCAACGCCACGGGCGAGGCGTTCGCGTTGATCGGCTCGTTCGGGGACGGCTGGTACCGCGTCATCGGCTGGAACCGCCACCGTCAGGCCGACGACGGCACGCCCGCCGATCTCGACGAGGCCCGCGAGGTCACCCGGCTCGCGCTCGGCACGGACTACGGCATGCGGGACGCGCGCTGGGTCTCCCGCTTCCACAGCGACGAACGCCAGGCCCCGCAGTACCGCGTCGGGCGGGTCTTCCTCGCCGGGGACGCCGCGCATGTCCACTCCCCCGCGGGCGGTCAGGGCATGAACACCGGCCTTCAGGACGCCGCCAACCTCAGCTGGAAGCTGGCCGCCGTGATACGCGGCCACTCCCCCGAGTCCCTGCTCGACAGTATCAGGCCGAGCGGCATCCCGTCGGCAAGTCGGTGCTGCGCAGCAGCGGCGCCATCCTGCGGATGGCCCTGCTGCACTCCCCTGCCGGGCGTGCGGTCCGGGGAGTCGCCGCGCGACTCATCGACCATCTGCGGCCGGTGTCCCGCCGCGCGATACGCACGATTTCCGGTATCGGGATCAGCTATCCGGCCGGGCCGGGTGCCCATCGGCTCGCCGGCCACCGTGCCCCGGACATCCGCCTGGCCGGCGGCGGCCGGCTCTACGAACTCCTCCGCCAGGGGAAGTTCGTCCTCATCACCCCCGCCGACGAGCCCACCGGCCTGCGTCCGGACGACGACCGCGTCATCCCGGCCGCCTGGGACAGCGACCGCCGCACCGCCCTGCTGATACGCCCCGACGGCTATATCGCCTGGGCCACCGACTCCACGACCCCCGCCGAACGTGCCGCGGCACTGCGCAGCGCACTCATACGGTGGACGGGCGCCACACCGGCGAACGGCTGAGCGGGGCGTCCGCCTCCGCGGAGACGGACGGCTGCGAGGGAGGCGGACGGCTACGGGGGAGGCGGACGGCTACGGGGAGCGTCGGAGCACGGTACTCGTCAGGGCACAGGTGGCGTCGGAGCTCGCTGCGGCTCAGCCCGATGGCAGTACATGCCGCAGATACACCCGTGGGTCGTTGAGGTATCGCCGCCAGTGATCGACGAGGCCCAGCTCCGCCCACTCCACCGACCGCATGCCGTGCTCGCCGACCTCCACGATCTCCGCCCCGGGCAGAGCCGTCAGCAGCGGTGAGTGGGTGGCGCACACGACCTGAGCGCCTATCCGCGCCAACTCGTTCATCAGCCCGACCAGTTCCAGACAGGAGGAGAAGGACAGCGCCGCCTCCGGCTCGTCCATCACGTACAGCCCGCGCTCGGCGAACCGTTCGCGGAAGGCCAGCAGGAAGCTCTCGCCGTGGCTCATCTCGTCCGGGCCCTGGGAGAGCCGCCGGGTACTCCTCTCGCCGTTCAGCGCTTCCAGCGCCGTTTCGGCCCGGAGGAAGAAGCCGCGGCGACGCGTCCGCGGCCCCCGCACCATCCGCCGCCCCTCCCGCGTCGGATCGAACCGCAGCAGACCGCCCAACAGCGAAGCCTCACGAGAGGAGGCGTACTTGTAGCCCGCCGACCCGCCGTACGAATCCAGACCGAAGCCTTCCGCCAGCGCCTCGGCCAGCGTGGACTTCCACGAACCGTTCTCGCCCACCAGGAAGGTGACGGGCGCACGGAAGGCAAGCCCTTCGGCGGCCAGTTGCCGGACACAGGGCACCGTCCACGGCCAGCCGTCCTCGGCCGCCCCCGTCCCCGTCGGAAGGTCCAGATAAGCCCGTTCAATCAGCATGATTCGAAGCTCTCATGCACCACTGACAGTCCCGGGGTGGCATGTGAAAGTCACGGGGTGGCGTGCCGTGGTGGGCGTTCGCCTGCGGCACCGCCGGGGGGCTCTAGCCCATCGCCGGGGGGCTCTCGCCCACCGCCGGGGAGGCTCTCGCGCACCGGCGGGGTCGGCCGGGCTTACGCTCGCCGCATGCTTATCGCGCGTTCCGCTGCCCTGTTCGTCGTTGCCGCGCTGTTCGAGATCGGCGGGGCGTGGCTGGTGTGGCAGGGGATCCGCGAACACCGCGGCTGGGCGTGGATCGGGGCCGGCGTGCTCGCCCTCGGGGTGTACGGCTTCGTGGCCACGCTCCAGCCCGACGCCAACTTCGGGCGCATCCTTGCCGCGTACGGCGGGGTCTTCGTCGCCGGATCGCTGGCCTGGGGAATGGTGGCCGACGGCTATCGCCCCGACCGGTGGGACGTCATCGGCGCGCTGATCTGCCTGGCCGGGATGGCAGTGATCATGTACGGCCCCAGGAGCCGCTGACCGTTCCGGCGGTGAGCCGCCTGTTCCTTGCGGCGGCCCCACCGGGCGCAACGACCCACCGGGCGCCAGGCCCCACCCTTCGCCAGGCCGCGCCCCACCGGGCGCCAGGCCCCACCGGTCGCCAGGCCGCGTCCCACCGGCCGGCACGGCCCCACCGCTCGCGAGGCCTCGACCAGGCGTTGATCAGGTGCTCACCACTTGATCAGGTGCTCACCGGTTGATCAGGTGCTCACCAGTAATTGATCAACAGTTGATCGGGCGCTGCATATCCTGGCCACACCGCGACCGCGGCCAGGCCGTACAACGGTCACGCCGACGCGCGCCGATTCGCCGTCCCGCCGTCCCACCGGTTCCGAGGAGAGCGTCATGACCGCCGATGCCCGTAGCGCCGATGCCCGTAGCGCCCGCACACCCAGCGCCGAGGCCCGTACCGCCGTTGTCACCGGAGCCAGCAGCGGCATCGGCGCCGCGACCGCGCGAGCGCTGGCTGCCGCCGGCTACCGCGTCGTGCTCACCGCCCGCCGCAAGGACCGCATCGAGGCGCTCGCCGCCGAGCTGCCGAACGCCCAGGCCCATGCGCTGGACGTCACCGACCGTGCCGCCGTCGACGCCTTCGTGGCCTCGCTCGACGAGTTGCCGTCCGTCGACGTCCTGGTCAACAACGCCGGTGGCGCGTTCGGCGCGGAACCGGTGGCCACCGGAGACCCCGCCGACTGGCGCGCCATGTACGAGGTCAATGTGCTCGGCGTGCTCCACATGACCCAGGCGCTGCTGCCCAGGCTCACTGCTTCCGGGGACGGCACCGTCGTCGTCCTGTCCTCCACCGCGGGTCATGGCACGTACGAGGGCGGCGGCGGATATGTCGCGGCCAAGCACGGTGCGCATGTGATCGCCGAGACGCTGCGGCTGGAGCTGTGCGGTGAGCCGGTGCGCGTCATCGAGGTCGCGCCGGGCATGGTGAAGACCGACGAGTTCGCCACCACCCGCTTCCGTGGGGACACCGAAAAGGCCGCGAAGGTCTACGAGGGCGTGGAGCAGCCGCTCAGCGCGGAGGACGTCGCCGACACCATCGCCTGGGCGATCACCCGCCCCTCCCAC
Organism: Streptomyces sp. NPDC048196; assembly: GCF_040652715.1. Taxonomy (NCBI): domain Bacteria; kingdom Bacillati; phylum Actinomycetota; class Actinomycetes; order Kitasatosporales; family Streptomycetaceae; genus Streptomyces; species Streptomyces sp. NPDC048196. The sequence goes on along the minus strand of NZ_JBEZMM010000053.1, from coordinate 31,081 downwards.
GTCAACATCGACCTCCTGGTGGTCCGGCCCCGCGCCCAGGCCTCCAACACGAAGGTGCACCGCACTCGCACCACCTGAGTCGGCACTCACCCCACTTGAGCCGGCCCGCGTCACGCCAGGCGGCGTAAGGCGTAAGGCGTAACGCACAGCGGCCCAGCGCAAAGCGACGTAACGCAAAGCGGCGTGGCGCACCCCGCGCCACGCCGCCCTTCAGCTTCACACAGCTCAGCCCTTCACACACACCACCTGCTTGAGGTGTGCGACGACCTCCACCAGGTCACGCTGCTGGTCGATGACCTTCTCGATCGGCTTGTAGGCGCCCGGGATCTCGTCGATCACCCCGGAGTCCTTGCGGCACTCCACGCCCCGCGTCTGCTCCGCCAGGTCGCGCGTGGTGAAGCGCTTCTTGGCGGCGTTCCGGCTCATCTTGCGGCCGGCGCCGTGCGAGGCGGAGTTGAAGGACGCCGGGTTGCCCAGGCCGCGGACGATGTACGAGCCGGTGCCCATCGAGCCGGGGATGATGCCGTACTCCCCGCCGCCGGCCCGGATCGCGCCCTTACGGGTCACCAGCAGGTCCATGCCGTCGTACTGCTCCTCCGCCACGTAGTTGTGGTGGCTACAACTGACCTGTGCCTTCAGGCAAGTTTGCGGCGGGACACTCAGCCGCCACATTGAAGACGCTGCCGCTCTCCCCGCACGTGTCGCCCCAAAGTCGTACCTCAGAGCAGCCCAGGCGATTCACCCGAGCGAACCCAGCGGTGATGTGGCCCATCGTCCTGCAAGGGCTCCCGGGATGCGTCGGCGGCTGCGATCCTGAGCGCCAGCAGGGTGCTACGGGTGGCCACGATCAATGCGTCGGGGTCACTGTCCGGGCCGGCAGAGCACAGCTCGGCAATGCGCCGGCTCACAGCCGAGCGCTTGATCACCCGCCCGGTGGAGTCGATGTGGAACAGCGTGCCTTGGCCGCCGCCGATCAGGAACCCGGACCCGGCAGGGATCACGCCCTCGGCCGGTCGCTGCCGGAGGTCGATCCGCCACCGAAGTGCTCCCTCGGCGTGGTCGGCCACTGCGTATCCCGTGGGTTCCCTCAGCCACAGCAGTCCGCCGGTGCGGTGGACCGCAGTAGCTGCCAGAGCTCTGTCATGGCACCGGAGGGTGCGGATGGTTCCACCCCCGATGGGGATCTCGACGACGGTGCTCTGTCCGCAACGGGCCAGGACACGGTCAGCGCCCGCCCAGGAGAAGATCATCCTTGCATCAGCGGCGATCAACGGCTCCGGAAGCTCCCACCGGGCCCGCTGCCAGCCGTCACGCATCCGGATCAGACGCACGCTCGCCCCTTGGTCCTCCCCAATCAGAACGGCATCGCCGACGACCAGGGGGCGGACGGTGTCGTGGCGTTCACCTGTGCTCCATAGGAGGCGGCCAGTGGACAGATCGAAAGCGTGCAGCGGTGTGTAGCCGCGCCATCCGCCTACGATCACAGTGTCGTCGCCGACCACGATGTGCCCGGCGAGTCGAGGGAGATCGGCCTTCCAGAGCACGGCCCCGGTGCGGAGATCCCAGCAGGTGAGGACGTCGGCGTTCTGCGCGATGCCGAGGCAGTGGTCACCGGCCGCCACGACCGAACGCGGCCAGAGACCGAACGGGACGTCCCATCGGAGCGTGCCGTCCCGCCAGTCCAAGCAGACCAGACGGCTCCGCCGCTCATGGGCGACGACACAGTCCCCCGCCACGGCCACCGTGCGCGGGTAGACACGCTGGTGCAGCGTGCGCTCCCACAGGACTTCCTCAGACATCTCCTCACTCAATCAAACGCCTCACCGCAAGAGCCAGCCGATTCCGGCGGCCGGGCGAACGTCCAGCACGGCTGTCGCGGGCACGCTGTTTCACGAGCCGGCCGTATCGCGATGGTCCTCAGTCGGAAAGAAGATCGCGCTCACCAGGTGGGGTCTGCGGCCAGGGGCCGGTTCGTTGGTCGCGCGTGACACGAAGGAATGTTGCCACTCGCTGATCATCTCGGTGAGTTCGTCGGGGCTGAGCCAGAGGGTGCCTTGCCGGTAGCCAACGGAGTCGGCGAACGGGTCAGCTCCCGGCCGGTCGAGATAGGCATTGAATTCGGCGAGCAGGGCAGCCATGGCAGCGGCGAAGCCATGGCGATGGTCGTCCAGAGACATCGACGCGCCCGCCTCGGGCTCGATCTTCATCCGGTCTCGGTGCAGCCGGTAGCGCCGCTCCACCGCACCGCGCACCCGCTGCTCGTCCGCAACCTCCAGCACTCCGCCCTCGGCCAGCAACCCGACGTGCCGGTACACGGTGGTCTTGGGGACATCGGGCAGTGCCGCGCACAACTCGGCGGCGGAGCAGCTCCGCCCACCGGACATGGCATGAGTGATGCGTAGCCGCACGGGGTGCAGCAGCAGGTCGAGGGTGTCCATCCATCAATAGTTCCATACCTGGTACCGTTCCCAAAGTTGGGAAATCGCGAAAGGGGCATGGGAATGACCGCGGACACCTCGCCGACGGCGGCTCGGTTAAGCATCGAGGCGGTACGGCAGCTGCGCACTCTGCATCCGGACGGGCCGCAGGAGGACCTGGCATGGCTGGATGAGGCGATCGGTGACGCGAGGGTGGTGGCGATCGGCGAGAACGCGCACTACAACCGCGAGTCGTACCAGCTGCGCCACCGCCTGACGCGGTACCTGGTCGAGCGGCACGGCTTCGGCGCCTACGCGATGGAGTCGGGGTTCGTCGAGGGATGGCTGGCCGACGACTGGATCCGCGGCGGCCAGGGCCGGATCGACCAGGTTTTAGCGCACGGCATGACGTCGCTGATGGGGCTGTGGACCGAGATGCGGGCCCATCTGGAGTGGATGCGGCAGCACAATCTGGATGCCGCCCGACCGGTCGGCTTCTATGGCATCGACCTGTCCGGCTCGAACATCTCCCCGTTGCCCGGCTTGGACGTCGTCGTCGCCTACCTTGCGCAGGCAGATCCCGACTTCGAGGTGGACCCGAGCCTGCGGGAGACCGCCACGGCCTTTGCGGCGCCGTCGGCGTTCTCTCTGTCCCAGTCCCTGACCGCATACGGGCAGCTCCCGAGCGAGCGTCGGGATGCGCTGACGGCAGGGCTGGCCGAGCTCGCCGCGCGTATGGAAGGACGATGCCTGGACTACCGTCGGCGCACCACCGCCGATGCCTACGAGTACGCGTTGCGCGCGCTGCGCCTGACCGTCACCATCGACGCCAATGTCCGCGCCCTGGCCCGTGGCGACCGGGAGAGCCTGTTCTTCAACCGCGACGCCGCGATCGCCGACACCGTCGAATGGATCCTGCGCCGAGAGGACCGGATCGTGCTGGCCGCTCACAACGGCCACATCCAACGCTGGCCGACCCTGTGGCCCGGCATGCCCCCGGCGGCGAAGATGGGCATGCACCTGGCCGACCGGATCGGGGAGGATTATCTGGTCATCGGCATCACCAACGGCGCAGGCCAAACGCTCAACACCTCAGCCGACTTCTACGCCGGCAAGCTCTTCACCGAGCTGGAGCCGCCCCGGCCCGGCAGCCTCGACGCGCTCATGGCCGCCAGCTCCGACGTGCCCTTCGCCACCGACCTGCGGCGGCTGTCACCAGCCGATACCGAGGCCGTTCGGTCCGTCACCCAACAGCGTCTCGGCACTCACTACAGCGACGTCAGCCCCCTGGACGCGTACGACGTCATCGTCCACCTCCCTCACGTCACCGCAGCCGAACCTGACGGCGCCGCTCTCGCCGACTCGCCCCACGACGTGCAGAAGGCATTTGCCCAGTGGACGCAATGAGGTCCTGGCCAACAGCCTGCCTTGGCCCGGGCGACGTGGGTAGGCGCGGGAGTTCAGCGTGAGGCAGGGCTTCACAGTCGGCTGTTGGCCTGGGCGGCGCACCGGGCCGACCAGCCCTGTGCCGAGATGGGCAGGACGGGCCGGACGGCACATGCTGCGATGTTCCGTCAGAGGCCGGACGCCCAAGGAGTTCGGCCAGGCTCGGAAGGCTGCGGCATACGCCTTCCCCACCACAAACCCCGGACCACATCCGGTCCGGGGTAGTTCGATCACGTGTAGTGCTGGCCCTCAGCCCTTCACGCAAATGACCTGCTTGAGCTTCGCGACCACCTGGACCAGGTCCCGCTGCTGCTCCATCACCTGACCGATCGGCTTGTACGCGCCCGGGATCTCATCCACCACGCCGGAGTCCTTGCGGCACTCCACACCCCGCGTCTGGTCCTCCAGGTCCCGCGTCGAGAACTTCCGCTTGGCAGCGTTCCGGCTCATCCTCCGGCCGGCACCGTGCGACGCCGAGTTGAACGACTTCGGGTTGCCCAGGCCACGGACGATGTACGACTCCGTGCCCATGGAACCGGGGATGATCCCCCACTCCCCCGAGCCCGCGTGGATGGCTCCCTTACGGGTAACCAGCAGATCCATCCCGTCGTACTGCTCTTCACTGACATAGTTGTGGTGGCAGCTGATGACACCAGGGCGGTACTCGACGGTCCTCATCTGACCTTCGGCATCTTCCTGCTGGCAGGAGATGACCTCCCCGAAGGTCACCTTGGCCTTCTTGAACTCCCGGCGGACGACGTCCTGGGTGAGCGCCATCATGATCTCGCGGTTGTGCTTGGCGTACTCCTGCGCCCAGAAGAGGTCGTTGCGGTACGCGGCCATCTGCGGAGTGTCCGCGATGAAGACGGCGAGGTCGCGGTCGACCAGGCCCTGGTTCTGCGGCAGCTTCTGGGCCACGCCCATGTGGTGATCGGCGAGTTCCTTGCCGATGTTGCGCGACCCGGAGTGCAGCATGATCCACACGGACTGGTCCTCGTCGATGCAGATCTCGTGGAAGTGGTTGCCGCTGCCGAGCGTTCCCATCTGCTTGACGGCCCGCTCGCGACGGAACTTGACGGCATCCGCCACCCCGTCGAACCGCGCCCAGAAGTCCTCCCATCCGGCCGTCGGGAAACCGTGCAGCCGGCCGGGATCGATCGGGTCGTCGTGCATGCCCCGGCCCACCGGAATGGCCTGCTCGATCTTCGAGCGCAGCCGGGACAGGTCGCCGGGCAGGTCGTTGGCGGTGAGCGAGGTCTTCACCGCGCTCATTCCGCAGCCGATGTCGACGCCGACCGCCGCCGGGCAGACCGCCCCGCGCATCGCGATCACCGAACCGACCGTGGCGCCCTTGCCGAAGTGCACGTCGGGCATCACGGCCAGGCCCTTGATCCACGGGAGGGTGGCGACGTTGCGCAGTTGCTGCATCGCCACGTCCTCCACCGTGGCCGGGTCGGTCCACATCCGGATCGGCACCTGGGCGCCCGGTACCTCGACGTACGGCATAACTTCCTCATTCCCCCGAAAACCTGAAAAACGCAAAAGCCGGACAAATTACCTGATCTTGGACGGTGAACCGGCGTGCGCGGCAAGACGTGCGATAGACATTGTGTCCATCGGCCGCCGTCCGGCGGCAACCGCATTTCTTGAGGGAATTTCGAGGGAAGGAGCCGCGAACGATGCCCCGCAAACCGTTCGCACCCGGTGCCGCACTGGTGGCCGTCGCGGCGCTGGCCGTCGGCCTCGCCGGCTGCACCGGCGGCCCCGGCACCGACGGTGACGCCGCCGACGCCAAGGGCGGCGACCCCGCCGCGACGAGCCAGTCCGCCGAACCGGGCCGCTACCAGACCCTCCCGGAGGCCTGCGGGCTGCCCTCGCGCAGCACCGTCCGCGGAATGCTGCCCGGCGACGGCCAGCAGCTCTCCGGCGCCGAGGCCGACAAGCTCTACAGCGGCCAGGCCGACATCACGTACGACACGGACCGCCGGGTCGGCTGCCACTGGACCCGCGAGACCGACGCGGGCACCCGCCATCTGAGCCTCGACATCCAGCGCGTGGTCTCGTACGACGCCGCCGTCAGCGATGACGACAAGGCGCAGGGGATCTACGACAGCAAGGAACTGGCCGCAAAGATCCCGTCCGGCGACGGCACCGGCTCCTCCCCCACCGCTCCCCCGTCGAAGAGCACGAAGGGCACAAAGGACACAAAGAGCACAGGGGGTGCGAAGGGCGGGGCGGCCGCCGCAGGGAAGAATTCCACCGAGGCCCCCGCCGGAAAGGCCAGCGCCTCGGGCAAGCCCGGCACCGATGCGAGCGCGAACCCGAGCGCGAGCCCGGGCGGGGACGCGAGCGGGGACAAGAGCACGGCCTCGACCACGCCGCCGACCACGGACCCGAGTGCGGGCGCCGGCGCCTCCACCGCGCCGCGGGTGCTCGACGGCCTGGCGGACGCGGCGTTCCTCAACGACAAGTTGATCACCGCGGACTCCGGTGTGCACCGCGACGTCACTGTGGTCTTTCGCACGTCGAACGTGATCGTGACGATCACCTACGACCAGTGGTCCACGGACAAGTCGATGTTGCCGGAGAGCCAGGAACTGCAGGACAAGGCCCGTTCGCTGGCCGATGAGCTGGCCGACCGCCTCGCCGAATAGCCCGAGTTGAGCGACTCGGGCTGATCGTCCGGACCGAGTCGTATGCCCGTTTCGCTCCTTGTGCTGACCGGTACGAAACGGGCACCCACCTCGCCGCGCCGCGTACCGTGCCCTCTAGCGAACCGACGACGCACGACGACCGACCACGCCGAACGCCGCACGACGCCGACAACACGACGCCGACGCACGACGACGAACAGCGAAGGAACCATGCACCGTTCAGCCAAGCGCCTCGCCAGCCTCCTCACCTGCGCAGCAGTACCGGTGCTGCTCGTCGCCGGCTGCTCCGGCTCGGACAGCGGCAGCTCGGACTCCGGTTCTGGTGACGCCTCCTCCGCCGCGCCCAGCCGCTCCGCCCAGCCGTCGCCGACCGTGGAGCCCGCGAAGTACAAGAAGCTGCCGAACCCCTGCTCGGCGTTCTCCAAGGACACCATCAAGAAGCTGCTGCCCAAGGTGAAGGACGCCGCCGGGGACCAGGGCCAGTCCACGGACAACGCCTCGCACGGCACCTGCTCCTGGAACAGCTCCGACGAGCAGGGCGTCGACGGCACCCAGTTCCGCTGGCTGGACATCGGCTACCAGCGCTACGACTCGGACCCGGGCATCGGCTCCGGCGAGAAGCGCGCCACCGACTTCTACGCCAAGCAGGTCAGCGACGCGAAGGCCGCCAAGGGCGCCAAGAAGCTCAAGGCCGCCCCGACCGGCGGCACCGGCGACGAGGCCACCGCGATCACCTACGACGTGAAGAAGGAGGGCAACGACTTCAAGAACACCACGATCGTCGCCCGCGCCTCCAACATCGTCGTGACGATCAACTACAACGGCGCGGGCCTGGCCGGCGCCGACACCCCGAAGGGCGCCGACCTGCTGAAGAAGGCCCAGGCCGCCGCGAAGGAAGCGGTCGCCACCGCCCTCAAGGCGAACCACTGAGGTCGATCGGATGCCGATCGGACGCCGATGCGGGTGGCCGATTCGGATGCCGATCTGACGCGCGCCTGACGGCGGTCTGACGTCCCCCGCCGGCTCGCCCCCGCCGGCCTGCCCCGCCCCTCCGGGCACCTCCCGGCGGGGCGCGGCGGGCGGTGTGCCAGGCTAGGCGCGCCATTTCGCCGAGCCGGGGAGGGACCGCGGGTGTCCGCGACGAAGACGGCGCAGTTGACTCGTACCCACCGCATCCTCATCGGTGTGGTCGTCGCCGGTGCGGCAGTGATCGCAGGCATCGGCTTCACGGGCTCCTACTCGGCGGTCCGTGAGTTGGCCATCAAGAAGGGCTTCGGGAACTTCTCCTACGTGTTCCCGATCGGCATCGACGCCGGGATCTGTGTCCTGCTCTCCCTGGACCTCCTCCTCACCTGGATCCGCATCCCGTTCCCGCTGCTGCGGCAGACCGCCTGGCTGCTGACGGCGGCGACGATCGCCTTCAACGGCGCGGCGGCCTGGCCCGACCCGCTGGGCGTAGGCATGCACGCGGTGATCCCGGTCCTGTTCGTGGTCGCCGTCGAGGCCGCCCGGCACGCGATCGGCCGCATCGCCGACATCACGGCGGACAAGCACATGGAGGGCGTGCGCATCACCCGGTGGCTGCTGTCGCCGATCCCGACCTTCCTGCTGTGGCGGCGGATGAAGCTGTGGGAACTACGGTCGTACGACGCGGTGATCAAGCTGGAGCAGGAACGGCTGGTCTACCAGGCGCGCCTGCGGTCGCGCTTCGGCCGTGCCTGGCGCCGCAAGGCTCCGGTGGAGTCCCTGATGCCGCTGCGGCTCGCGCGGTACGGGGTGCCGCTGGCGGAGACCGCTCCCGCGGGGCTCGCCGCGGCGGGCATCGAGCCACAGCTGCTGCCGGCGACGCAGCAGTCGGTGAAGCCCGCTCTGCAGCCGCGTGCCCAGGAGCCGGCCGGGCAGCTGCCCACCGAGCCGCTGCCCGACGAGCAGCTGCCCAACCAGTGGTTCGCGGCGTCGCCGCAGGTGGCGTACCAGGGCGACTACGACCCGACGTATATCCCGGACCCGGACCGGGAACCGGAGGCCCAGCCCGCGTACGACGAGCAGCAACGGGTGACGACGGGCGAGCAGGTCCCGGTACCGGCGCCGCGCGCGCCGGAGCCCGAGCCGGCGCCGCAGGTCCCGGTGCCGAACGGGGCAGGCGGAACGCGTCCGCTCGGCAAGGGCGTCGCGGAGGCGGACCCGCAGCCCGCCGAGGTCCCGGCCGCTGTCCCCCACGACGAGGACGTCTACCAGGTCTTCCGGCGCTCCATCGAAGGCGAGGGCATGCCGACACCGGGCGCGTTCGCGGCCAACATGGAGGCGCAGTACGGGATCCGGCTGCGGTCGCGCGAACTGAACCGCTACATGGACCAGTTCACCGACCGCCTCAACGCCGAGCTGATGGACGAGCACATCGCGTAACGCGCCCGGGGCGAGCACCTCGCGTGGGCCCGTGGACCCGTGAGGCAGCCCGCCCGCCCCTACACCCGCTACACCCGCTCCGCCTTCCGCTTCTTGTCCGTGTCGCCCCATACGGCCAGCGCCGCGCCGGCCAGGAACAGGCCGAGGTAGGCGACCGACGGCAGGTCGAACCAGTGGGCCAGCAGCCCCCAGGCACCGTCGAAGAACGTCTTGCCGATGAAGCCGAGCGCTCCTTGCAGCATGGCGATGAAGCCGATGATTCCCCTCATGGCTCCAGCGTGACGGGTTCGGCCCCGGGGATCCTCCTCGCCGGGGCCGAACCCGTTCTCACCCTTGAGTCGCAGAGCCCGCGCGGCGTCTACGACCAGTCGGCGGCGCCGTCGGCCGCGCCGGCCGGCCGCCGAGCGGCTTGCACCCGGTCGCCGCCGTCAGCCACCATCAGCCGCCCAGCAGCTTGCGCACCCGGTCGGCGCCGACCGCCAGCAGCAGCGTGGGCAGCCGCGGCCCGGTGTCCCGGCCGACCAGCAGGTGGTAGAGCAGCGCGAAGAAGGCGCGCTGGGCGACCTTCAGCTCGGGCGTCGGCTTGGCGTCCGGGGCCAGGCCCGCCTGGACCTTGGGCACGCCGTAGACGAGCGTGGTCAGGCCGTCCAGCGACCAGTGCTCGTCGAGGCCGTCGAGCAGCAGCCGCAGCGATTCGCGGCCCTGGTCGTCCAGCGAGGCCAGCAGCTCGGCGTCCGGCTCGTCGCGCACGATGGTGCGCTGGTCGGCCGGGACCTGGGTGTTGATCCAGTGCTCGGCCTTGTCGAGCCGGGGCCGGGTCTCGTCCAGGGACGTGACGGGGTTGGCCGGGTCGAGCTCGCCGAGGATCCGCAGGGTCTGCTCGTCGTGGCCGGCGGTGATGTCCGCGACGGAGGCGAGCGTGCGGTACGGCAGCGGGCGGGGCGTGCGGGGCAGCTCGCCGGCGGCGGTGCGGACCGCCCGGGAGTGGGCGGCCGCGTCGGCGGGCAGCGCGGTGCCGTCGGCGACCTTGCCCTCCAGCTTGTCCCACTCGTCGTAGAGCCGCTGGATCTCCTGGTCGAAGGCGATCTTGAAGGACTGGTTGGGCTTGCGGCGGGCGTACAGCCAGCGCAGCAGCGGCGCCTCCATGATCTGCAGCGCGTCGCCCGGGGTCGGCACGCCACCGCGCGACGAGGACATCTTGGCCATGCCGCTGATGCCGACGAAGGCGTACATCGGGCCGATCGGCTGGGCGCCGTCGAAGATCTCCCGGACGATCTGCCCGCCGACGACGAACGACGAGCCGGGCGAGGAGTGGTCGACACCGGACGGCTCGAAGATCACGCCCTCGTACGCCCAGCGCATCGGCCAGTCGACCTTCCAGACCAGCTTGCCGCGGTGGAACTCGCTCAGCCGGACCGTTTCCCCGAAGCCGCAGGCGGTGCAGGTGTAGGTCAGCTCGGTGGTCTCGTCGTCGTACGAGGTGACGGTGGTGAGGTCCTTCTCGCACTGCCCGCAGTACGGCTTGTACGGGAAGTAGCCCGCCGAACCGCCGCTGCCGTCGTCCTCGCTGGCCGCACCCGACCCCTCGGCCGCCTCCAGCTCCGCCTCGTCGACGGGCTTCTGGGACTTCTTCGCGGGGGCCTTCTTGGTGCGGTACTGGGCGAGGATCGCGTCGATGTCCGCGCGGTGCTTCATCGCGTGCAGGACCTGGTCGCGGTACACGCCGGAGGTGTACTGCTCGGTCTGGCTGATGCCGTCGTACTCGACGCCCAGCTCGGCGAGCGCCTCGGTCATGGCGGCCTTGAAGTGCTCCGCCCAGTTCGGGTACGCCGAGCCGGCCGGCGCCGGAACCGAGGTCAGCGGCTTGCCGATGTGCTCGGCCCAGGACTTGTCGACGCCCTCGACGCCCTCCGGGACCTTGCGGTACCGGTCGTAGTCGTCCCAGGAGATGAGGTGCCGGACCTCGTGGCCACGACGGCGGATCTCGTCGGCGACCAGGTGCGGGGTCATGACCTCGCGGAGGTTGCCGAGGTGGATCGGGCCGGAGGGACTCAGGCCCGAGGCGCAGACGATGACCGGTGCGGCAGCACCCGACGCCAGTTTGCCGGCGGCGCGGCGCTCCGCCTCGGCAATGACCTCGTCCGCGAACCTGGAGACCCAGTCGGTCTCGGTGCTCTGCTGAGCCACGATCGGCCCTTCCTCTTCCTGGTGCTTCCTCGATTGCGCCGTCTTGCGCGTGCGACGCACAAAAGCCTGACGGTGCCATTGTCCCAGACGCCCACCGTCCGGAAATTCAGTGGTAACGGCATGGGATACTCAGTGGCAAACCCTTTCCCCTTCAAAGACACCTTCGTCTAGAAGAGAGCGCAGCTTCATGGCCTCGGTCCCTTCCCTCGCAGCTTCGGTCCACCAGCGCCTCGCGGACGCCCTCTCGGCAGCCCTGCCGGAGGCCGGCGCCGCGGACCCGCTGCTGCGACGTAGCGACCGGGCCGACTTCCAGGCCAACGGCCTGCTGGCACTGGCCAAGAAGCTGAAGGGCAACCCGCGGGAGCTGGCCACCAAGGTCGTCGACGCGCTCGGCGAGAGCGACCTCCTCAAGGACGTCGAGGTCTCCGGACCGGGCTTCTTGAACATCACGATCACCGACCGGGCGATCACCGAGACGCTCGCCGCCCGCGCCGCCGACGGCGACCGGCTCGGCGTGCCCCTGAAGGACAAGCCGGGCCTCACGGTCATCGACTACGCCCAGCCGAACGTCGCGAAGGAGATGCACGTCGGGCACCTGCGCTCGGCGGTCATCGGCGACGCGCTGCGCCACATGCTGGACTTCACCGGCGAGCGGACGATCGGCCGGCACCACATCGGCGACTGGGGCACCCAGTTCGGCATGCTCATCCAGTACCTGATCGAGAACCCCGGCGAGCTGGCCCCGGCGGCCGACGTCGACGGCGAGCAGGCGATGAGCAACCTCAACCGGGTCTACAAGGCGTCGCGCGCGGTCTTCGACTCCGACGAGGAGTTCAAGGAGCGGGCCCGCAAGCGCGTCGTCGCCCTCCAGTCCGGCGACAAGGAGACCCTCGACCTGTGGCAGCGGTTCGTGGACGAGTCGAAGGTCTACTTCTACTCGGTCTTCGAGAAGCTGGACATGGAGATCCGCGACGACGAGATCGTCGGCGAGTCCGCGTACAACGACATGATGGCCGAGACGGCCCGTCTCCTGGAGGAGTCGGGCGTGGCCGTCCGCTCCGAGGGCGCCCTCGTCGTCTTCTTCGACGAGATCCGCGGCAAGGACGACCAGCCGGTGCCGCTGATCGTGCAGAAGGCGGACGGCGGCTTCGGCTACGCGGCCTCCGACCTCTCCGCGATCCGCAACCGCGTCTTCGACCTGCAGGCGACGACGCTGCTCTACGTCGTCGACGTCCGCCAGTCCCTCCACTTCCGGATGGTCTTCGAGACTGCCCGCCGGGCGGGCTGGCTGAACGACGGCGTCACCGCGCACAACATGGGCTACGGCACGGTGCTGGGCGCGGACGGCAAGCCGTTCAAGACCCGCGCGGGCGAGACGGTCCGCCTGGAGGACCTCCTCGACGAGGCGGCCGAGCGGGCGACGGCGGTGGTGCGGGAGAAGGGCGCGCCGATCGGCCTGACCGAACAGGAGATCACCGAGAACGGCGCCCAGGTGGGCATCGGCGCGGTGAAGTACGCGGACCTGTCGACGTCGCCGAGCCGGGACTACAAGTTCGACCTGGACCAGATGGTGTCGCTCAACGGCGACACGTCCGTCTACCTCCAGTACGCCTACGCCCGGATCCGCTCGATCTTCCGCAAGGCCGGCGACGCACGTCCCGAGGCGCACCCGGAGCTGGCACTGGCTCCCGCGGAGCGGGCGCTGGGCCTGCACCTCGACCAGTTCGGCGAGACCGTCATCGAGGCGGCCGCGTCGTACGAGCCCCACAAGGTCGCCGCGTACCTCTACGGCCTCGCCTCGCTGTTCACGACCTTCTACGACCAGTGCCCGGTCCTGAAGGCCGAGGCCGGCGCCGACCAGGTGGCCAACCGCCTCTTCCTCTGCGACCTGACGGCCCGCACCCTCCACCAGGGCATGGCACTGCTGGGCATCCGCACGCCCGAGCGCCTCTGAGGCACCGCCTCACCTGGCCGGGCGAGACCGGAAGCGGGGGTGCACGTGATCGCTCACGTGCACCCCCGCTCAGCGTTCATCCCCACGGCGCTGCAGCCGAGTACGTGGGCGGTCAATGCCTCCGCAACCGGTGCGTCGCCTTCTCCTTCGCGTCCAGCCCGTGCCCGGCCGCCTTCTCGGCCTTGCCTTCGGCCTGCAGCTTGCGGTTGTGGGTCGCCTTGCCGACGACCTCCTTCATGGTGCCGATGACCTGGGCGCCCTTGGCCCGCATGGTGTCCTTGGCAGTCACGGTGACCCGCTCCTCGCTCAGTCGCGGTCTTCGTCATCGAGTCCGTGCCCCGCGTACGGCGCTCAAAACCTGACAAGTCAGACAAAGGTCACGGCAAGCCGCGATGCCGCCTCACAGCCCCCGCGCGACCTCCGTCGCCCAATACGTGAGGATCATGTTCGCGCCGGCCCGCTTGATGCCCGTCAGGGTCTCCAGGATCGCCCTGTCGCGGTCGATCCAGCCCTTCTCGGCGGCCGCCTCGACCATCGCGTACTCACCGGAGATCTGGTACGCGGCCACCGGCACGTCCACCGCGTCGGCGAACTTCGCCAGTACGTCCAGGTAGGGCAGCGCCGGCTTGACCATGACCATGTCGGCGCCCTCGTCCAGGTCGAGCGCCAGCTCGCGCAGCGACTCGCGGAGATTGCCCGGGTCCTGCTGGTACGTCTTGCGGTCGCCCTTCAGCGACGAGCCCACCGCCTCGCGGAACGGGCCGTAGAACGCCGAGGAGTACTTCGCCGTGTAGGCGAGGATCGACACGTCCTCGTGGCCGGTCTGGTCCAGGGCGTCCCGGATCACTCCGACCTGCCCGTCCATCATGCCGCTGGGACCCACGACGTGGACGCCCGCGTCGGCCTGGACCTGCGCCATCTCCGCGTAGCGCTCCAGCGTCGCGTCGTTGTCGACCCGCCCGGCGGCGTCCAGGACACCGCAGTGGCCGTGGTCGGTGTACTCGTCCAGGCACAGGTCCGACATGATCACCAGGTCGTCGCCGACCTCCGCGCGGACGTCCCGGATGGCGACCTGCAGGATGCCGTCGGGGTCGGTGCCGGCGGTGCCCGCGGCGTCCTTCTTCTCGTCCAGCGGCACGCCGAACAGCATGATCCCGGCGACCCCCGCCTCCACCGCCTCGACGGCGGCCTTGCGGAGGGTGTCGCGGGTGTGCTGGACGACGCCCGGCATCGCGGAGATCGGCGCCGGCTCACCGATGCCCTCCCGGACGAACGCCGGGAGGATCAAGTCGGCCGGGTGCAGCCGGTACTCGGCGACCATCCGGCGCATCGCCGGGGTGGTGCGCAGCCGCCGCGGCCGCGCACCGGGGAAGCTTCCGTACTTCGTCATGCCACCACGCTACGCCCGCCCCGCACCCGCCTTTGCCGACGCATCGTCGGCAGCCGCCCGGCGCCCGGGGCACCCCTCCCGGGCCCCAACGCGCCGCGCCCCGCGCCCGGATCACCGGGTGCGGGGCGCGAAACGCTGTCGGACCGCTGCGGTCCGCCGCCGTAGCGCTGACGTACCGCCGTCAGCTGCGGGCCCGGCGGCGGGAGCCCGGCCGGCGCTCGCTGGGGCGGGTGACCGGGTCGCCGGCCTCGATCGCGGCGTCCCGGCGCGCCGCGCCGAAGTCCGCGAGCGCCTCGGCCAGCTTGTGCACGGACGGCTCCGGCGACATCACGTCGACGCGCAGCCCGTGCTCCTCGGCCGTCTTGGCGGTGGCCGGGCCGATGCAGGCGATCACGGTCACGTTGTGCGGCTTGCCGGCGATGCCGACGAGGTTCCGCACGGTCGACGAGGAGGTGAAGAGCACGGCGTCGAAGCCGCCGCCCTTGATCGCCTCGCGGGTCTCGGCCGGCGGCGGCGAGGCCCGCACGGTCCGGTAGGCGGTGACGTCGTCGACCTCCCAGCCCAGCTCGATCAGGCCGGCCACCAGGGTCTCGGTGGCGATGTCGGCCCGGGGCAGGAAGACCCGGTCGATCGGGTCGAAGACGGGGTCGTACGGCGGCCAGTCCTCCAGCAGACCGGCGGCGGACTGCTCGCCGGACGGGACCAGGTCGGGCTTCACGCCGAAGGCGACCAGCGCCTTGGCGGTCTGCTCGCCCACCGCGGCGACCTTGATGCCCGCGAAGGCCCGGGCGTCGAGCCCGTACTCCTCGAACTTCTCACGGACGGCCTTGACGGCGTTGACCGACGTGAAGGCGATCCACTCGTAGCGGCCGGTGACCAGGCCCTTGACCGCGCGCTCCATCTGCTGCGGGGTGCGCGGCGGTTCGACGGCGATGGTCGGGACCTCGTGCGGCACCGCGCCGTACGAGACGAGCTGGTCGGAGAGCGACGCGGCCTGCTCCTTCGTCCGCGGTACGAGCACCCGCCAGCCGAACAGCGGCTTGGACTCGAACCACGAGAGCCGGTCGCGCTGCGCGGCGGCACTGCGCTCACCGACCACGGCTATGACCGGCTGGCCGCCGTCCGGCGACGGCAGCACCTTGGCGGCCTTGAGCACCTGGGCGACCGACCCGAGGGTGGCGGTCCAGGTGCGCTGGCGGGTGGTGGTGCCGGCGACGGTGACGGTCATCGGGGTGTCGGGCTTGCGGCCCGCGGTGACCAGCTCGCCGGCGGCCGCGGCCACCGCGTCGAGGGAGGTGGAGACGACCGCGGTGGCGTCGCTGGTGCCCAGCTCCGACCAGCAGCGGTCATCGGCGCTGCGGGCGTCGACGAAGCGCACGTCGGTGCCCTCGGCGTCGCGCAGCGGCACACCGGCGTACGCGGGCACGCCGACGGCTGCGGCGATGCCGGGCACGACCTCGAAGACGATTCCCTCTGCGGCGCAGGCCAGCATCTCCTCGGCGACGTTCCCGTCCAGACCGGGGTCGCCGGTGACCGCCCGGACGACCCGCTTGCCCGCCCGGGCGGCCGCCATGACAAGATTGGCGGCGTCCCTAAGGGTGGGGATGTCGGCGGGGATTGACGCCTCGTCAGCTGACGCCTGCAGTGGTGTGTCCACCTGCGCGCGCGTATGTACACGCACGACGTCGAGCACCTGCGGGTCGGCGATCAGTACGTCCGCGGAGGCCAGCGCCTCCACGGCACGCAGCGTCAGCAGACCCGGGTCACCCGGCCCGGCACCCAGGAAGGTGACCTGACCGGAGGTGGAGTGGTTCGGGGCGGTGGGGTTCAAAGTGCTCGCTCCCCCATAAGACCGGCCGCACCCTTGGCGAGCATCTCGGCGGCGAGTTCGCGGCCCAGCTGCTGCGGGACCGACGTCTCGTCGGGAGAGGCGGGTACGTGCCCGGTGGTGGACAAGTGCACCAGCGTGCTGCCGTCGGTCGTGCCGACGACACCACGCAGATGCAATTCGGTGACAGCCTGCTCGTCGGCCTTGGGGCCTCCCCTGCTCGAGCGAAGTCGAGAGCTTGGGGAAAGGTCGGCCAGCGCCCCGACGGGTGCGGAGCAGCCGGCCTCCAGGGCGGCGAGCAGGGATCGCTCGGCGGTCACGGCGGCCCGGGTGTCCGGGTCGTCGAGCTCGGCGAGCGTGGCGACGAGGGCAGCGTCTTGGGCGGTGTGCCCCGCCCTGCACTCGATCGCCAGTGCCCCCTGGCCGGGGGCGGGCAGAACCACGTCGGGCGACAGCAGTTGCGCCGCCTCGTCGATCCGGCCGATACGGGTGAGACCGGCCGCGGCCAGCACGACGGCGTCCAGTTCGCCCTTCTCGACGAAACCGATGCGGGTGTCGATGTTCCCGCGTATCGGCACCGTCTCGATGTGCCGGCCCAGCGCGCGGGCCCACGCGTTGAGCTGCGCCATCCGCCGGGGGGAGCCGGTGCCGATGCGGGCGACGCGGTCCGGGTCGGCGGTGAGCTCCTCGAAGGTGAGCCGGCCCCGGGCGATCAGCGCGTCACGGGGGTCTTCCCGTACGGGGATCGCGGCCAGGGCGAGCGACTCGGGCTGCGTGGTGGGCAGGTCCTTGAGCGAGTGGACGGCGAAGTCGATGTCCCCGTCGAGCAGCGCGTCGCGCAGCGCGGAGACGAACACGCCGGTGCCGCCGATCTGCGCGAGGTGCTCGCGGGAGGTGTCGCCGTACGTGGTGATCTCCACCAGTTCGACGGGCCGGCCGGTGAGCTCGCGCACCGCCTCGGCGACCTGCCCGGACTGGGCCATGGCGAGCGCACTGCGGCGGGTGCCCAGCCGCAGTGGTCTGTTGGTGCTGTCTTTCATGCCCGCTCCCGTGCTTCATGACTGCCGCCGCGGGTATCGGCCCGGCTGACGGCGGCGACAGTCTGGGGGTCGAGATCGAAGAGTTCGCGCAGCGCGTCCGCGTACCCGGCGCCGCCGGGTTCGCTGGCGAGCTGCTTGACCCGCACGGTGGGCGCGTGCAGGAGCTTGTCGACGACGCGGCGCACGGTCTGGGTGATCTCGGCGCGCTGCTTGTCGTCCAGGTCGGGGAGGCGGCCGTCGAGCCGGGCGATCTCGCTCGTGACGACGTCCGCGGCCATGGTGCGCAGGGCGACCACGGTGGGGGTGATGTGCGCGGCCCGCTGGGCGGCGCCGAAGGCGGCGACCTCGTCGGAGACGATGCCGCGCACCTTGTCCACGTCGGCCGCCATCGGGGCGTCCGCGGAGGCGTCGGCGAGCGACTCGATGTCGACGAGGTGGGCGCCCTCGATGCGGTGGACCGCGGCGTCGATGTCGCGCGGCATGGCGAGGTCGAGCAGCGCCAGCGGTGCGGTGCGGCCGGCGCGGGCGGCGGCGACCGTCCCGCCCGTGAGGACCAGGCCGGTCGCGCCGGTACAGGACACCACGATGTCGGCGAGCGCGAGCTCGTCCTCGACGCCGGACATCGCCACCGCGCGGGCGGTCAGGCCGCCTGCCGCGCCGGGCCCGCCGGGTTCGGTGAGGATGGCCACCAGCCGCTCGGCGCGCGCGACGGTGCGGTTGGCGACGGCCAGCTCGCCGATGCCGTTGCGGACGAGGGTGGTGGCGGCCAGCGACGACATCGAGCCGGCGCCGATGACCAGCGCGCGCTTGCCGTGCGCCCAGCCCTCGACGTCCCGGCCGGCCGCCAGCTGCTCCAGGCCGAAGGTGACCAGCGACTGGCCGGCCTTGTCGATGCCGGTCTCGCTGTGGGCCCGCTTGCCGACCCGCAGGGCCTGCTGGAAGAGGTCGTTGAGCAGCCGCCCGGCGGTGTGCTGTTCCTGCGCGACGGCCAGCGCGTCCTTGATCTGCCCGAGGATCTGGCCCTCGCCGACGACCATCGAGTCCAGGCCGCAGGCCACCGAGAAGAGGTGGTGGACGGCGCGGTCCTCGTAGTGGACGTAGAGGTAGGGGGTCAGCTCCTCCAGGTCGACGCCGCTGTGGCGGGCCAGGAGGGTGGACAGCTCGGCGACACCGGCGTGGAACTTGTCCACGTCGGCGTAGAGCTCGATGCGGTTGCAGGTGGACAGCACCGCGGACTCGGTGACCGGCTCGGCCGACACCGCGTCCTGCAGCAGCTTGCCGCGCGCCTCGGGGTCGAGCGCGGCCCGCTCCAGCACGCTCACCGGCGCACTGCGGTGGCTCAGTCCGACGACGAGAAGGCTCATGCTCGCACCTCGCTTCGCGAGGCACGGCCTTCGCCCGTGACGCACCCTTCGATGATTCGCTCGCTGCGCTCGCTCATGCCGGCATCACGGCGGGCACGTCCCCGTCAGGTCCCTTGCGGTCGGCCGCGGCGGCGGCTTCGGCCGCGGCCGCGACGGCGGCGGCACGGCCGGAGGTGGCCGGGGCGCCGCCCTCGGGGGTTTCCTCGCCGGCCTTGCGCTGCTCGTGGAAGGCGAGGATCTGCAGTTCTATCGACAGGTCGACCTTGCGGACGTCGACCCCGTCGGGGACGGTCAGCACGGTCGGGGCGAAGTTGAGGATCGAGGTGACGCCGGCCGCGACCAGGCGGTCGCAGACCTGCTGGGCGGCGCCGGCCGGCGTGGCGATCACGCCGATCGAGACGCCGTTGCTCTCGATGATGTGCTCCAGCTCGTCGGTGTGCTGGACCGCGATGCCGGCGACCGGCTTGCCGGCCATGGCCGGGTCCGCGTCGATCAGCGCGGCGACGCGGAAGCCGCGGGAGGCGAAGCCGCCGTAGTTGGCGAGGGCGGCGCCGAGGTTACCGATACCGACGATGACGACCGGCCAGTCCTGGGTCAGGCCCAGCTCGCGCGAGATCTGGTAGACGAGGTACTCCACGTCGTAGCCCACGCCGCGGGTCCCGTAGGAGCCGAGGTAGGAGAAGTCCTTGCGGAGCTTGGCGGAGTTGACCCCCGCCGCGGCCGCGAGCTCCTCGGACGAGACCGTGGGCACCGAGCGCTCGGAGAGCGCGGTCAGTGCGCGCAGATACAACGGAAGCCGGGCGACGGTGGCCTCGGGGATGCCTCGGCTTCGGGTCGCCGGTCGGTGAGTTCGGCCAGTTGCCACGGTGCTCCTGCGGGTAGAGCGGGGCTGCGGGCGACCGTATGGAACCCGACCGCCCTGTCTCCTGCAGGCTATGTCTTTGTGAACGCGTGCACAAAGATGGTGTCCGCTTTGTCCGGCCAAAGTGATGGGGGTCACGCGCCCTTTCCGGCCCTCCGTGGAACCAACTCCCACGTCACACCGTTCACTCGCGCCGCCCGCACACCACGGCAGCACCGACGGGGACACGCGCGTGCACTCCTTGTCGCTATCCCCCCGGAAACCTACAAATCGTCCATCGATGGTAAGCGACCCGGGCCCGCCCGGCGCCCGTCCCGCCGCCCCCTCGCTTCCCCGCCGACCCGGCACAATGGCTCCATGGCCCCCTTGTTCAGCCGCAGCCCCCGCAAGCGCCCCGCCGACCGGCTGGTCACCCTCGTCGGCAAGCCCGGCTGCCACCTCTGCGACGACGCCCAGGCGGTGATCGAGAAGATCTGCGCCGAGACCGGAGCGTCCTGGGAGAAGAAGGACATCACCGAGGACGCCGAACTGCACCGCAAGTACTGGGAGCAGATTCCGGTCGTCCTGATCGACGGCGCCCAGCACGACTTCTGGCGCGTCGACCCGCAGCGGCTGCGGACCGCCCTGGGCGCCTGAGCCGCCACGGGGCGGCCGGGCCCGCCCGCGAGTCGGCCGTAATGCGACCGTCGACGGCTCCCGGCCCACCGGACACGCGCCCGTAACCGGAAGCACCGAACAAACTGGCTACGCTAGCGCCATGGCCGCCCGCCCCTCGCCCGCTCGCCGATCCGGCTGGATGCCCTCCGGGGCGCTCTTCGACCTGGGCTGGATCCCCCGCCGCCGACGCCCCGCCACCGCCCGCAGCGTGCTGGCCGGCGAGGCCGCCGCCGAGGCCGCCCGGAAGACCTCGCAGGAGGTCGAGGAGGCCCAGGCCGTCGAGGAGGCCCCGGCCGAACCGGAATTCCCGGTCGTCGGGGACACCGCGGCCGCCGCCTTCTTCGACCTCGACAACACCGTCATGCAGGGCGCCGCGCTGTTCCACTTCGGCCGCGGCCTGTACAAGCGGCACTTCTTCCACAAGCGCGACCTGGCCCGTTTCGCCTGGCAGCAGATCTACTTCCGGCTGGCCGGCTCGGAGAACCCCGAGCACATGGCGGACGTCCGCAACAGCGCGCTGTCCATCGTCCAGGGCCACCGCGTCTCCGAGCTGATGTCCATCGGCGAGGAGATCTACGACGAGTACATGGCCGAACGCGTCTGGCCCGGCACCCGCGCCCTGGCCCAGGCGCACCTCGACGCCGGCCAGAAGGTCTGGCTGGTGACCGCCGCCCCGGTGGAGACCGCGACGATCATCGCCCGCCGGCTGGGCCTGACCGGCGCGCTGGGCACCGTCGCCGAGTCCGTGGGCGGGATCTACACGGGCAAGCTGGTCGGCGAGCCGCTGCACGGCCCGGCCAAGGCCGAGGCGGTCCGCGCGCTGGCCGCCGCCGAGGGACTGGACCTGTCGCACTGCGCCGCCTACAGCGACTCCGCCAACGACATCCCGATGCTGTCGCTGGTCGGTCACCCGTACGCCATCAACCCGGACAGCCGACTGCGCAAGCACGCCCGGGCACACGGATGGCGGCTGCGCGATTACCGCACCGGCCGCAAGGCGGCCAAGATCGGCATCCCCGCGGCGGCCGGAGTGGGCGCCCTCGCGGGCGGCGCCGCGGCCGCGGTCGCACTCCAGCGCCGCCGCCGCTGACCAGGACTGATCGCCCGTCGGCGCGGCGGGCCATCCACACTCCCTACCCCCACGGGCTCCCGGTCAGTCCCCTCGCCGCGGGACAACCACAACACGCCTTCCAACCAGGCAGATTGCGTTCCCTTCCGATCAATAGTTGCTCAGTATTCGATACTTGATCTGCCACCAACCCGTCACAGACCGTAAGTAATCGATGATTTGAGCAACTGGGTGTAGCGCTGCCTGTACGAAGCGTTATTCTCCTCAGACGCAATCCGGAACCCACACGTCCCTACGACGAGTGAACGGTCCCGCACTGCACGTGATGGAAGCTCTGCCTCTGGGAGTCCCGTGTACCCACACGTCGGGGTTGACGCCTCGGGCCTGGCTACGCTGCGTACGACACTCGTCGACCACCTGCGCAGTTTCGTCCCCACCGCGTACGCCGTCCCCGCATTCGCCTCAGCCGTCCCCGCCGCCGGACCCTGCTACGCCCTGGCCGACGGGAGCGCTGCGGTCGGCAAGGCCGCCGGCAGAACCCGCCGCGCCGGCGCCGGCACGACCACCGCCCGGCGCCCCGCCGACAGCGACAGCCGTCGCATGATGGACCTCGTCGAACGCGCCCAGGCCGGCGAGGCCGAGGCCTTCGGCCGCCTCTACGACCAGTACGCCGACACCGTCTACCGCTACATCTACTACCGCGTCGGCGGCCGCGCCACGGCCGAGGACCTCACCAGTGAGACGTTCCTGCGCGCCCTGCGCCGCATCGGCACCTTCACCTGGCAGGGCCGTGATTTCGGCGCCTGGCTGGTGACCATCGCCCGTAACCTCGTCGCCGACCACTTCAAGTCCTCGCGCTTCCGCCTGGAAGTCACCACCGGGGAGATGCTCGACGCAAACGAGGTCGAGCGCAGCCCCGAGGAGTCGGTCCTCGAGTCCCTCTCCAACGCCGCCCTCCTGGAGGCGGTACGCAAGCTCAACCCCCAACAGCAGGAATGCGTCACGCTGCGGTTCCTGCAGGGCCTCTCGGTCGCCGAGACCGCCCGCGTCATGGGCAAGAACGAGGGCGCCATCAAGACCCTCCAGTACCGCGCCGTCCGCACCCTCGCGCGCCTCCTCCCCGAAGACGCCCGCTGATCCACCCCCCTCGTTCCGTGCTTCTCCGCCCCTCCGTGCGCCGCACCACGCTCACGCCTGGTGACCGGCCGTGCCCGGTCGGTCAGATCATCGTGAGTGCGTAACCCGAGTGCCGCGCCGCTCGTTGTGCGGAGTGCAGGCTCCATGCGGTCACGCCGTGCCCGCTGCCTCTCACTCGATCGAGTGGCCGCGGACATCGGTGTGCAACCGTCCGGCCCGTCTGGATAGTCAAAGCCAGTCCGGGGAGTCGAGCGGGATGATGAGAGGAGGTGCCGCCCGTGATCGCGAATGTCTCGGTGCACCGGCGGGCCAACGCCTTCGCCCAGACCCTGGAGGAGCAGGTCCTCAAGGGCGCGGCGGCCGAGGAACAGGTCGACAATCCGGCACAGACGCCGGGCGAGGCACGGCTGTTGGCGGTCGCCGACGGTCTCGGGAGGCTTCCACGGCCGGAGATGGCCGCCGAGGTCAAGACTGTCCAGCGCGCCCAGCTCCTCGCCGCGATGGAGTCCGCCTTCGCCGAAGGCGCTCCGTCCGAGGGTGCCAGGGTGCCCGAGCAGCGCGAACACAAGGGCGCGCACCGCGCCGACAAATCGATCGGCCGGCTGCGGCCGCGCTCCCGGCTCTCCAAAGGACTGGCCGCCGGCGGGCTGACCGTCGGCGTCGCGGCCGGAGCCTTCACCGGGGTCGCCGCCGCCAGCTCCGACGCCCTGCCCGGTGACGGCCTCTACGGCCTCAAGCGGGGCATGGAGGACCTCAAGCTCGACATGGCCGACGACGACTCCGACCGCGGCCGGCTCTACCTCGACCAGGCGTCCACCCGCATGTTCGAGGCGCGCCGCCTGTTGGAGCGGGCCCGGGCCGCCGACCTCGACCACGAGTCGCTCGGCGAGGTCCGCCGCGCCCTGTCCGGGGTGAAGCACGACGCGGGCGAGGGGCACCGCCTGCTGCACGCGGCCTACGAGCGGGACGGCTCGCTCGGCCCGATCCAGGCGCTGAACTCCTTCACCCGGTCCCACCGCGGCACGTGGTCGCAGCTGCGCGACAAGCTCCCGGTGCAGCTCATGGACGTCCGCGACCAGGTCAGCTCGGTCTTCGACGCCATAGACCAAGAGGTCGGTCCGCTCCGTTCGCTGCTGCCGCAGGCCCCCGACGGCAAGAACCACCCGCGCAACACCCCGGCCTCCGCGGGCACCGGCTCCGGCTCCGACAGCCGCCCGGCCCCCTCCGGCCACGGCTCCGCCGCCACGGGCCACTCCGCGGGCCGGCACGCCCCCCGTCCGTCGGCCTCCCCGTCCCAGGAGGACGGTCTGCTCGGCGGCAACACGGGCGGTCTGCTCGACCCGCAGGACAAGTCCGGCAGCCCGTCCCCGCACGACGCCGGCCACGGCACGGGAGGCCACCCCGGCGGCCACCCCGACGTCACCCTGCCCCCGCTGCTCCCGGGCCTGCTGCCCGGCCTGGGCATCGACGGCCAGGACCTCCCGAAGTAACGCCACGCCGCGCCCGGTGCGGCGGCGTTCGATGCTCCTCACACGACGATCCGCCGCACTGCGGCCCCGTCAGAAGAACACCGAACGCCGCCGCACCAACGGCTTGCCAAGAGCTCAGAAGCACACCGAACGCCGCCGCACCAACAGCTTGCGGGGGCTCAGAAGAACACCGACCGCCGCTGCACCAACAGCTTGTACAGGGTGTGCTGAATCGTTTCGCGCACCTGGTCGGTGAGGTTGAACATCAGCATCGGGTCGTCCGCCGCCTCCGGCGGGTAGCCGTCGGTCGGGATGGGCTCGCCGAACTGGATCGTCCACTTCGTCGGCAGCGGCACCGCGCCCAGCGGGCCCAGCCACGGGAACGTCGGCGTGATCGGGAAGTACGGCAGCCCCAGCACCCGCGCCAGGGTCTTGGCGTTCCCGATCATCGGGTAGATCTCCTCGGCGCCCACGATCGAGCACGGCACGATCGGCACCCCGGCCTTCAGCGCCGTCGACACGAAGCCGCCCCGCCCGAAGCGCTGCAGCTTGTAGCGGTCCGCGAAGGGCTTGCCGATGCCCTTGAAGCCCTCCGGCATCACCCCGACGATCTCGCCGCGCTCCAGCAGCCGCTGGGCGTCCTCCGCACAGGCCAGGGTGTGCCCGGCCTTGCGCGCCAGCTCGTTTATCACCGGCAGCACGAACACCAAATCGGCCGCCAGCAGCCGCAGATGACGCTGCGCCGGGTGGTTGTCGTGCACCGCGACCTGCAGCATCAGGCCGTCCAGCGGCAGCGTCCCGGAGTGGTTGGCGACGACCAGCGCCCCGCCGTCCGCCGGGATGTTCTCGATGCCCTTGACCTCGACCCGGAAGTACTTCTCGGCGAAGGGCCGCAGCAGCGACATCAGGACCTGGTCGGTCAGCTCCTCGTCGTAGCCGAAGTCGTCGACCTCGTAGTCGCCGGTGATCCGGCGGCGCAGGAACGCCAGTCCGCCCGCGATCCGCTCGTCCAGGGAGCGCGGCCGGGGCTGTGGGGGTGCCGCCGGCGGGTGCTCGGTCCGGGCCTCCGGTACGGGCGCCAGCGCGGCACCGCGCCCGCCGCGCCCGGCCCGCCGGGCCTTCCGGCGCGCCCGGGGCTCCTCGCCGAAGGGAATGACCTTGGCGTCCGCCATGGTGGGTGACCTCCTCACTGGGCCGGGGTCCGGCGTGCGGTGAGCACGCCGGCGAGCCGGTCGACGGTGCGGGCGAGGGACTCGGGCGGCAGCAGCCCGGGTCCGCGGCTGCGGGCGAATTCCGCGAAGGCCTCCGCCGTCGTGTACTTGGGGTGGAACCCCAGTGTCTCGCGCATCTGCGTCGTCTCGACGACCCTGCCGTGCGTGAGCAGCCGGATCTGTTCCGGCGAGAAATCCGTGATGCCGACGGACCGCAGCGCGGTGCCGGCCCAGGTCACCGTCGGCAGGAAGAGCGGCAGGGTGGGCCGGCCGAGCCTCCGGGAGGTCTGCGAGAGCAGCAGGACGCCGTCGCCGGCGATGTTGAAGGTGCCGCTGTTGAGCGTGCCCCGGCGCGGCGCGGCGGCGGCGATCCGCAGCACGTCGAGGGCGTCGTCCTCATGGACGAACTGCAGCCGCGGGTCGTAACCGAGGACGGTGGGCAGGACGGGCAGCGAGAAGTACTCGGCGAGCGGGGAATCCGCGCACGGCCCGAGGATGTTGGCGAACCGCAGGATGCAGACGGCCACGTCGGGCCGGCGCCGCGCGAAGCCGCGGACATACCCTTCGACCTCGACGATGTCCTTGGCGAAGCCTCCGCTGGGCAGCGACTTCGGGGTGGTGGTCTCGGTGAAGACGGCCGGGTCGCGGGGCGCGGAGCCGTAGACGCTGGTGCTGGACTTGATGACCACGCGCTCGACGTTCGGGGCCTTCTGGCAGGCGCCCAGCAGCTGCATCGTCCCGATGACGTTGGTTTCCTTCACCGAGGTGCGGCCGCCGCGCTTGCCCAACGGCGTCCCGTTGATATCCATATGGACCACGGTGTCGACGCCGGTTTCGGCCAGGACCCGGGCGATCGCCGGGTGCCGGATGTCGGCCCTGAGGAATTCGGCGCCGCCCAGATGGTGCTCGGGAGCCACCGCGTCGACCCCGATCACCCGGTCGACGTCCGGCTCGCGCCGGATCCGGCGGACGAATCTGCCGCCCAGCTGCCGTGCGACTCCCGTGACGAGCACGACCTTGCCCAAGATCAGCCCTACCTTCCCGCCGCGACCTGCGCGTAGCCCAGCTGTGCGGTCAACGCTATCGGGTCGGTGTTGCGCAGTGATGACCACGGGATGCCCACGACGACATTTCCGTCCCACCACCGTCCATACGGCCCACAACGCGCCGCAGCCCCCGACCGCACCAAGGCGATGGGGGGCTGCGAATTCGCGATCAGCGTCGCTTACTTCTTGTTACGACGCTGAACACGGGTGCGCTTGAGCAGCTTGCGGTGCTTCTTCTTGGCCATCCGCTTGCGCCGCTTCTTGATAACAGAGCCCACGACTACCCTCGCTCACTTCGAATCACTCGGTGCGGGGCGTCCGAGCCCACACTACCTACATCGGGCCAGCCTACCCGGCACCGGGCGAACGGCGTAATCCGAGGGTCGGCGAGGTGTCCGTCAGGCCGATTCCACCCCCACGTAGGACTCCCGGAGGTAGTCGTGAACGGCCTGCTCCGGCACCCGGAATGACCTCCCCACCCGAATCGCGGGCAGATGACCGCTGTGCACCAAGCGGTACACGGTCATCTTGGACACTCGCATCACCGTGGCAACTTCCGCCACCGTAAGGAACACGACCTCGTTCAGAGGCCTCTGGTCAGCAGCCATGAACACACCTGCACCTTCCGCATAAGACGGTCACCGGCTTCCCCTCCGGTGACTCTTCGTCGCTATGCGCTCACTCCCCAGATTAGGGGCGGGTGATGCGAGTGGGGAAGAGGAGCAGCGAACAGCCGCCTAATATGACAGACCGACACGATCCAGGACATACCTCATGAGCGGCCGGTAGGACGCGGCCGGGACGGCATCGTCGAGCGGCACCACCTCCGAGAGCCGCCCCTCGGCCTGTCCGACGAACGGAGCCGGGTCGTCCGAATCCGCCAGTGCGATCGCCTCAATGCCCAGCTGACCTGCCCCGCAGGCCCATCCGTGGTCCCCGATCACCAGCCCCGGAAGCGGCCCTCCGGCGTCCGCGGCGGCCGCCAGAACGGTCCGTACCGGCAGCGGCGAATGGGTGTGTACGCCCCCCGCCCCGGACGCGCCCCGCACGCCGGTCTCTCGCAACATCGCGACTCCCCGTACGTAGCCCAGGGCCCGGGTGCGTACGCCGAACCGGGTCGCTATGTCGACACGGACGCCATACGCCGGGGTGAGGACGGGGCAGCCCGCCGCCGAGAGGGCGTCTGCGAGGCCGGCGTAGAACTCCAGTAACGCCTGCGGGTGGCCGGTGCCGAGCAGCACCGGCTCCGCACGGCCCGCGGCGACGCCGATCCGGTCGGCGAACCGGTCGAGCGCCGCGATCGTACGATCCGGATCGATCACGTCCGGGCCGGAAATGTGCGCGGGATCGACCGAAACACCGCACTTCTGTCCCATCAGTCGCAGGAGTGCGCTGAGCGGCCACTCCCGCTCGGGGTCCAGCCCCAGCAGCACCCGGGGATCGCGCGCCGCGAAGAGCCGGTAGCGCCCCAGGCTCTGCTCCCGGGTCGTCGCGATCGTCCCCGCCAGCCGCGCCCCGACCAGATGCGCCCGCAGCTCCCCGGTGGCCAACACGCCGTCCATGCTCGCCCGTTGGCCGGCCGGTCGATGCCCCAACCGACGGGTAGTCACACATCCGGGCGCATCCCGGCTCCGCCCCGTTCCGTCGGCCTCCGCTACGGCAGCAGACCGTGCGCCGGGAACACCGCCCGCCGGGTGGCCAGCACCGCCTGGTCCAGCCGGTCGGCCGGGTCGTAACCGCCGTCGAGGAAATCCCGCCACTGCGGCGTCCGGCCGTCCGTCATCCGCTGCGGCGCCAACTGGCGCGTCCGCCGGAAGACTTCGTGCCGCCAGGACTCCGGCACCACGGTGGTCGGCTCGATCGGCCGCCCGGCCGCGATCGCCGTCAGATGCGTCCAGCTGCGCGGCACCACGTCCACCACCGCATAGCCGCCGCCCCCGAGCGCGACCCACCGCCCGTCCGCGTGCTCGTGCGCCAGCGAGTGACAGGATTCGGCCACCGCCCGCTGGGCGTCCAGGCTCACCGCGAGGTGCGCCAGCGGGTCCTCGAAGTGCGTGTCGGCGCCGTGCTGCGTCACCAGCACCTGCGGGCGGAACGCACCCAGCAGCTCCGGCACCACGGCGTGGAAGGCCCGCAGCCAGCCCTCGTCGCCGGTCCCGGCGGGCAGCGCCACGTTCACCGCGCTGCCGGCCGCGTCCTCCCCGCCGGTCTCCTCCGGCCAGCCGGTCTGCGGGAACAGCGTCCGCGGATGCTCGTGCAGCGAGATCGTCAGGACCCGCGGATCGTCCCAGAAGGCCGCCTGCACCCCATCGCCGTGGTGGACGTCCACATCGACGTACGCGATCCGCTCGGCGCCCAGCTCCAGCAGCCGGGCGATCGCCAGCGACGCGTCGTTGTAGATGCAGAATCCGGACGCGCCGCCCGGCATCCCGTGGTGCAGCCCGCCGGCGAAGTTCACGGCGTGCGCCGCGTCACCGCGCCAGACCGCCTCGGCCGCGCCGACCGACTGCCCGGCGATCAGCGCGGACACCTCGTGCATCCCCGCGAACGCCGGATCGTCGGCCGTCCCCAGCCCGTACGAGAGGTCCGCGGCGGCCGGATCCGCCGACGCCCGGCGGACCGCCTCGATGTAGTCCTGGCGGTGCACCAGCCGCAGCGTGGAGTCCCCGGCCGGCTTGGCCGCGACCACCTCCAACGGTCCGCGGTCCAGCTCGAACGCCTCGACCAGACGCATGGTCAGCGCGAGCCTGACCGGGTCCATCGGGTGCCCGGGCCCGAAGTTGTAGCCCGTTACTGCCTCATCCCACATCAGCTGTGCGCGGCCGCTCATGCCTGTCACCGTATCCGGCCCGCGGCGCACCGAACGAGCGGGCATACACGAGCGTCACCAGCACAAGCGCCATCGGCACCAGCATCGCCCCCCGATAGCTCCAGGCGTCGCCCAGCGCCCCCACCAACGGAGAACCGATCAGAAAGCCCACGTAATTGAAGATGTTCAGCCGCGCGACGGCCATGTCCGAAGCCCCGGCACCCTGGCTGTCGTACGCGTACCGCCCGGCCGCCGCGAACGTCTGCGGCACGATCACACACAGCCCCAGCCCCAGCAGCGTGAACCCCGCCATGCCCGCCCAGGCCCCCGGCGCCGCGGCCACCACCGCGAAGCCGCCCGCCGCCACCACCGTCCCGCACCGCACCACCGCGACCGCACCGAAGCGCCGCACCCCCAGGTCCCCCACCGCCCGCCCGAGCAGCGTGGTGACCATGTAGACGTTGTACGGCACCGTGGCGAGCTGCTCGGAACTCCCCAGGACGTCCTGCAGATACTTGGCGCTCCAGTTGGACACCGTCGAGTCGCCTATATAGGCGAACGCCATCACCAGACACAACGGCAACAGCAGCCGCATCGCGACGGGAGTGACCGGCGCGGCAGCGGCCGCGGGAGCTACGGAGACGGACGGGGCGCCTGGGGCACCGGGGCCGGCCTCCACCGGCTGCACGGGCTCTGGCTTTCCGGGCCCGGCCACGTCCCGCTGGTCCACGAACCATCGGCCCACCACCACTGCCAACGGGACCAGCACCGCCACCACCGGCCCGTACAGCAGCCCCAGCGACAGCTTCCAGTGCGCTCCCGCCCAGGCCAGCGACGCCCCCACGATGCCGCCCAGGCTGTACGCGGCGTGGAAGCCGAGCATGATGCTCCGCCCGTACGCGCGCTGCAGGCTCACCCCGAGCATGTTCATCGAGGCGTCCAGCGCCCCCACCGCCAGCCCGAAAGCCGCCAGTGCCACGGCCACCTGCGCCATCGACCCGACCGATCCGACGGCCAGCAACGCCAGACACACCACCGGCTGTACGCACCGCAGCACCCGGCTCGGCCGCACCCGCTTCACCAGCTGCTCGGTGACGATGCTGCCGACGCCGGCCAGCACCGGCACCGCCGCCAGGAACACCGGCAACAGCCCGTCCGAAATCCCGTACCGGTCCTGGATCGCCGGTATGCGTGTCACGAGGAGGGCGAAGACCG
Source organism: Streptomyces sp. NPDC048196 (assembly GCF_040652715.1). Lineage (NCBI taxonomy): Bacteria > Bacillati > Actinomycetota > Actinomycetes > Kitasatosporales > Streptomycetaceae > Streptomyces > Streptomyces sp. NPDC048196. The sequence continues at coordinate 920 of NZ_JBEZMM010000053.1, read as the reverse complement.
CACCCTGGACGAAGAAGCTGAGGGCGAGCGAAACCCGGCCGTGCCGCAGCTGCGCTCCCGGTGCCAGAGGGGCCGTCATGGCCGCTCAGCGTAGAACTCCCGGCTACCGCTGGGTAGATGGATCACACCATCAATTCCGACGTATGTCCGGCGGGTGAGGCCGCGTCACAGCAGATCCGGCAGCTCCCCCATCCCACCGAACAGCGCGGTCGCTCCGGCCTCCACCAGCTTCGCCGCCGGCGTCATCGCCGTGTACCCGTAGACGTCCATCCCCGCGGCAACCGCCGCCCGCACCCCCAGCGGACTGTCCTCAATCACCGCACACCGCTCGGGCACCACACCCATCTCCCGCGCCGCATGCAGAAAGAGATCCGGTGCCGGCTTCCCCCGCCCCACGTCCTGCGAGGAGAAGACCCGCTCCGGCGCGAACCACCGGTCCAGCCCCGTCGCCCGGTGCCCCACCCGAATCCGCTCATGACTCCCGGAGGAACCCACGCAGTACGGAATGCCGTCCGCGGCCAGCTTCTCCAAGACGTCCGTCACCCCCGGCACCGGCCGCAGCTCCCGCTCGAAAGCCGCGAAGACCCGCCCGTGAAAAACCTCGTCGAATTCCTCCGGCAACCGCCGCCCGGTCCGCTCCAGGACGAGGTCGTGAATACGGTGCATCGCCGACCCCATGTAGTCGCGTATCGATTCCTCGTACGACGTGGGGTGCCCGAGCTCGGTGAGATAGCCGGCCAGGATGGTGTTGGACAGGGGCTCACTGTCGACGAGGACGCCGTCGTTGTCGAAGATGACCAGGTCATAACGCATACCCTGACCCTAAACGCAAAAAAGCCTCGTCCCGAGCTGAATTACTTCAACTCGGGACGAGGCTTTTTCAAAATTTGTTCGGCGGTGTCCTACTCTCCCACAGGGTC